>NZ_JBSFGU010000072.1:0-25001 GCF_053596725.1 Kitasatospora sp. NPDC001660 | reverse complement strand
GCCTGGCCGTCGACGACGTCGGGGTCGGTGAAGATGTTCCGCCGGTGCCAGGTGCGGGTCCAGGCCCGAAGTCGTCCTGGCGTCGGGTCACAAGGGGTTCCGCGTCTCGTGCCCGGCAGTCGGGGATGAGACGCCAGACTGTATGCCTTGGTGCCGTGGCCGGCGGGGTCCGGCGATGGTGCGGGTGTCGGCGTAATGCCAAATGTCCGCCCGGCGGTACCGGCGGCGCATACGGCCACTGGGGAGTTGTTCCTCCTGGGCCGGCTGCGGCCAGTTCCGCGGGGGGTTCTTGGGGTAGTGGGTGATGCTGGTGGGCTCGACGCCGAGGATACGGGCGGCCTGGGACAGGGTGATGAGGTCGTCGGGGCTGCCGGAGCGGTCGACGTCGAGTTCCCTGCGCTGGGCGCGCCGACGGTAGTCGGCATACCACGCGTCCCATTCGTCGGCGTCCCAGTAGGTCGTCTGCTGTACGGTCTTGACCGGTTCGGGGTGGCCGTTCTCCTCACGCAGAGACCACATCCGGTCGAGGGTCCCCCGGGCCAGACCGTGCCTGGCAGCCAGGTCGGCACGGGATTCCAGGTCCCGGGTGTCACCCCGCTCCTGGTACCAGCGGTCCCACTCCTCGCAGTCCCAGACCAGTTCGCGGCCGACCGTGCCGACGGCCTCGGGATGGCCGGTCAGGCTGCGGTTACGGTGCCATTTCTCCAACGGGGACAGGGTCATCCCGTACCTGTCCATCAGGTCACGCCGTGTGTAGACCTCACGGCCGTCCAGCGTCGTCACACCATGCTCCTGGTTGCTCTGGGCCAGGCGCACCGAATAACTCGGGGCGCCTACGATGGGCTGCGTCGTTTCCTGGAAGGGCTGAAAGGGCCTTCGGTCGGGAAACGCACCGGGCGGTCGGTGGTCTGCCAGCTTTTCTCCACCGGCCGCCCACTTCTTTCCCCGACACGAAGCCATTCGCCATGTCGAATATTGCCTGATTTTTCGGCGATTCTCCAGGCCGGAAGCTGTCGTCAATCGACTCGCGCGGGTGTGCAGTCCGGTGGCGGTGCCCGGGACGGCGGGTGCCTGGTACCGGCGCTGGCAGCTGGTCGCGGTGGACGGCACCACGATGGACCTGGCGGACACCGAGGCCAACGACGAGTTCTTCGGCCGGCCGGGGTCAGGTCGCGGGAGCGGCGCGTTCCCGTAGGCCAGGCTGGTCGGGCTGGCGGAGTGCGGCACCCACACCGTGTTCGGCGCCGCGTTGGGGCCGCTGTCGGTCAGCGACTGCCCCGCCAGTTGTTCGCTCACCTGCGGGCGGGGATGCTGCTGCTGGCCGATCGCGGCTTCTACGGGTTCGAGCTGTGGCAGCAGGCGCGGGCCACCGGCGCGGACCTGCTGTGGCGGGTGAAGAAGAACGCGGCGCTGCCAGTGACGCGGGTGCCCGACGACGGCTCCTACCTCAGCACGATCCACGCCGGGCGGGACCGCGGGACGCGCCGCAACCCGGTGACCGTCCAGGTGGTCGAGTACACCCTGGCCCGCACCGGCGAGGCCACCGTCTACCGTCTGGTCGCCACCTTCCTGCACCCGAAGGAGGCGCCGGCCGCCGAACTCGTGGCACTCTACGTCCAGCGCTTGGAGATCGAGACCACCCTGGACGAGATCAAGACCCACCAGCGCGGCCCCAGGCTCGTCCTGCGCTCCAAGTACCCGTGGGGAGTCGAGCAGGAGGTCTACGGCCTCCTGCTCGACCACTACGCGATCCAACAGCTGATGCACCAGGCCGCCCTGCACGAGGGCATCGACCCCGACCGGCTGTCCTTCACCCGCAGCCTGCGGGTCGTGCGCCGCCAAGTACCCGTCCAGGCGGGACTTTCTCCCCGGCAGGCTCGCCAGGGCGCTCACCCGTACCCTGGCTGAAATCGCCGAACGCCTGCTGCCCGAACGCCGCCAGCGGACCTGCCCCGGGTCAGGGTGCGGAGGGGCCGCCGTAGTAGCGGGTCCAGCCGGGGCCGCGGGGGTCGACGGACCACAGGGTGTTGTTGGTGTCGCGGACGAAGGTGATCAGGTGTCCGTTGGCGGGGTCGACGACCGTGTGCGGCATGGTGTCATCGGCGAGCACGGTGCCGGCAGGGGTGGGGATGAACGCGGTCCACACGCCAGTGGCGACGTCCAGGGAGTTGAGCTGGTTGCCGGCTGCCTTGGCATAGACGATGACGTGGTTGTCGGCGGGGTTGACAGCGGCGAACGGGTCGGTGGAGGCCTTGGCACCCCAGTCGCGCCAGCCGGCGGCAAGCGGGTCGACGGACCACAGGTGGTTGGCGGTGTCGCGGATGAAGGTCGTGAAGTGGCCGTTGGCTGGGTCGACGACGGTGACCGGGACAGCGCCGCGGGCCAGGACGGTGCCCGAGGTGGTCGGAATAAAGGGGTCCGCCTTGCCGCTGTTGCGGTCCACCCGGTAAAGCTGGTTGTTGGGGCCATTGACGTAGATGGCGATGCTGCCGTCGTTGGGGTTGACGATCGGGGCGGGGTCGCCGGCGGCCAGGGCGCCGAAGTCGTGCCAGCCCTCGCCCTGGGGGTCGACTGACCACAGGTGGTTATTGGTGTCGCGGACGAAGGTGACGAGGTGTCCGTTGGCGGGGTCGACGACCGTGTACGGCACGGCGTCGGCGGCGAGCACGGTGCCGGCGCTGGTGCGGTCGAACGACAGCCAGGTGCGGGTGTTGCGGTCGTAGGACCACAGCCAGTTGTTCTGGCCGTTGACGTACACCATGACGTGGTTGTTGGCCGGGTTGACGAGCGTGGTGGGCCGGGCCGCGGCGTTGGCACCCAGGTCGGTCCAGCCATCGCCCTGGGGCTCGACCGACCACAGGTGGCTCTTGCTGTCCTGGACGAAGGTGACCAGGTGCCCGGTGGCCGGGTCGACGACCGTATACGGAGAGGAGCTGACGGTCGTCCCGGACGGGGTGGAGTGGCGGGTCTTGGTGATCCACTGGCCGATGTCGTCGACGCGCTCAGCGGTGGCGCCGGTGCGGGTCTCGCTCTCGCCGAGGCAGCCGCCCAGCGAGGAACGGGAGGCCACGGCGACGAGTTCGGCCCTGCCGCCGCTCTCCCGGATCGCCGGGGCGCCGGTGTCGCCCTTGCAGATCGCGGCGCCGTCCGTACCGGTGACGGCGATGACCGCCGAATCCACGCCGTCGAGGTTGAAGACGCCAGTGTGCATCTTGTCAGGCACCCACTCGTCCTTGGTCCGCCCGTAGCCGGGCACCCGCAGCGTCTGCCCGGCGGAGGGTGCGGTGGTGGCGACGGCCAGCGGCTGCACGTTCTGGACGGGGGAGGCAAGGCGGGCCATGACGAGGTCGCGGTCCTGACGCGGCGCCAGTTCGACGACGTCCGCGCTCTTGCCGGCGACGGTGGCGGTGGTCTTCCACTTCGGCTTCCCGGCCGCGAGCGTGGCGGGCTCCATGGGGTCGTCGGCGAAGCAGGAGGCGGCTGTCATCACCCAGTACTGGTCGACGAGGGCGCCGGTGCAGGCACGGAAAGTGTCACCAATCACGATCCGCGCGGTGTACGCGTACGTGCCGTCGGCGGCCGTGACGCCGATCGTGGCGCTGGCCGGGGAGACCGTGAGTGTGCCAGCCGCTATCGCGGTGGTGAGGAGTGCTGCCTTCCACGCGGCGCGTGGAGTGGTGCCAGACAAGATTTCAGTCCTTCGGAGAGCGAGAGAGGCGAGACGCGGACGTTCGCGGGGATCAGCCGGTGACACGCAGTTCGACGAGGACGGAGCGCTTCCCGCCGGGCAGGCTCACACCGACGGGCGCGGCCGAGTTCGGGCTGACGTCGACCCGCTTCTCCTCGCCAGCCGCGACCAGCCTGGCGCTGACGGCACGATCCTCGGTCCAGATGCCGTAGACGTCCGGCAGCTCCATGGCGAGGTAGCCGGCCGTGCCAGAGACGGTGAAGCAGTAGCCGCGCTTGTCGAGGCGGGACTCGATGAAGATCTCGTTCGACGCCTGGCAGTCGGTCGGCACGCTGTTGTCAGGGCCCTCCTTGAGCCGGATGTGCCCGTCGCCCTGCTTCAGTGTGATCTTCCGCTCCTTGAGGAGGCGGTCGGCGCCGGGGTACTGGAAGTCCTCGACGGCGGAGCGCATGGCAACGGCATCCGCCGGGGCCGCGACAGGCACGGTGGAGGACTGGGGGGCCGCCTGCGCGGCCGGGAGGGACGCGAACCCGATGCCTGCTGCGGCCGCGGCGCCGACGACGCAGGGCAGGACGGCCGTCCGGGAGCGGGATATCCGCATGGGTGAGGTCCTTCTTTCCTGATGCTACATCAGCACAGCGCGCTGAGCGCCTACATGATTGCTACTCACAAGTAGGCCGTGCGTAAGAAAGCAGCAATCACTGACCCAAGAGCCAATCGTCGATTCGTGCAAGATTTAACTTTTTGGCGAGCGGCGACTGGAGCATTCCCGCGACCGGATTCCATGATCACGAATGTCTCCTCGCGTGTCCGCGTGCCGTGTGCAGGGCGCGAGGTGATCCGGGACGCGCGATGACGCATGCCCCAAGAGAGGAATGTTTTGTGAACCACCCCTCGCGCTCCTTGGGAGCGCCGGGAGCCGCCGGGAGGAAGCGGCCCCCGGGAAGCGGGACAGCGGGACTGCGCCGTGCATGCACGGTCCTCCTGCCCCTGGCCCTCGCCGCCGGCCTGCTCGGGACAACGCCCGCGTTCGCGGCGGACTCCGACCCCGGCTCGGGCCTGCCCAAGCTGACGGACCGCAGCCGCGTCGTCGGCTTGTGGATGAACGGCAGTCCCGGCGTGAAGGCGGCCGCGGAGGCCGCACTCACCGGCTCGGACGAGGACGTCAAACACTTCCTCGAAGTCGACAAGGGCGACGCCGAATACCACGACGACCGCATCACGGCGTTCCAGATGTTCAGCCTCGGCGGGCCCGGGGTGCGCGAGGCCGCCACCAAGGCGCTGAGGGGCTCCACGGACGACCTGCGTGCCTTCCTGAAGGACGGCTGGAAGGACCCGCTGGAACAGGACCGGCGGATCGAGGCCTTCGGGCTCATCGCCACCGGCGGCGTCACTGTCAGGGAGCAGGCCACCGCCGCACTCAAGGGCACGCCCGAGGACGTGAAGAAGTTCCTCGAACAGGGCCAGTACGACGCCCAGGAGATCGACAACCGCGTACGGACGATGCAACTCCTGGCCACCGGTGGCCAGGCCACGAAGGAGGCCGCCATGGTCGCCCTTCGCGGCACGCCCTCTGACGTCGTCGAGTTCCTGGAGATCGGTCAGTTCGTCGCCCGCGCCCGGGACCAGGAACGCGCCACGATCTCGCAGCTGGCTGACCAGGCCGAACAGGCTGGCGCGCAGGCACAGGCAGCCAAGGACGCCGCCAAGGCGGCGTCCGCACGCGCGGTCGAGACCTCCCGCCTGGCCAAGGAAGCCGCAGAGACTGCGGCGAAGGAGACCGAGGCGGCCGGAACGGACCAGGCCCGCGCTTCGGAAGCCGCCACGCGCGCAGCCGAAGCGGCCCAGGGCGCGGCCGCCGCCGCCCAGCAGGCGGTCGCCGCCGCTGGTGCCGCCAACCAGGCCTCCCGCATCGCCGCGAGCGCCGCGGCCCAGGCCGCCTCCGCGGCCGGCGGCGCTGCCCTCGCGGCGGGCAGCGCCCGCAAGGCCGCCAGCGCCGCGTCCTCTGACGCGGGCAAGGCCGCCGAGGCCCGCCAGCGGGCCGAAGAGGCGCGCAATGCCGCGAAGGACGCCCAGCGGGCCGCGGAGGCCGCGGACCATGCCGGCGACGCCTCCCAGGCTGCGGGCGAGGCCTCGGCCGCAGCGAAGAGCGCCAGCGGCAACGCGAACGCGGCCGCAGGCTCCGCGGAGCAGGCCGGCCGTCTGGCGAGCGCCGCCGGTGCGGGCTCCAACCGTGCGCAGTCCGCGGCCGAGCAGGCCCGACGCCAGGCGAAGGAGGCCGACCGGGCCGCGACCGCGTCAGCGGCGCTGGCCGGTCAGTCCGCCCAGGCCGCCTTCCAGGCCCGCGACGCCGCCCGCTCCGCCGCCACCCACGCCCAGAACGCGGCGACGGCCGCGGACAACGCCGCCTCGCACGCAGGCGAGTCCGCCGGCGCCGCAGCTGAGTCCGCCCGCCAGGCCGAGGAATCGCGCAAGGCCGCCACCGCGGCGAGCGAGGCGGTGAAGACCGCGGGTGGCGTCTACGAGCTCGCCCGCAAGACCGAGGCCGAGGACCTCGCCGCCCGTAGCGCCGCCGCCATCGAGACCGCCCGGGACCTGAAGAAGGCCGACGACGAGGCCACCGCCGGAATCGGCACCCTCCTCGCCGACTGGCGAGCCCAGGACCAGGAAGCCGCCGACCTGACCGCCGAGGCCAACCGCCCCGGCGCGGACCCGAAGGCACTCGCAGCCAGGGGCCGCAAGGTCGCACTCCGGACGATGAAGACCGGCGGCCCCTGGAGCCAGGAAGCCGCCACCGTCGCCCTGGCCGGCACCGACGACACCATCCTGCAGTGGGTGCGCACCGGCCGGCACAAAGCCGAGCAGGACGACATGCGCCAGAGTGTGCAGGAGATCGCCCAGGACAGCCCCGACGAAGCCGTCCGCACCGCCGCCACCGCCGCGCTCAAGGGCGACGCCCAGCAGATCGAGGCCTTCTACACCACCGGCCAGCACGAGGCCGCAGTCACCGACGACCGCGTCCGCACCTACCAGCTGATCGCCACCGGCGGCCCCAGCGTCAAGGAAGCCGCCGAGAAGGCTCTGCGGGACGGCTCACCCAAGGCCGTCGCCGCCTTCCTGACGACCGGCCAGTACACCGCCCGCCAGATCGACGACCGCGTCCGCGCCTACCAGCTACTCGCCACCGGCGGCCCCGAGGTCCAGGCCGCCGCCAAGTTCGCACTCGCCGGCACACCCGACCTCGTCAGCTCCTTCCTGGCCACCGGCCAATACACGGCCGACCGCAAGGACCAGCTCGCCACCGCCCACGCCGCGCAGATGCGCCGCTTGATCGCCGAGGCCTCCCAGACCGCGGCCAAGGCTCAGCAGGACGCCTGGGAGGCCACCGAGGCCGCGGCCGTCGCCGCCGTCGCCGCCGGCGAGGCCGAGAACGCCCGCAGCCAGGCCCGCACCTCCGCAGATCAGGCAGCCGGATTCGCCGCTGACGCCGACAAGTCCGCCCAGGACGCCGAAACCTCCGCCACCCGCGCCGCCCAGTCCGCCACCACCGCCCGCACCGCCTCCCAGACTGCCGCACACGACGCCGGCAAGGCCACCGCCTCCGCCGCCCGCGCACGCGCCTCCGCCGCCCAGGCCCGCTCGTCCGCCGCTGCCGCCCGCGAGGCCGCCACCCAGGCCCGCACCTCCGCCATCGCAGCCGGACAGGACGCCGGAGCGGCCCAGCACGCCGCCGACGAAGCCTGGACCATCACCGCGCAGAAACAGATCCAGGAACGCCAAGCCGAACTGAAGGCCGAGGGCCCGGGTATCCAGGCCCAGACCAAGCAACTCGAGGAAGAATTCGAGAAGGAACTGGAGCGGCAGATCCGGCAAGAAATCGCGAAGGCCAGATACTTTAGCCAGTTCAGCTGCTACAACATCACCATGGCGACGCCGCTTGAGTTCGTCAGGGAATGCAAACTGGGCAACGGATCCGGGGTGTACGGACCTAACGGCATATTCGGACCCTCCAGCCCGCTGGGAGCTCTCAGTGAGTGGGGATCTCAGTTCGAAGATGAAGCTCAGCTCATAAAAGCGGTCGCCAAGGCCGTCCTTGGCGTTGACAGCGCCGAAGAGTGCGTCAGGCAGAAAAGCGTCAGCGCCTGCGCCGAACTCGCTGTCGTATTCTTCCCGGCCGGAAAGGCGGCCAAGCTCGCACAACTCGCAAAGGAAGCCAAAACCGTCGAGGAGGTAGCCGAATCATCACGGCTCGCCCGTGCGGCTGAGGCGGAACTTCTCCGCGGTAGCGGCCCCGTCCCAGGGGTCCTGGAAGTTAGCGACCGGGTGAAGTCGGTCCAAGCTGTCAAGAACTTCTTCCCTGCAGGTAAGCGGGACTTCGTCTTCGACCCGGCAACCGGGCGCTTTGCCACGGGTGTGGACCAGGGAGTGATGGGTCACGATGGCCTCAGGATGGCGATCGGGGCAAGTGTGGATACGGTCATCGGCGGCAGAGTATGGCGCGGGCCGAACGGCGAATTCTTCACCGACGAATGGTCCGGACATTATGGTCACAGGTGGAATGCGGAAATTAGGGATAAGTTCATTCAGTTCATGAAGGACAGCGGGATCAATGTCACCCACGTCCCTTGGGGTGATTGACCGGTAGAGTCGAGCCCAGGGTCGGCCGCCGACCTTGAGTAGGATAACGCCGAAACTTTGCGACGATTTGATTTGAGAGATGTCATTGACAGAGGACAGTCTGGTCGAACAATTGTCCCATGTTGAAGCGGGTGAATGGCATCTGGTCCCGCTTCAGGAGGATGCCGTGTCGTGGCTTCCGCTGGTGCCAATCAGCGAGTCAGGTCTTTGGCTGGGGCTCTCCAAAGGTGGGGACTGGATGCTGGGAAGGCTTCATAATGAGGTGATTCCATCGGTTGCAGGTTCCCTGCCGCAGCCATGGTTGACAATTCTAGACACGAAGGAGGAAGAATTCCGAGGCCAACTTGCAGCCGCGTCCGCGCGATATCAGCTTCCCGTTGCCGCTCTACAGGACATGGTGCCTGTCGACGATATCCTGGCACTAGCACTCAGGAGCGGGAGCAGGCATTGGGCTGAGTGTGGAGTTCGATGGCTTACTGCTAGAAGCCCCCGCGAAGACCATCTGGAGATTCTACGCGGGTTGGTTCATGCGCCCTGGGCCAGTCAGTGGACACGCCAATCCGCACGAAGGATCGTCTCGCGATTCAGCTGAGGTTCCCGCGACCGTCCTGATCCCGCTGTGACCAGTAAATCGGATGGTGCGCGCCAGCCGAGACGCAGGCCCGCCGGGGCCATCGATGCTGTTGATAAACTCGGGATCTTGATCATTTCGCCCCGTCGAGCTGGTGCTCGGCGGGGCGAAGTCGTACGACGTGGCGCGTGCCGACGCCAGTGCTTGAGGAGGCCCCCGCGCATGCGGGGGTTGTTCGGCGGTCTGACCATGGGCGAGATCATCGATGGCGTCGGCCCCGCGCTCGCGGGGGTTGTTCGATGAACCGCACCGGCGCGGTGTCGGCCCCGCGCTCGCGGGGGTTGTTCTTCTCCGGTCTGCCGCGTCTCCGCAGGTCAGCGACGGAAGCTACTGGGGTGACTCGCCTTCCGACGGCCCGAACCACAACGATCGGATCCTGCAGTTAGGCAACCGTCCTGACCTCCGCGCAGCAGCGAATGCGATGATCGTCAGAATGGCCGGGAACGGCGAACGCGAGAAACTGGCAGCCGGATGAACATACCCGAACCGCTGACCGACGAGGAACTCGCTGAGATCGAGGAACTCGCCCAGGCCGCGACCCCTGGCCCCTGGCACGTCCGCGAGCTCGACGACGACTTCGCCATGAGCCTCGTCGCAATCGGCCCCGTTCCCGACACTGGGCTCGGTGAGCGCTGGCCGGCCTTCGACCACCATCAGATCGTGGCCGCCACCTTCGTCCAGCAGCCGCGCTATGTCGACGTCGCGGACGAACGCTGGGACGAGAACGCCAGGTTCATCGCCAGCGCCCGACAGGACGTTCCTCGGCTGATCGCCGAGATCCGACGCCTCAACCATCTACTTGAAGCCAAGGAACAGGAGGCCGGGGCGAGCTGAGGCGGACAACTCGGCGGGCTCCTCGCAGACCGGGATCCGGGAAGACGCCCCGACTACCAGAGTACTGGGCAGCCGCATCACCAGGGCGAGCACGACCGGGTCGAGCCGATCCGCCGCAGCGAGACCCACAGCCTGCAGCCGGGCACTTCCGCCTGGTCCGGATTCGGGTCGAACTGAGCCGAGGCCGGCCGGCCCCCGGCCAGTCAGTCTTCGTCGTCGAGCAGACCGCAGGCGCCGGGGAACGATTCCAGGAACTCCCGCCGGTGCGGGTCCGGCTCGGCCTCGGCCAGATCCGTGAGCGCCTTCAGGAACCGGTCGAGTTGGTCCTCCGGGAGCCGCTGCAGCACTCCGGCCACGCTCTCCATCATCTTCACCGCGGAGTCGAGATCGACCTCGTCGTCCTCGCAGCCGTCGAGGAACCGGATGGTGTCGACGACCAGCCCGGCGAGAACGGGCACCAGCGGGTCCATGTCAGTCATCCGGGCAACCTATCCGACCCCCAGGACAACAAGAACGACAGCCGGCCGACGGCATCGAACCGCCGTCGGCCGCGATCAGAAAGAGCACACTGCCATGAACGACAGCCCCACCGTCCCGCGCCACGGCACAGAATGCAGGCCCCGGCCTCGGCGGTCGCGGCGACCTCGGGCGCCGCCTTCGACGAGGCGATCTCGCTGACCCGCCGCCTGAAACTGCCTCACATCCGCCGGGCGATGGCCGAGATCATCCCGACCTGTCGCCGTACTCCTCCGAGTGCTCCACGAAGTACAGAGTTACGTGCACCGGTCGCGTGGGGCTGCGGAAGGGTTCGGCTGGGGTGGGGCCGGGCTAACAGGCTGCACTCGTGGCCCTCAACAATGCCTGGACGCTGGTTGGGTCGTAGCCACCCCCGAGCAGACCAGGGAGGCTGCCGTTCTCCAGTGCTGGCGGCCTCGGAACCGGCCCCACCTTGCCGCACTCTAACCGCGGGGGCTGACAGCGCCCGCGGCGGGAAGTGGCCCGGTTCAGGCCGCGTCGTTCTGGTCTCGCGCGATTGCGGCGAGCCGGTTCTTGAGTCGGTAGCTGTTGCCGTTGATCGAGATGACGTCGCAGTGGTGCAGGAGCCGGTCGAGGATGGCGGTGGCGAGGACCTCGTCACCGAAGACCTGTCCCCACTCATCTGGGGCTGGCACTTGTTCCCTCACGCGAGTTGCCGCTGCCACCTGGCCGTTTCCTCCTCCTGCGGTCCTCGTTGGTTCTCGCGGCAGCATCCAGATTTTCCAGGTGCTGCCTTGACCATTCAGGTGCGAGGAAGGTGTGCCGATGGCCGAGGCGAGGCTGAAGGTCATCGCGGGCGGTGGCGTCCCGCAAGGGCCGCTGATGACGGATCCGTGGCAGTTCCAGGCCGCCTGCGTGGACGCGCTTGTCGCCTCGTGGCGAGCCCGTGGGTTCAGCCCGGTGACGATCGACAACGACATCGGCCTGCTGGAACGGACGCTCGTCGCGCTGGGTCGGCCGGCGTGAGAGGTGACGCCAGAGGACATCGACCGGGTGGTCGGCGACCTCGCGGTCAAGGGCCGGGCGACATCGACCCGCCGCGAGTACGTGCAGATCTTCAAGGGCTTCCACCGGTTCCTCCAGGCCCGCAAGTCCGCAGAGATCGAGGCCGCGTTCGGGGTCCGACTGGTCTGCCCCGTCGACGAGTTCAACGCTTCCCGACACGTCGGTGACGATTCCCCGGCCCTGCTGCCGCCGCCGACCACGGAGCGGGTGAACGAGTTCTACGGCCGGTTCATCACTGACGTTCCCGGTCTGCACTGCGCGATCGCCGAGGCCCTGCTCGGGCCCGGCCGCTACTACGGCCGGGAGTGGAACGCCTTGAAGGACTGCCTGGGCGGTGGATTCGGAGTGGCTCCGCCCTTCACCCTGACCTGGTACGACTCCGAGATCGCACGCCGCGCACTGGCGGACGTTGTGGAGGATCCGCAGGGCCAGCTCTCCTACTTCGAGGAGATCGTGCAACTCCTCGAACAGCGCGGCGTCACGGTCGTGCTCCGGTGAGCCGCTGGCACCCGAGCGAATACCACTCCGGGACGGGCTGAGCAAGCTTCAGTGGTCGGGTCGCACGCGGGGTGAGATTCGCCGCGGGCGACCCCGCCACTCAGGGCCAGTCCTCGGTGATGGGAAACATGTCGGCGTAGGGACTGGGTTCGCCGGTCTGCGGGTCCAGGCCGGCCAGAAGCCGTCGACGTTGCTCGCGCCAGCTGACGAAGGTGTCTGTCTGGTTCCAGAGCGACGCATCGCCGAGTGGGCATGCATCGAACCGGCCCAGCATCATGCGGGTGATGAACTGGACCATGCCGCACTCAAACAGGGCCCACGGCGACTCGCCCGACGAGTAGTGCCGCCGCCAGGCTACGACTGGCCACTTGTCCGGTTCGGAGTCGTTCATGAGCCAAGCCATCTCGTTGGCATTCATTCCTGAGCCCCAGGGCAGGACAGCATCAGCACCTAGCGTCACGCCAGGGACACCTGCGTCCTCGTCCCAGAGTCTGCGCAGACCGCCCGTCATGCTGCCGATGTGACACCCCTCCCACCCACGCACGTCACTCGGCGATGGAGGCAGAATGACAAGCTCTCCGATGTCGCCCACGCCGTAGGTGTCCAGCAGTGCCTTGTAGTCGCTCGGAAGCCTGGTGCCCAGCAACGCTTCGGCCGCCGCCCAGTCGATCCGCTCGCCGCCCGCAAGATCTGCTGGTACAAGATCGAGCAATACGGCTACATCGGGATGAATGCCCATGGTGGATCCCCTTGAGGTCAGTGACCAGCCACCTTAGTTGTGCGGGCTGACACCGTTTCTCCGGGGAACCAGGTCATCAGCGCCTGCTGTTGCCGGGCGCAAGCAGGCTGGTGACCTCGGCGATTGCCTCCGGGAACGGCTTGAAGTAGCGGCGGACGTTCTCCGTCTTCTTGTGCCGCGACTTCGCCATCAGCATCAGCAGGTTTGACTGATAGCGGTCTGTCTCATCGAAGTTTGACCGGGTGGGAGGCGGCGGTTTGGAGGGTGATGGGAGGGCCGGCGCACGCGTTTGGTGATGTCGCCTTATCGGCGTTTGAGCTGGACTTTTTCGAGGGTGCTGCGCGTCGACGACTGCAGCTTGGCCAGAGTTGGAGTGTCACAAGCCGTGCGTGGCAGCCAGGGCGAACACGGCGGCCAGGTCGCAAGCGGGGCGGCGGGTGGCGATGTAGCCGTCGGGGCGGATGAGGGCGAGTTCGCCTCCGGCAGTGTCGTAGGCGCGGTGGGCGTGGCCGTTGGTGTCGATCACCGTGTCGGGACCAGTGACGGCCGGGTCGGTGGTCACGCGGAAGACCCGCAGGCCGGAGGGGGGCTGGTCGGCCGTCACGGTCCCGAAGGAGAGGAGTGTCCAGTGCGGGCCGCGTTGCAGGTCGAACAGACGCACGGGTCGGCCGGTGGCGGCGTCCTGGCAGGGGGCGTCGGGGGCGCGGCCCCCGGCGGCTGGGTCGTGGGTGAGCGGGCTGTCGGGGTAGGCGATGCTCAGGCCGGTGGTGAAGTCGTCTGTCAGTCCGCGTTGCGCGGATGACCCGTCGCCCTCGCTCGCCGCGCGCATCACCTCGCGCAGCCGGGCGGTGCTGTCGCGGAGTACGGCCTGGGCGATGGGGCGGCGTTCCTGCTCGTAGGTGTCGAGCAGGGCGGGGTCGGTGCCGGCGAGGACGGCCGCGAGTTTCCAGCCGAGGTTGTAGGCGTCCTGGATGCCGGTGTTCATGCCCTGACCGCCGGCCGGCGAGTGAATGTGCGCGGCGTCGCCGGCGAGGAAGATCCGCCCTGCGCGGTAGTGGTCGGCCAGGGCCACGTTGATCTTGTAGAGGGAGAGCCAGTCGGCGCCCTGGATGTTCACTCCGGGCAGGGCCGCGCGGGTGGCGAAGATCCGACGGAACAGCTCCGGGGACGGCGCTGCGGGCTTGGCCTCGTCGGCGGGAATGGACGCCTGGAACTGCCACAGGTCGGTGCCGGGCAGCGGGAAGAGGGAGAGGATGCCGTGCTCCCGGCTCGTCCACAGGTGCTGGCAGTGGCGGGAGAGCCCGTTGATCCGGACGTCGCCGAGGTGCCAGCGCTGGTCCGGGTGAGAGGTGCCGTTCAGCGCGACGCCGGCCTGCTTGCGGACGATGCTGCGCCCGCCGTCCGCGCCGACGGCGTACCGGGCACGCATGGTGCGCTGCCCCGCTGCGGTCTCGACGGTGGCCGTGACGCCGTTCTCGTCCTGCTGGAGACTGGTCACCGCGGTCCCCCAGTCGATGGTGCCGCCGAGTTCGGTCAGGCGGTCGCGCAGGATCTGCTCGAACTTCGGCTGGGAGAGCCACACCGGCGGGTAGGGAGCGCTGAGCGTGGGCGCTCCGCCGGCGACCTCGACGGCCTCGGAGACTACCCGGTCGTGGTCGTAGTGGCGGGTGGGGATGTTCACCGCGCCCTCGTTGAGGACACGCTCGATCATGCCGAGGTCGTCGGCAACCTCCAGGGTGCGGGGCTGGATGGTCTTGGCGCGCGAGGCGGTGCTCGGCTGCTCGGCGCGCTCGACGAGGCGGAAGCTCACGCCGCGCCGGACCAGTTCGCAGGCGAGGGTCAGGCCGGTGGGGCCGGAGCCGATGATGAGGACGTCGAGTGTGGGCTCGTTCATGGCGTTAGTTACCTACCTTAGGTATCATTTCCGAAGGCGAGCTGGACCGCTGTCGGCGACTGGGTTCAAGGATGACAATATGCCTAAGTTAGGTATCTATCAAGGGAGTTTGGGACGTGAGTCCGAGAAGCGAAGCGACCACAGGGCTGTTGCCGCGCATGATGCAGCTCAGGGCCCTGCTCAACCGCGGGCAGCTGTACGAACGAGCCACCGAGGCCGCCGAGGTGACGCTGGACCGGCCCGCGATGACGATCCTCGTCACCCTCGACACCGCCGAACGCCCGCTGCGGGTCGGTGAGATCGCCACCCGCATGCAGGTCGTCGGGCCCCACGTCACCCGGCAGCTCAACAACCTGGAGAAGCGGGGGATCATCAAGCGCGTTCCCGACCCGGACGACCAGCGGGCCCGCCTGATCGCCCTCACGCCGCCCGGGCAGCACCTCGTCGACCGCTATGCAGCAGTCATCAACGGCTGGTTCGCTGCCGCTCTGACGGAATGGCCCGCCCAAGACCGCGAAGAGTTCGTCCGCCTGCTCGGCCGCATGATCGATGACCTGACCACCCAACTCGACACCGTCGTCGACGGCAGCACCGTCGACGACGAAGGCTGATCACCGATGACTTTCCCGGCCAACGCCGTTGCGTTTGGGTCTTGAGCTGCACGTCAAGCCCTGTTGAATGACGCAACGGGACGTCCTGATAGATCAACTTGTGCTGAGCAAGACGATCACCGGGAGTCCCGTTGCAGGAGAAGTCTGTCATCACGCGCACGATCGAGACAGCCGGGGGTGTGTACGCACCCGGCCACCTGGGCGAGTTGACCCAGATCGTGGACTTCTCCCTGGTAGACGCCGTACTGGAGGAGACCGGGACACGGGAGCGGCGCCTGCGGCTGCTGCCCTCGCGGGTGGTGGTCTACTTTGTCCTCGCGCTTGCCCTGTTCGAACATGACTCCTACCGAGGCGTCTGGGGCAAGCTGGTAGCCGGACTGGAGGGCCTACCCCTGGTGCGACCGGCCGTCTCCTCGCTGTCGCGGGCCCGGCGGCGGATAGGGGCCGCGCCGCTGCGACTCCTGTTCGAGACGCTGGCCGGCCCCGTCGCCCGTCCCGGACAGACGGGCGTGTTCTATCGCGGCCTGCGCACCGTGGCCGTGGACGGGACCCTGCTGCACACACCCGACGACGAGTCGCTCCTCTGGCGCTACCCGAAGCGGATCGGTGAGGTGATGGAGTTCGGCTATCCGTTGCTGCGGCTGCTGGTCCTGGTCGAGTGCGGCACCCGCGCCCTGATCGCCGCCGCCTTCGGCCCCGAATCACGCGGCGAACTCACCTACACGAGCCGCCTGTTGGACGCACTGGACACCTCGATGCTGTTGCTGGCCGACGCAGCCTTCGACGGGGGTGAGTTCCTGCGCGACGTGACGGCCACCGGTGCACAGTTCCTGGTGCGCTCCTCCGCCCGCCGCGTCCCCACCCCCGACGGGCACCTCGCGGACGGTTCCTACCTGGCGAGGATCGGCTACGGCGTCCTGCCCGTCCTGCTGACCGTGCGCATCATCGAGGCGTCGGTGACGGTCACCCTGGCCGACGGCACCGTCCGCACCGAGCAGTGGCGCCTGCTCACCAGCCTGCTCGATGGCGACCGCCACCCGGCATCCGACCTGGTCAGGATGTATCACGAGCGGTGGCAAGCGGAAACGACGTATTTCTCGATCAAGGCGACGATGCTCGACGGCCGAGTCCTGCGCTCCCATAGCCTGAGCGGCCTGGACCAGGAAGTCTACGCCCTGCTCACCACCTACCAGGCGCTCATCCGCGCCTCCGCCGACGCCGTCGGCACCCGTCCCGGCCTGGACATGGACCGCATCAGCTTCACCGTTCTGCTCCAGACGGCCGCCGACACGGTCACCACCGCCAGCAACATCACCTCCCCAGCGGGTCCCGCCGACCTGCTCGGCTCGATCGGCCGGACCGTCCTGAACATCCTCCAGCCCGCCTGGCGCCGCCCTCGCGTCAAGGCCCGCAGCCGCAAGAACTCCACCAGCAAGTACGGCCCGAACGCCGGACAGCACCCCCAGAAAGCCCAGACCTATACCTTCCGCGTCGACATCACCTTCTTCGAGCACGGGCTCGCTTCCCGCCCTCGAAGCTAAACGCAACCGTGTTGCTTTCCCGGCCATGACGTCAGAGCGTTCGCACCATCGTCCTCGGCGCACCCCATCCTCGTCCAGGTGCGTGACCCGATCACCCCTACACGCCATCGTCGTCGAGATGGAGCTTGAGACTGAGTATTCGGTGACCAGTCAAACTTCGCTGAGAACGGTCAAACTTCGCTGAGACGGGACAGCCCCCGCTGTACCGTGCCACTGAACCTTGACCGGTTGTCACTGAACATTGACCGATGCGCCGAGTTCCTCGAGGAGGCGATGCGGATCGTGCTGGAGGCGGGTAAGCCGGCCGCGCGGGTGGCCGAAGACCGCTGATCCAGAGCCGCGACAGCCATAGCGGATGTCGGCCGGACCCCAACACCAAGATGCCCGAAGGGGGCAAGCTGAGGACGCGCGGCAGCAGGACTGCGTTCCACGCCGCGTCACGGCATGAGTTCATGCACTTGGTGACGTTCCGGAAGCGGCTTGTGGAAGAAGGACGCATCTGGCTGGAGCAGTCACGGTGGGGCCGTCGTCACGCGTGGTCGAGGCAGTGCCGACCACGCGGCGGCCTCATGATCCTCAGGCGATCGACCCGGCGGCTGCCGACTCTCGGAAGTCGACGACAGCTTCGCCGTTGGTTCGCGCCCATTCCGTCAGCATCACGATCGGCTCTTGGAGCGTCTGGCCGAGCGCGGTCAGACTGTATTCGACCCGCGGAGGCGCTTCGGCGTACACATGCCGGTCGATCAGGCCGTTACTCTGCAAGCGGCGAAGGGTCTGAGTCAGCACCTTGCGTGAAATTCCACCGGACAGCGCAACGAGCTCGCTGTGTCGCTTGGGTCCGTCGGTGAGCGCGAACAAGGTGACGACGGACCACTTGTTGGCGATGATCTCGATCGCCAGCCGTGCGGGGCAGTCGGCGAGGAAGACCGTGCCCGCTCTCAGGCCCCCTGCCGTGCTCGTCGTGTTAGCCGCGGTCATGCTCACGAACCGAAGGTTACCATTTGGTACCTATCGGGTCCCTAGCGTCGATGTCATGGAACTGCATTCCGTAAAGGGACCCATGCCCACCACAGCGCTCGACCGCCAGCTCATCGCCGTCAAGCCCATCGCTGTCCCCACCGCCGACCGCGGCGTCGACCTGCAGGTCAAAGTCACCGCGCCAGCCGACGGGAGGAACCTGCCCGTCATCGTCTTCTCCCACGGCAACGCCTGGTCGATGGATGGCTACGAGCCCCTCGTGGACCGCTGGACGGCGGCCGGGTTCGTCGTGGTTCAACCTACCCATCTGGACTCCCGCCGCAACGGCATCGGCTTCGAGGATCCCCGCTTCGCCACCATCTGGCGGGTGCGCATCGCCGATCTGCACGCGGTCTTGGACGGCCTCGGCGACATCCTCGACCAGTTCAGCGGCCTGTCGACACGCGTCGACCGCGAACGCGTCGCCGTTGTCGGGCACTCCTGGGGAGCACAGACCGCCGGAGCCCTGCTAGGTGCCCGGGTCTTCGACGCCGAGGGGAACCCGGGCGAGGGATTCTCCCACCCCGTCGTCAAGGCCGGCGCACTCGTGGCGGCGACCGGTACCGGCGACACCCTGACTCCCTTCGCACTCAAGTACCTCCCGTTCGCGCGCCCGGACTTCTCCACCATGACCACCCCCGCCCTGGTCGTCGCCGGCGGAAAGGACCAGTCCGCCATGTCCACCCGCGGACCGGACTGGTTCACCGACGCCTACCACCTCAGTCCTGCCCCGAAGCGACTGCTTACCATCGCCGAGGCCGAGCACCTCTTCGGCGGAATTTCCGGTGAAGCCGTCAAGGACACCACCGACGAGAACCCCGCCCGTGTCGTCCTGGTCGCGGACGCCGTCTCCGCCTTCCTGCTCGACGTGCTCAGCGCCGACGGAACCCGCTGGCAGGCCCTGCAGGACCAGGTCGGCGCCAGCTCCGGCGCGTTGACCGTCGAGAGCAAGTAAGTGCTCCGCGGCCGGGCTCAGCAACCCGGGCATCGAGCCTGGCCGCGGATTCGTCTCCCCATCGGCAAGCAGCCCCACCGTTCTCCCGTAGATCCCGTCAGCGGCGCTGGCCAGCGGCGATCAAGCTTCGCTGGCGCAAACCTGGATCGGTCAATGTTCAGTGACAACCGGTCAAGGTTCGGTGGCACGGGACACCCGTCACCCGGAGCACCGGCCCGGTGACGCGGTACGGGCGCCGCGCGGGCTGATGTCCGGCCCCGGCCGGTCGTGGGGCGCCGAGCCCCGATGGCGGTGGGTTCAGATCCGTATCGGCGGCCGCTGGCGCCCGGGCCGGCTGGAGTGCTGGCGCCTGCACCAGGGCTCCACCACCTGGGTCGCCCTGGTGCGCTGGAGCCCGGACCCGGACGCCTGGGGCTGGTACCTCCACCATCCGGACACGATCCGCCAATGCCCGGCCCCGGCCGGCCCCGACGGCCCGGCAGCCTGGTGAACATCGACAGCGAGGACGCGGCCGCCGACCTCGCCGACGCCCTGGAGGCCTTCGCGGACCTTGCCGCCACCTCCGGCACCGGCGCCGACGTCTGGCTGACCATCGGCACTCCCTACGGCATCGAACAGCGCACCGTCCGGCTCCCGGCAGGCGTGGCCGACTGGGTCACCGAACTGGGCCGCGAGGAGACCCACGAGCTGGAGGCCGGCCATCGTGCCGACGGCCAGGAACAGGACACCGCCGACGCCGAACCTGTTTGGTGGTGATCGGCTCGGTCGGCGATCAGCAGGTTGCCCCGGCCGTCGGGAAAGCAGCCCGACCCTGGCACGGCGGCGGGAGCTGAATCCGGCGAAGCGTCACCCGTGGCCCTTGCTCACCCCATACCGTCATCACACGGATCGACCGGAGCGATGGAGGAACGCCCGCAGCGATGAGTTTTCCCGGCCCGGAGAGTCTTACTGCCGTTATCGACAGCACAGGAGGAACACGTGTCTCAGTTACTGAGAGTCCAGAACTTCAATGTCTCAAGTGACGGGATCGGTGCCGGTGAGGACCAGAGCCTCGAGCGTCCGTTCGGCCATGTCCGTCCCGAGAAGCTGTTCGCCTGGGCCGGCGCCACGGCGAGCTGGCCCATGCGCACCGACCCTGGAGGGAGCCGGGGCCTCGATGACTACTTCACGCGGGACTACGCGCGCAACATCGGCGCCGAGATCATGGGCCGCAACAAGTTCGGGCCCCAGCGCGGCCCCTGGCACGACCATGAGTGGCGCGGCTGGTGGGGCGACGAGCCCCCGTTCCGCACCCCGGTGTTCGTCATGACCCACCACGAGCGTCCTTCGTTCACGCTCTCCGACACCACGTTCCATTTCGTCGGCGGCGACCCGGCCACGGTCCTCGAGCAGGCGCGGGAGGCGGCGCAGGGCAAGGACATCCGCCTCGGCGGCGGGGTTGCCACCATCCGGCAGTTCCTTGACGCCGACCTCGTCGACACCATGCATGTGGCGGTCTCGCCGGTGAAGCTCGGGTCCGGACTACAACTCTGGGAGTCACCCGATGAGCTGCTCGACCGGTTCCATCTTGAGGTCGTGCCCAGCCCGAGCGGCGTGACGCACCACCTGTTCTGGCGAAAGTGACACGAGGGCCCCACTCGGGATGTCAGCACGGCCGGTGCGGACGTTTCCGTAGATGATCGCGTAGTTGCGGGCGAGTTCCGATACAAGCCGAGGCACTCGCCCGCAACTCTCGAATAGCCGTACTGTCCGGGAGCGATGCTCAGCTGAACGGATCCGGATACGGCCCGCTGCGAAGCACGATCTGCCGCAGCCGCCTGCCCCTCCTCATTCGCCAGCCTGCGGACCCTGGCCGGCTCCGCCACTTCGCTCCCCCTGACGCCACGTCGCATGCACGGACGAGCTCCGTGATCTCATCTCTGGCATCGACGAGACCGCCCTCGTGCACAACGGATTCTGGGAGACGTTCTGCGACGACGTGGCAATCGGGGACTATACGGACTGGGATGCGTGATCTGGCAGCGATCTCCGACTTCGGTCAGCCGTCCAGGAGGCCGCCGCTGACGGTACTCGAAGCTCCAACTCGGCCCAGTGGCCGAAGCGCGGGTCGTCGGGCATTTCGACCAGGCCGGGGGATCGCGCCGCGTCCTCACAGCCCTGCCTGATCGAGCATCTGGTGCATCGTGTTCACGGGAAGCAGCCGGTTCGCGGCAGCTCCTGCGGCAACGGCGGAATCGGCGGCACTGAGTAGGCCGATCAGCCGGTCGGCTGGAATGGCGGGGTTGGTCGCGGCTCGACGTCGTACGGTGTCATCATCGTCGGTCAGCAGAGCCTCGATCGTATCGGCCGGCAAACCGGGGTGTGCTGCGGCGACCGCGCGGTCGTGGGGCTCATCGGAGCGGGCCAGGCCAGTAGCGGCATCGGCGGGGAAGTTCTTGTGGGCGAGCATGTCCCACCGGCTGTAGCTGGTCCACTGCTCGGCGATCTGGGCCAGCAGCCGACCGGGGGCGTTCGACTGTCGCTCGCACACGAATAGTCGAACCGCGAAGCTTTCGTCGTCGGCGAGGATCTCGACAATTTCGTCTGGTAGATCGGCGCGCATGGCCAGGGTCTTGCGGAAGATCTGGTGCCGGCTTCGGGCGAACATCAGCTGATCTTGCTTTGACAGGTTTTCGGTCAGCAGCCAGCCGACTATGGCGCTGCTACGGTCGTCGTAGTCGACCGATATCGACTCTCGCAACTCCGGGTCGAGGCTGCGTCGTGCGACAACAGCCGCGCGTACTTGGTTGTTCGGATCACGCGCCAAGTCCGCGATGTGCTCGGCCGGCAGCGTCGGGTTGGCCGCCACCGCGGCGCGCAAGTCCGGAGTCGCCAGGAACCGGGCAGTCAGACCGGCGTCCAGGTCGGCGACTTCGGCAATCTGTCGCAGCAGACCCTCGCTGTAGGCATCGGCTGCAGCGGAGTCGATTTCGGCAAGCATGGCGCGTGCGGCCTCCGCGGGAAGCGGACCATCCAGGCGGAGCAGAAGCATCTGTCGGCCAAAAGCGCCGGTTGCCCGCGACAGGAGTTCTCCGATCCGGCCGGTCGGGGCCAAGGGCCATTCGCTGGCGGCGATGGCGGCCGTTCGCGAGTCCGCGTCATCGAGCATCATGGCCCGCACATCGTCCGGCAGGTGACGGTTGAAGGCCAGCGCGCGGCGGACTTTCGGATCCGGGTCACGGGCCAGTAGTTCGTAGACATCGCGCGGCAGGGGGTCCGGGATTCGGCGCCCGTGTACACCGACTGTGGTGAAGTACTCCGGTCCTTCAGCCAGCCGGCCTCGCACCCGTGGGTCGGCGTCGTCGGCGAGGACGACCTGCACCGCAGGCGGGAGGCTCGGGTTCGAGGCGAGATTCGACCGCACGGTCACATCACGGTCGGTGGCAAGCGCCGCTGCAGCGTCCGTGGGCAGGTCGCGCCGCCGGGCCAACCCGGACCGGTCGATGTTCGCCGCCGTCAGGCGAATTAGGACCTCCGGCGGTGCAGACGGGTTGCCGGCCAGGCCGAGCAGCAGCGCCTCCAGGACCGGTTGCGCAATGGCGGGAAGTTCGAAGGAAGCGGACACCGCCCCATGGTGCCAGGTCCGCTGCTGGAGCTCACGTGACCCCTGCGCGTCCGTCGCAGCAGACGACTCGGCTGTGTTCGTGCTCAGGCCGCCTCCCCCTCTGTTGCTAAGCGTGCCGCCTGCACCAACCACCGAACGCTTCGGTGGGTCTCAGGCCCGCGGGGGTGCCAACCACCGTTCTGCGCGGCTCTGCTTGTCGGAGTCTCCAGAGCGGCGGGCGTGCGCCAGCAGTCGGGCGCGCAGCGGTTCGGGCAGGCCGGCGACGTCCTGCTTCTGGCGTGGGCGGGTCTTCCAGCCCACCAGATGCCGCACGGCCCCGGCGTCGTGCCGCTCCTCGGCCCGCGGGTCGGCCAGCCCGGCGAGCAGGTCGGCAATCGGCACCCTGCCGAGCAGCTCGCCGGGCACGCCCTCGTGGACGGGGTAGCCGGAGCAGCGCCCGCTGCCGGAGCCGTACCAGTCGAGCAGGGCCAGCACCCGCTCCACCGGGTCGGGGAACGTCAGCTGGAGTCGGTCCGTGAGTTCCGCGAGCAATTCGGGGGAGGGCATGCCTCCGGTGCGGGAGAGGTCAAGGATCCGGTCAGCAGTCCCATCCAGTCCGGCGGGCATCGCGGCCAGCCAGTTGCGCTTCGCCTCGGTCCCTTCCTCCGCTCGCTGCCGGTCGGCCTCGAACTGCTGCATCGGGCCGGGCATGCCGTGCCCGTTCAGCCACGCCAGGAGCAGGCGGCCGTCGGCGAGGACGGCGTCGCTCTCCCACTGCCCCACCTCAGTGTCGCCCCGTGGTGCAGGACGACAACTGCAAGCCGCTCACCGTCCGGGTCGAACACCTCGAAGTGGACGTCACCGAGGCACATGCAGTGGAACCCGGGTAGCGATTCCACGGCCATGGCCGTCCTGAGCTGGGCCGACTCCGCCGGATCGGAGAGGTCCACCCGGATCTCTGCGTCCACCCCGAACCCGCTCACCGAGCTCACCTGGACCACATGCGCTTGCTGCAGCACGCTGTCCAGTGCTGTCGTGTCGTCCATGAACCGGTCCCTCCCCGCCGGGGCCGCAGGTGCACAGCCTGCCCGATTCCACCGCAGCACCCAACCGCCTTGCAACGCGGTTCCCTCGCGCGCATTTCAGGGGAGTGTAAAACTAACGGCTCTGTCTCACTTCCCATGGTGGCGTGCGGTAATGGCCATTACTTGCAGTGATCCGCCCAGTTCAGCCTGGACGCCGGTGACGTGGACCTTGAGTGCGCCGCACACAGGGACGGCAGCCCTGGACGGACACCCGAGTGGCTCGACCAGGCACTCTTGTCATGACTCCGCGTCACCACCGACTACGGAACAGAGCCCGGCTACCTGGAGAACAAGCGCCCCTACCTGCGCTACGACACCGCGCTGGCCAGCGGCTGGCCGATCGCCACCGGCATCATCGAGGGCGCCTGCCGCCATCTCGTCAAAGACCGCCTCGACATCACCGGGGCCCGCTGGTCGCTCGCCGGAGCCGAAGCCGTCCTGAAGCTGCGCGCCCTGATCAGCAACGGCGACTTCGAGACCTACTTCGCCTGGCACGTGAAGCGGGAACACCGTCGAGTCCACCAGGCCCGCTACCAGGACAGACTCCACCTCGCAGCCTGAAGCTGGCGCAGCCACCCCAACAGGAAGCCCATCGACAGGGCTCCGCACCGCGACACGACCCTCCAGACCGGGATATTCGTTCGCCGACGGGTCGAGAGCACGGCAGAGTGCCCTCATGACCGCTAAAGGACTGGACGAGGACGGGTTCATCGCACGTGAGGGCTCCTTGAGCTACGTGCCGAAGGAGTTCGCGCCGGTGGTCGATGCCGCCCGCGAGCGGATCACCAAGACCTTCGACCAGACCCGACTGCACAGCGCCTACCTCTACGGCAGCATCCCGCGCGGCACCGCGATCCCCGCCGTCTCCGACCTCGACCTGTTGCTCGCCCTGCGCGACGAGCCCAGCGCGACCGACCGGGCTGACGCTGACGTCCTGAAAGTCGCCCTCGACAGCGACTTCGCGCAAGTCAACGGAGTCGGCATCCTCCTCTTCAGCACGGGCACGCTGCTGAGCGATCTCGAACGCCACGATCTCGGGTGGTTCGTCGCCTGTCTGTGCACCCCGTTGCTCGGGGACGACCTCGCAGCAGAGCTGCCCCGCTACCGCCCCACGCCCTTGCTCGCCCGCGAGACCAACGGCGATCTGGGTCTGGCACTCCCGCGCTGGCGCGAACAAGCGGCCGCTATCACTTCGGACGCAGAGCGCAGGACACTCAGCCGTGGGGTCGCCCGCCGAATCGTGCGGACCGGCTTCACCCTGGTCATGCCGTGTTGGGGTGGCTGGACCAGCGACCTCGCCGACTCCGCCGAGGCGTTCGGTGGCTACTACCCCGAGCGGGCCGCTCAGATGCGGCTCGCTGTGGCAACAGCCCGAACCCCGACAGCAGACCCGGCCATCCTCAGCATGCTCATCGACGACCTTGGGCCCTGGCTGGCAGACGAGTACACCACCGTCCACGGAGAGAAGACACCGCGGAGCTGAGTCCTGCGGCAGGCTCTGACGTCACGTCCAGCGCAGTGCAGCCACGCACAGCCTCGACACGGAACGGCCGTTGGAGAGCGCGGCCACCGAGGGACGGCTGGGACATTCCCGTACCAAGCCACCGAATGGCTCACTCATTTCGAACTGCACCCAACTCAGCCCGACGGAGCGGCCCAGGTCAAGGGGGCGTGGGCGTGGCGACAACCCTTCTTCCCCCACTGCTGAGGTGCGGTGGAAGCGGGGTTCGACACAGCCGGTCAGG
>NZ_JBSFGU010000071.1:0-25977 GCF_053596725.1 Kitasatospora sp. NPDC001660 | reverse complement strand
GGCCTGGCGCTCCACTGTCGGCGAGGTCCGGCACCCACCAGGGTGCCGGACCTCGCCCGCGTTTGCGGGCCGTTCGCAGACCTGACCGGTGTCAGCCTGCGACTTCAACGGCTGGTTGATGACACGCCCTCAGGAGGGTGACGTACATCGGTTCGCATGCGCGCAGCCGCTATCCACGACGCGTGATCACCACTCGCGGGGGCGCTCGGCGACCTGCCGCACCACGTCCTCTCCCTGAGCATCCCGCGCGAGAAGCCAGTACCCCTCCGTCCCCGAGCGCCTGGCTGCCTACGGCCTCAACGCCGCCGGACTGCACCGGCGGATCGCCGAGCACCCGTGGCTGCTACTGCAGGATGCCGACCGCCCTCGCCACCACCAGCACCACCGTGATCAGCGACACCGCCGACTGCGTCATCATCAGCAGCTTCGCCCAGACCGACAACGGCATGGTGTCCGTCGGGCTGAAGGCGCAGGCATTGGTGAACGCCACGTACAAGTAGTCCGGGTAGGAGGGCTCCCAGCCCGGCTCCGCGATGCCCTCCTGCTGCATCTGGGGGAAGAGGAAGTCCGGGTACGACTTCACCCCCTGGGCGCGGGCCGCCGGGCCGCCCCGGTCCCACTCCCAGTACCAGAGCGAAAAGGCGATGATGTTGGTCGCCCAGACCGCACCGCCGGTGCCGAGCAGCGCCAGCGCGCCCGGTGAGGCGGACGTGTGGATCAGGTCGCGCACCAGCTTCACCGCCGACCAGCCGTTGGCTAGGCTGATCACCGCCACCAGGGCCAGACTCAGCGAGCGCAGCAACTGCGACGTCTGGTCGATGCGCTTGTGCGGGTTGAGGACCACCAGGGCCACCAGCAGTGCCAGCTCCAGGGTGGGCAGCATCCAGTGCGGGTGGATGGTCAGACGGGCCGGCAGGGCCAGTTGCAGGCCCACGGCGGCCAGGATGGCCACCGAGACCGCCCAACGCTGCTCACCGAGAGTGACCGATCGCCACGCCGGCCGCTCCGGCTCCTCGGGCTCCAGGAGCCGCTCGATCCGCTCCAACCTGCGGTGCAGTACCTCGGAAAGCTGCGCCGGGGCATGATGTTCGTGCTCACTCATGGCGCACAGTGTGTCAGGCGTCCACTTTCACGACCGCAGTGGTACCGGGTGCGCGACCATCGCGGCCAGGAACACGTTCGTGGCGACGGACCGGGCCGGGGCGGTCATGTGCGGGCCGTCGTACGGCGCCGAGAAGGTGGTGGCGCCGGCGCCGCCGCGGGTGTGCCGAACAGGGAGAACGGCCCGGCCCGAGCGCCTCACTACGGGACGAAGTTCGCGCCCGGCTTCTGCTTCAGGTTCTGCAGGCAGAGGGTGTACTTGTCGCTGCCCCGCTTGTAGGTGAAGTAGCCGTCGGCGTCGGGGAAGGACTTCCGGCACACGTTCTCGCCGTCGTTGGTGTCGTCCGCGCGGCCCACGACGCGGGCCTCGGCCCTCGGGTCGGAGCAAGGGACCACCTCGACGTCGGGGTTGCTGTCGACGGCACCGGGCAGGACGATCGGGTTGTTGTTGTGGATGCAGTCGCCGGACTTGGCGAACTCGGGGTCGCCCTTTTCCACGAGGACGATCAGCGAGACCAGGATCACCGGGATGAGCACGCCGAAGATCGTGGGCCGCAGGTACACCGGCTTGCCGGGGTTCGTCGGCGGGCGGGGCGCGCCGGGCAGCGGCTCCGGCAGCTTGTTGATCTTCAGGCGCTGCGGGATGTTGATCAGCATGATGATGGGGTTGACGATCATCGAGGGTATGCCCCACCAGCCCTGCCAGAGGCTGTCGGAGGTCATCTCGCGGTGCGCGGCGATGCCGCAGCTGCGGCAGTACGGCCCCCGGCGCTTCAGGTACTTCAAGATCACAACGATGCCCTGGTGCCCGCGGAAGGTCGCATCCACGGCCGGGACGGAGCCGCAGCACTGGCAGCTGAGTTGTCCCTCGCCGTAGACGGGCAGGTCCGGGGCCGTGGCATCGGAGGTGGGCTCGGCGGACGCGGCGCCGTGGGGCAGCTCGGCAGACTGAGTGGAAATGGTGAATCCCCCGTGACGATCAAGAGTGCTTGCCTCCGAAACCTACCGCTGCCCGAGCGCCAGGAGGGCTGATTGAAGCCTCGGCGGACGGAAGGTCGCCGAACCGTGATCACAAACCGGTCGATCGATGCCGAAACTCCCCGGGCGCGAGACCTGGACGCGCGAACGCGCTGTTGTCGAGCGCTCAGGTTGGCGAGTTGAGCGAGCCTCTGGCCAGCGGGAGCGCCGGAAGCCGTGCCGAGGCGAATCGGGCCCTTGGGCACTGCCGGCTCTCCGACCAGGCCAATGCCACGCGCTCGACCCGCCTTACGCACCCGCTGCTTGACCCGGGGCTGACTGGTAGCGCGGACCTTCTGCTCGATGGCCGTCGCCGAGGGCGTAGTCGCGGCGCGCTTCACCCAGGCCGCGGCCGGTGGCCCGGCCCAGCCCCGACTCGGGCACCGATACCCCGCCGGGAAGCCCGGCCGAAGCGACTGGAGCGACCGGAGCAGCGGGTTGGTCGACGACGGCTGTCGCGGCCGGAGGACGACGCGCGCCTGGACACCCGCGCCGAACTCCGGGCCGCCGCAGACGGCCTGCCGGCGTAGCCGGGTCCCGCCGATCACAGGTTCTGCAGGTACGCGCCGCCTCCCGGCCCCTCCACCTGCGCACCGCCGCCGCGCCCGTCCCGGTCCTCGCCGTGGCCGCCGAGCCGATCGCCCCGCAGCTGGACGACCTGGACCCGGCCGCCCGCGAGGCGGCCGTCGCCGTCCACGCCCGCCCTCGGGGCGGTGGCCGTCGCAACCGGCATTGACAACCCGGGGAATTGTCCGATTAATACACGTATGCGACGTTCCGTGAGTCAATATGGCATTCCATCAGATTTTCGCTGGACGTCCATGTGATGTGCATCATACGAACTTGTGTCTTATGGGTCGATCTGCCTAGCGTTCAGGCTGTTCGCACCTGCGGACCCTGCCGCCGGGACGCCGAGTCCTGTCCACCGGTCGGCCGGACGTCGAGCAGTGCACCGGGCAGGAGCGGGGGAACCAGGTAGTTCGCCGCGCCCTGCTCGGCCCGTTCGCGGACGAGACGGGCGCGGCTAGGGGTGAAGCCGCCGCGTGCGGCCGGGCTACCTCACGGCCCGAACCCGACAGCTCACCTCGTAGGCGTCGCAGAGGGACGCCCCATGCTGAATTCACGTACCGGCCGGCATCGCCGTGCGCGCCGGAAGCACACCCCGCGTCTGGCCGCCACCGCCGGGATCGCCGGCGCCGGCCTCATGCTGCCGCTGCTGAGCGCGAGCGGAGCCTCCGCCGCGCCCGGCTCCCACACGTACGCGAGCCACGCCGGGTGGTGGCAGGAGCACCACCAGCACCGGCACCAGAGCGACTCCGACGATCAGCACCACCGCCAGGCCGACCCGCACGCCGCTCAGCCCTCCGCTCCCGCCTCGGCCGAAGCCTCGTACGCCTGGCCGTCGCCGTCCGCCCCGGCCTCCCACGCCCCGGAATCCGCGACCGCGCGCCCCGACGGCGAGTCCCGGAGCTCCCACTCGGCGCGGCCCTCCACTCCGGCTCCGACCCCGGTGTCCCACACGTCCGCGCCGCCGTCCCCGTCCGCCCCGGCCACGCACTCCCCCGCACCCGCCCCCGCACCCACCACCGCGGCCACACCCACCACCCCGGCCGCGCAGACCGGTTCGAACTCGGACGCCGTGCAGCAGGTCCTGAACCTGATCAACCAGGCGCGGGCCGCCCAGGGTCTGCCCGCCTACACCATCACGTCGGGGCTGACCAGCAGCGCCGAGGCCCACAACCAGACGATGGCCGACGGCTGCGGCATGTCCCACCAGTGCCCGGGCGAGGCCGAGTTGGGGGCGCGGGAGACGGCCGCGGGCGTCCAGTGGAACGCCGCCGGGGAGAACATAGGCTACGGCGACGGGGTCTCCACCTCGGCCCAGGACATCGCCGCCATGGCGGTCAGACTGACCCAGGACATGCTGAACGAGACGCCGCCGGACGACGGCCACCGCAAGAACATCCTCAGCAGCGAGTTCACCCACATCGGCATCGCGGTCCACCGGGATGCCAGTGGAACCGTCTGGCTCACCCAGGACTTCTCCAACTGAGCCGTCCGTCAAGGACGTAGGCCGAGGTCGGCCCGACCCCGTCCGGGGCGGGTCGGCCGCCTCCGTCCCACGGGCGCCCGTGGGACGGAGGCGGCCGGAGGACCAGGAACGGAGGTCGAGCGCGTCCATCGGGTGGCCGGCCCGGATCACCCGGGCGGGCTCGTGCGGGTAGGCGGCCTCGTGCGGGTAGGCGGCCACTTGGGGGTGCGCGGTCGCGAAGACCCGGGTCGGCCGGCCGGGGCGGAGCAGCGCGGCCGGCCAGTCTGCCCAGTAGCCGCGAACTCAGCCAAGATCCAGCCGAGTTGACGACCAGGACGCGGGCGAGCGAGAGTGCGGTGCCGCCCTGGGTGTGCAGATCGTCCTTGCGGTTGAACGCGGCGAACAGGCTCGAGCGGATCGGGTGGCGCAAGCTCACACAGCCCGGGGTGCACGAGCTCACGGACGACTCCGGCCCCCGCGGTTCGGGTTTCCAGTGGCTGAGTCCCGGTCAGCCGGGCGTCCGGCCCCTGGGCGGCGGCAATCTCCAGCCTCGTCCACGCTTCCCGACGCAGCGTCACCGACGCCTCCCCGCGAGTGATGTCACCCGAGGGCGTTTCCCGGTGACGTACCAACGCCGGGCGGCGGCGGGTGCAGGGTCTCGTGCCTCGTGTCGGACGCGGCTTGTCCGGTCCGCGGTTTCTATCGCAGTCTCACGACGCGTCGGGCCCTGAGGTCTCGGCCCTGCGTCGGGTTCCCTAGGCCGTCGCCCGCCGGACTTGGTACTTCCAGCGTCTGAGTGACCGGACGACGGTTTCGGCGCCGATGGGGTTGGCGCTGTGAACGAAGACAGTTCCGATCTGGAAGGGCCGTCCGCTGAAGGCGGCCTCTTCCATGAGGGTCACCACGGGCATGATGCTGTCGTCGCCGCCGAGATCGTGGTCGAGCCAGAGCTCGTCAATGAAGCTGTCGCGGTGCTCTTGCAGGAGCTGGATACCTTCGCGGCTGGTGCGGGCGATCCGCGTGGCTCTGGGGAGCGGTCGGAGGTCGTCTATGCCGAGGATGACGGGCGTCGGTGCGACCGGGTGTTCTTTCACCAGACCATCATCACGGTAAAACGGTAAAGCGGCAGCGGACCGGGGTGAGCAAGCCGGGGGCGTCCTCGTCCAGCCACCCCGTTCCACCGCCCTCTTCGGCTTCGACCGCGTGCCCTCGACCGGGTGGGTCGGCTCACTGGGGACGTCTCCACTTTCGTTCACATGTCGCCCCAACCCCACCGAGATCATTTCTTGGTGGGGTTCGTCGGCTTCTCCGGCCGGTACCGATGTCGTCCAACTCGGCTTCTCTGTCGTGTCATTGTCTCGCTCACCGGCTCGGATTCGCCGGGGACCGGCTAAGACTCGTCGTCGATCGCACCAGGGGCGAGAGCGGGGGCAGGGAAGACGTGCCGGGCCTCTCCGCCGGACCACCAGACGCCGACGGCGAAAACCGCGGCCGCTTCGAGCAGCGCCGCACGGTCCAACCCTCCGCAGGCCAGCGGGACACACCCCATCGATGTGATCAGCTCGACCACCAGGGTGGCAGCGAATGGACTGTCCGTACAGAAGGGCACCGCCAGCGGCGCCCCTTCGAAGGCCGGCCGGGGCAGGGTCCAGATGCTCTCGTGGCAGACACCGAACACCTTGACAATCCGCGCATCGGGGGCGGCGGCCGCCATCCGGGCGGCGACCGAGTCCGTGCCACCTGTCGTGGTCAGCACCGGTCCCGCAGCTGCGGCCGCCATCGGGACCGTGCAGTCGAGCACGGTACGGCCGGCAAGGGCCGAAGCCAGTTCCTCGGCCAGCGTCGGCGCGATGTCCGCGGGTACGGCGACGAGCACGGCCTCGCCGTACCGCGCCGCTTCGGCGAGGCTGCCGTACCCGGTGGCCCCGACGCCGACCGCCGTCCTGGCGGCGGCCTCGGTGTTCCGCCCACCCACCAGGACCTCGTGCCCGGCCCGTGCCCATGCCCCGCCCAGGGCCGCCGCCATGCCGCCCGTACCAAGAATGCCGATGCGCATCGTCGTACTCCTGTTCGCGTCGTGGATGCCGTGCTCCGGACGCTACGAGGTTCGATGGACACCACACGGTAGGCATCGACCGGGGGAGGATGTCCGCATGGAACGAGCGGACGACGTGGTCGACATGGCGGGGGACGTGTTCGCGGCGGACTGCCGGGCTCGGATCGCCTTCGAGGTGCTGGCCAACCGCTGGGACAGCGTGGTGGTCTTCATCCTCGGCGAGGGCGGTCCGATGCGGCCACGGGCCATGCTGGACCGGATCGGGGGAATCAGTCCCAAGGTGCTCAACCAGGCACTGCGTCGGCTGGAGCACAACGGTCTGGTGGAGCGCCGCCGTTACGCCGAGGCACCGCCCCGCGTCGACTACACCCTCACCGAGGCCGGCAGCGCTCTGATCGACCCGATCCGCGCCATGGGCGCCTGGGCGGCAGCCCACGGGGACGCCGTCGTGGCAGCCCAGAGCCGCGGGCCGCTTCCGGAGTTACCCGCCCCGGGTCAAGAACTGCCCAAAGAACGTGTCGTGCCCGAAAAGCCGCTGTGGCACCCTCACACGGGGTGAGGAGCGCATCCGAACTTGTCCTTTGCGCTCGCTATACTCCGCCTGCCTGTGAACTCCTGTGAGGGTCATGGGAGTCGGGCGTTTCCGACATGGGGGGAAAGTGTGACACTGCTGTCCACTGAGAGACGCGTGCGACACCGAGGGAGGAGAGCCGCGCTCGCGGCTCCCGGCGCCCTGCTGCTCGCCGTCCTGGCGACGCTGGTCGGCCAGGTCGACCCGGCCTCGGCTCCACCTACACGGCGTCCCCGCTGGTGCGGCTGATGGACACCCGTGACGGCGAGGGCGTCCGCGTGGGCACCCTGGGCGGCTCGGGCGACCAGGTCAGCCTGCGGGTGGCCGGGGTCGAGGGCATGCCCCAGACCGGTGTGACGGCGGTCGTCATGAACGTCACGGCCGTCTTCCCCACCGACACCAGCTTCCTGACGGTCTTCCCGCACGGGACGGGCCGCCCGGACGCGTCGAGCATCAACTACCGGCCGGGACAGGTCGTGTCCGCGCTGGTGGTGGCCCCCGTGGTGGACGGCCGGGTGTCGTTCGTCAACCAGTGGGGGAAGACCGACGTGGTCGCCGACCTGGTCGGCTACTTCTCGTCCTGAACCGCCCTCCTGGGAGGCCGGTGGGCCCGACGTTCTCGTCGGGCCCACCGGCCTCTTCGCCGTCCTCGACGCTTGTGCGGGTAGACGAGAGCACCCTCCAGGAGGCGCCACCAGGAGCGGCTGCGCTTCGCCTCGGCCGCCGCGGCTTCGGCGCTTGGTCGGGAATTGGCGATCAGGGTCACGCTGTCCGCTGGCGGTGTCCTGCGGCCTTCCCGCTCTCGTCTCTCCGCATGGCCGTCATGGACAGGTCGGTGAGGCGGGAGAGGAAAACCACGTCGAGCCGTTTGACCGGGCAGACCGCGCCCGCAGGTCTCTGCGGTCCAAACGGTGCACTGGGAACGCGGATACGCGGGGTTGATGCCGATCTCGCCCTTCGGGATGGTTCCGTTGAACGGTGTCGGGATGCCTTCGGTGTTCCAGTAGCTCCGTGCTTCAAGCGCTTTCGCCTGCTCGAAGGCGAGAACAGCGCTGTGGGCAGGTCGGCCAACGCCTGGATCCGCGCCTAACCGAGTGCCGGCGGTTGCTCGGCTGGACGGCGTCCCCAGGCCGAGATCAGCGGTGCGAGTGTCAGGTCGAGTTCGCCCGCGTGGATGGCGGCCAGGTGCGCGTCGATCTCGGCGTCGTCGGCCAGCCCGGCCGCGAGCAGCTCGCCGCGCACGTGCCGGATGGTCGCCGCCTCCAGCCGGTCGCAGGCCAGCCCGCCGACCGGGAAGACGCCCCCCGCGGCGACATCCACCAAGCCGGCCTCACGCAACGCCCCCGGCAGTGTCCGGCCGTAGCGCAGGTCCGCGCCGCGGCGCGTCAGCAGCTCCCGGACCGCGTCGCGCAGCCGGTTGGCCCGCCGCTGCGCAGGGCCGCTGTCGTCCAGGCACGCCAGTGGCTGCAGAGCGGTGTCGGCGTCCTCGACCAGCAGCCAGCCGCCGGGCCGTAGCGCTGCCGCCATCGTGGCCAACGCCCGAGCCCGGTCGGGTACATGGACCAGCACGAGCCGGGCGTGCACCAGATCGAACGTCCCCGGCTCCGGGGGCGGATCAGCGGCGACGTCGTGCCGGCGCACCTCGTACCCGTCGCCGGTCTTCAGCCACGACGGGTCGATGTCCGTGGCCAGCACGTAGCCGGTCGGACCGACGGCCGCCGCGAGCGCCTCCGGGATACCGGGGCCACCGGCCCCCACTTCCCAGCAGCGCGAACCAGCCCTGACCCCCAGTCGATCGAAGTGCCCGCGCGTCACACCGTCGAACAGCTCCGCCAGCCAGCTGAATCGCTCGCCCGCCTCGGCGCGCGCGTTGTCCAGCAGATACCCACGGGCCGGAGCGGACTCTCCACCGAGCGCGGTAGTCCCGCCTGTCGGATCCGGTCGGCCACCAACGTGTAACGGGCGGGGCGAGGAGGTCATGACGACATGGTCAACCTCCCCAGCCCACCAGCGCTACGACGACGGGAGAGGGATATCTCACACAGCCGGCGAATCCCGCACGTCCCACGGCACGGTTCTGCACCGTGACGTGCCGGAAGGGGTACATGTATTCGGCCCCCACAACCGGCCTCGGGTCTCCTGCTGGTTCAGCGCCCGTACGCCTTGCGGCACATCTCGACCAGGCCCGGCGGCAGGCCGACCTTGCCGCTCTGCCCGCAGACGTCGACCGGCACCGCCGGCTGCGGCTCGGCGCGCGGCGGCTGCTCGGCGGGCCGCGCGGGCCGGACCGGCGGCCGAGGGGACACCCTGGCCGGGGTCCGCGCAGGCCCCGGCCGGGACGGGACGGCCGGGACGGCCGGCAGGTCGGGCGGGCGAACAGGCGCCTCGTCAGCAGCCTCGCCGTCGGGCTCCGCGTCCTCCTCCGGCGGCCGGCCGGACGGCTGGGCCGGGGAGGGCTCCGGCGCCGGGGCGGCGGAAGGATGGACGGGCACGGCGCTCGGCGTCCCGGCCAGGACCTGCAGCACCGGAGCCGCGGCGAGTTCCACCCGCTCGGCGACGGGGGCGTGCCGGGGCCGGTCCCCGGCCGTCGGCTCCACCGCGCCGCAGGACAGCACCCCGGCGACCGCCACCACCGCGCACCCGCGCGCAACCCTGCCGGTCAGCAGGACGGCGGCCCGTGATCGCGCGGCAGGCCGGCCGGCGGCGGCGTGCTCGGCGAGCGCCCAGCACGCGCGGGCGTTGATGATCGCCGGCCGAACAGCGCCGGCGCCGGTGAAGGCCCACGCCTCAGCCGTCCGCTCGTAGAGGTCGGCGGCACCCCGGTGGTCCCCGGCGCGGTGGGCCAGATAGGCCCGGACCTCCTGAACGGCCGGGGCGCCGAAGTGGTCGGCGCCCTCGGCGCCCTCGGCGCCTTGGGCGCCTTGGGCGCCCAGCACCGCCTGATGCAGCTCGGCGGCGAGCCGTCCGGCCTCGGCGAACTCACCGCCGACAGCCGCCTCCCTGATCCGGCGCATGGCCGCGGAACGCTCGGGCGAGAGCACCCCCGCGTCGGCACCGATCAGACACAACGGCACCGACACGGCCGTACCGGGTCCCTCCGTACAAACCATCGGACCACCTCCTTTCACGGATCAACGATGGCAGGGCAGAGCGCCGCAAGACCGCAGCGCCACGGGTGTTCACCAGCTGAAACCCGGTATCCACAGGATCTCCGGCGACTGCCGGCCCGGCTCCGGATCGGCGAGGGCGAGAAGCGACGGATCGAACACCGTGTCACACAGGCCCGACCCACCGCTTCCCCCAGGCCCGTTCGCCCACCGCCACAGAACGAGGCCGGCCCCACCGCTCACGGCAGCCTTCCAGCATCAGGCGGTTGGCCGCCGTACACGAGCCGTACTTGTCTCGTAGCACGCCAACTGCCCTACGGCGCCCTGAGGCCGAGGTCGCGCCGGATGTGAGCGAGGGTGGGACGCCCTCGGCCGTCGGGTGCGGGCGCAGCGGGCCGGCTGGGCCGAACTCGACCACGGGGCAGGCGGGCTGCCGTCCTGACAGTAGGTCCGGCCGGGGCCGAACGGTCACTCGACGATGACCGCCATGTTGCCGTAGCTGGCGTACCCGGCTTCGAAGTCCGCCTCGCTTATCTGCAACTGGCCGCGGGCCGGGTCGTTGACCAGGTACTGTCCGTTGCTGACCGCGGTCACGACGACGGTGTGCTCGGACGGACCGGCGTAGGGCACCACGCGGCCGTCGTACGCGGTGTACGAGCCCGTCGCGACGTCACGCCAGTTGTAGTCCACCCAGACGATCGCCAGCTGTCCCGCGGCGACCGCGCTGCGCAGTTGGGCGGAGGAGATCCCCTGTCCGGCCGATGCCACGGACAGGCCGTAGGACTGCGCGGCCTGGGCGATCGGCGGATAGTACACGCCGAAGCCGGTGCCGGCCGCTTCCGAGCCGTTGGGGTCCCCCACGAAGGCCCGGAACGGGTCCCCGGACAGCTCCCCGGAGACCCCTGCCTGGGGATGTGCCAGGTCGACGCCGATGTGTCCGAGCACGTCCTGGTCCGACGCCTGTACCCCCCGTGCGGCCAGCACCATGCGCAGGGAGGACGCCTCACAGTCGTTGCCCAGTTGCTGCTGGTAGGCCGGGACAGTGGCGGAGTCGGCGCTCGACGGGGGCGCGCCGACCACCAGGACGGCGCCGGTCAGGACGGCGGTGACGGCCGCTGCCAGCCTGCTGTGCCTCCTCCTCGGCAGCCGGCCCGGTATTGGGCGCATCCCGGCGCCCGGTGCGGTTGCGGGTGACGGGGCCGTGGGTGGGAGCGGCCGTCGCGGGCTCGGGTGCGGGCACCGCCCGCCGTTCAGGACCTCCTCGTGGCTCTCCATGGCTCATCTCCTTCCCATGGCACCTCATGGTCTGAGGACCGGACATCCGCCGCAGGCTGCCGTCGGCCCGGACGCAGGCCGGCGCCGGACGTCCCCTCCATCGAACCTCGGCTTCGCCCGCTTCGCCTCTGGTGACACAGGGCTGGCGGAACCGGCCACCGTGGTGTAGACGGGAGGAGTTGCCTGGACAACTGCGGTCCGTCAACTCCCCGCCGCACGGGCGCCGGGTGCGAAGGAGTCCGTACCCGCCGGCACCACGGACCGTTTGGCCCCTCCGCTCCCGCTCGCGTGAGGCGGTCCTCGAAGGCTTGCGCGGCTGCGCCCCCGCGGCGACGGCGGACGGCTTCACCGAGGAGGGAGTCGACGGCGGTCTTCGTCAGGACGGGCTGGTGGCCAGCAGTGCGGTGGTGGTCACCTTGTTGTCGCACTCGGCGAAGAGGCCGTCGTCCAGGGCTACTTGGTGTGCTCCCGCGCCCGGCAGGCCCAGCACGAGGGTGGGGTAGGCGGCCGGTGTGGCCCCGGAGACGCAGGAGCCGTCGGCCTCGCCCTGGACCTGGACGAAGGTGAGCTTCACCCAGGCCTTCCCGCCCGGGGCCAGCCGGACCGGGGCGGCGGAGCCGGTGTGGGTCACCGCGAGTGGGGCGTTGCGGTCCGGGGAGCCGTTGGCCGCCCCGGCCACCGTCGGAAAGCCCTCCAGCGTGCAGGGGCGTGCGGAGGTGTTGGTGAAGGCGACGATCGCCGCTCCCACCCCCGTGCCCTCGGGTCGCTGCTTCGCCTGGTGGGCGTCCGCCTTCACGTCGCCGGCCGCGCAGGTCGGAGCCGCTGCACCGGCGGACGCGGCGCCGCTGGACGACGCGGCTCCCGTGGCCGGTCCCGCGGACGCCGTGCTGCCCTTGGTGGGGGCCGGGGGCACGGCGCTCGGCACGGTCGAGGCGGTTGCCGCCACCGACGGGGCCGCGGTCGTCCCGGGCTCGTCGTTCCCCGGCCCGCACGCCGTGACCACCAGCGCGGCCGTGGCGGCCGAGACAACGGCAACCGCGGCTCTGCGGGCCCTCATTCTGTCCTGCTTGCCCTGCATGACGTCCCCCGAAGGATCGAGTGGCGCCGATCCAGCACCGGCACCTGCCCGGTACACACCACCGTTCCGGCGCCGGTTCCGCGAGCGGCCAGGTGTGACAGGACGGTGACGAGATCGGGAAGCCCCCGTTCAATGGTGACGACCGGACCGGCCACAGCAGCGCCACGCTTCCGGCGGTCGGGTGAACATCGACCGGGTCCTGCCGCCGTCGAGGTCGATACCGGCGCCGTCTTCGGAGCTCCTGGCGGAGTTGCCGCTGACACGGCTGCTGCGGTGGCGTTGGAGCCCGGGCCGTTGCTGCGGGGAAGTCAGGAGGCGGCCCGGGCGGATGAGGTCGATCAGGCAGGCATTTCGGCGTCGGGGATCCAATGGCCGTGGATGCCGGCAGGCACCCTGCGGGGGAGTTCGACGGCGGCCACGGTGCTCAGGTCGCTCGCGTCCAGGACGAGCAGCTCCGAGGCGTCGGCCTTGAGGTCGCTCACGATGGTGAGCAGGTAGCCGTCGTCCTCGGCGGTCCCGCCCTCGGCGGGCGCGAAGACGGCCTCGCCGGGCATCCGGCCCCCGCCGTGCGCGAGCAGCTTCTCCTGGCCGGTCCGCGTGTCGAACTTGACGGTGTGGTAGCCCGACAGGCCCGCGCCGGGGAAGGCGATGGCGTAGCTGTAGCGGTAGGCCGAACCGGTGTGGGCGTCGTTGATCGACGGGAACTCGATGGCCAGGTCGTCGAGGGACTCGGTGGTGACCCTGCCCGTGGCCGGGTCCATGATCCACCGGTGGAAGGTGGAGCCGGCGTCCGGGCTGGTGCCGAAGCCGGGAGCGCCGACCCACCACTTCCACGAGCTCTCCCAGGCGGAACGGTCGAAGCGCGGTGCTTCGAGGACGATCCGGCCCTGCCCGTCGGTGTAGGCGTTGGTGACGTGCAACAGCGCTGCCCGGTCGGCCACTTCGAACCAGGCACGTGGTGGAGGCCGTCGGAAAGGCCCCGCCGTCGGGTGAGCCGGCATCCGGCGCGGCGGCGGTGTTGACCGGCCTGGTCAACCTGGTCAGCGATGGTCATCGGGCGGCGGCGCAGAGCCTCGGGCCGGTCGTCGGCGACGCCGACGACGAGGTGTGGGCCAGGCGGCCGTCACTGGGCTTCATGGTGGCCACCGAGCTGTGGAACTTCGACGCCATGCACGGCATCGCCGCCCGTGCCGTCGCGGCCGGCCGGGAGTCGGGCTCCTTCCACACGCTGCCCATCGGACTGGCCATGCAGGCCGCCGCGACCGTGCACACCGGCGACTTCGGTGCCGCGACGGAGCTGATCTCCGAGGAGGAGGCGATCGCCGACGCCACCGGCGCGGCGCCGTTGGTCTATCCGCGTCTCCACCTGGCGGCGCTGCGCGGACGGCGCAAGGAGGCCGTCGAGCTGTTCGCGTCGGTGAACCACCGGATGAGCCTCAGCGTGCAGTGGGCGACGGCCGTGCTCAGCAACGGCCTGGCCGACTACCCGGCCGCGCTGAAGGCGGCGAAGCGAGTGGTCGAGTACGGCCCCGTGGGCATAACGGGCCTTGCCCTGCCCGAGCTGGTCGAGGCGGCCATGCGGTGCGGCGAGACCGAGACCGCCGCCGCGGCCCTCGCGTCCCTCCAGGAACGCACGCAGGCGGGCCGACAGGCGTGGGGTCTTGGCGTCGAGGCCTGTGCGCGGGCCCTGGTGACCGGGGACGAGTCCGCCTACCAGGAGGCGATCGGTCTGCTCGACGACGGCGCACTGGTCGTCTACCGCGCCCGGGCACATCTGCTGTACGGGGAGTGGCTGCGCCGCCAGGGCCGACGGCGTGACGCCCGGTCCGCGCTACGGCTGGCGCACGAGTCGCTGTCCGACCTCGGCGTGGAGGCGTTCGCCGAGCGCGCCGCCGGGGAGTTGCGCGCCACGGGCGAGCAGGCCCGCAGCCGCACGTCGAAGGCATCGGACCAGCTGACGATGCAGGAGGTGCACATCGCACGCCTGGTCGCCGAGGGCGCCACCTCCAAGGAGGTGGCGGCGAAGCTGTTCCTCAGCCCGCGGACGGTCGACGCGCACCTGCGCAACATCTTCCGCAAGCTCGGGCTCACCTCACGCAGACAGCTGCGAGACCTGTCCGACATCCGGTAGCCGCATGGTGGCGGCCGCGGCCTCGGGCCCGTTCATCGACTCCACCGGGCCGAGCCAGCTCAACCCGTACTTGGCTCGGTAGGCACCGGAGACGCGCCGGACGAGCTCGGGGTCATCCACCGGTCGGAGGGTGACGGGCAGCCGGACCCCGGCCACCTCCACCTCCGTGTCCACATGCCGCAGGACCCGGCGGTACCAGGCACTGCGCCGGCCGAAAGCCGAGCGGACGTACCCCTGCCCGTCGAGCACCACCACCCAGACCGTCCTGGGCGACCACCGGCCGTCCGCATGCCGTACCCACAAAACGATCTCCGTGCGATCCATATGAGCGTTCGTGGACCAACCTTCACCGCGGCGGCACTACGCACGCGTCGGTGGTCTTCACCTAGGTAGGCGGGCTTCGCCGACGCGAGAGCGGCGCTCTCGCGACGAAGCTGAGTGCCATGACGAACACCGACGTGAAGAAGCCCGAAACCGCACGCGACACCGACACCGACACGTACGCCCTTGAGGCGGCTCCTGGCGCGAAGGCGCCTCACCACAAGGGCTCCAAGAAGAACAAGGGCACGAAGAACAAGGCCAAGCGCCGCGTCGCCAAGGCCCTGGCGTACGTCGCCCTGCTCTTCACCGGGCTCCTCGTCCTGGCCGAGCCGTGGCTGCTGGTCCCGGTCGTCGCCCTGGTCCTGGCGATCTCCCTGTGGGAGTGAACTCGGCGCCGCCGCGCCGCCGGGCCGTCATGCCAGTGCCTCGGCGAGCTCGGGGAGGTACCCGGCGAGGAAGCCCAGGTCGGTGGCGCGGGCGAACCTCGGGTGCTCCCGGTACCGGGAGAGCCGGCCCAGTGCCGAGCGACCGAAGTAGCCGCCTCCCCGCGCGCCCGGGGAGGGGGCCGGCTCGCCGGGCCAGTCGGGGTCCGCCGCCACGAGTGGCAGGCACCGCTCGAAGAGCCGGTGACAGACCTGCAGTCCCCGGCGCATCACCACGTGGTACGGCTCCTCGGCACCGATCGGATAGGGCTCGGAGGCCAGGACGGGACCGGTGTCGATGCCTTCGTCGACGCGGTGGAGCGTGGCGGCGAACTGCGGCTCGCCGCCCAGCATGGCGTACACCAGGGCGACTTCGGGCATCCCGCGGTAGGCCGGGAGGGGACCGTGGTGGACGTTGAGGACACGCAGCCCGGTGGACAGCACCGGAGCGCGGAAGATCATCCGGTTGTTGACCGACCAGACCAGCCCGTCCGTGCAGGCCGCCGCCAACTCGCCCGCGACCGCGTTGACGTCCGCGGCGGCGAGGAAGCGGACGCCGGACGCCACCGCGGAGGCGCCGTCCACAGCCGGGCCGCAGACCAGGTCCACCGGCAGCCCGCTGTCCAGCGTGTGCCGTACGGCGCGCCACAGCAGCGCGCCTTCACCGACGAAGATCACGCCTCGCTCCGCACGACGTTGACGGCGGCGACGACGCGGCCCAGGGTCAGCTCGCCGCTCAGCGGTCCGAGCCGGTCCAGCAGCCGCCGCTCGGCCGACCCGCCGAGCAGTTCCTCACCGAGGGCCGACAGCATTTCCAGCACGGCGAGCGAATCGCCGCCCAGCGCGTGGAAGTCGGACGAGGCGTCGAGGCCCGCGGCCTCGCACCGCAGGACACGCGACCAGATCTCCGCGGTCACGGCCGCCACGGCGCGATCGGCGCCCGCATCGGAGCCCGCCCGGCGCCGCTCCGCCCCGCCCGGTGAGCCGCCCGGTGAGTCGACCGGTGAGTCGACCGCGCCCACCGTGGCGGCGTCGAAGGGATCCGGCAGCGCCTTGCGGTCGGTCTTGCCGCTGGCGGTCTCCGGCAGCGCCGGGAGGACGCGTACCACCGTGGGCACCAGGTGCGGCGGCAGCGACCGGGCCAGCTCGGCCCGTACGGCGGCCTCGTCGAAGGCGGTGACGCCCTGGGCGAGGACGACGAACGCGCACAGGGCCCGTACCTCCTCGGTCCGGCCGCGGGCGACCACGGCGGCCTGGGCGATGTCCGGCATCCCGGTCAGCGCCGCCTCGACCTCGGCCGGTTCCACCCGGTGGCCGCGGATCTTCACCTGGTCGTCGACGCGTCCCGCGTACTCCAGCTGTCCGTCGGGAAGCCGCAGCACCAGGTCCCCGGTCCGGTAGGCACGGCGGCCGTCCGGCAGGAGGACGAACCGTTCGCCGGTGAGGTCGGGGCGGCCCAGGTAGCCGCGCGCCAGCTGCACGCCGGTGACGTACAGCTCGCCGAGCCGGCCGTCCGGGACCTCGCGCCGCCGCTCGTCCAGCACGCTCACCCCGGTGCGGTGCACCGGAACGCCGATCGGCGCCGATCCGCGCGAGATGCCGTCCTCGACGACGGCGACCGTACAGGCCAGCGTGGCCTCGGTGGGGCCGTAGGCGTTGACGATGAGACAGTCCGCCCCGAAGTCCTGGCGCGCCCGCCGGGCCGTGGCCGCGGTGAGGTTCTCACCGCCCAGCTGCAGCGCGCGGATGCCCGTCGGGCGGATACCGAGCCGCGCCGCGAGGTCGAGATGGGTCGGGGTGAGCGACAGGGTGTTGGCGAGCCGGCCCGAGAACATGTCGCGGAGCTTGAGGTGGTCGAGCTCGCCGGGCACCGGCACGACCGCTCCGCCGTGCAGCAGCGGCGGGAAGACCTGCATCAGCGACAGGTCGAAGCCGGGCGAGAAGGAGTACGCGGCACGGGTCCCCGCGTCGCACCGCATGAGCGGGGCCAGCCAGCCGACGGCGTTGACCAGGCTCCGGTGCTCCACCTGCACGCCCTTGGGCCGGCCGGTGGACCCCGAGGTGTAGATGACGTACGCCAGGTCGTCCGGGCCCGGCGCGGCGGCGGCGAGTGCCTCCCGCGTCCGCGCGTCGAGCGGACCGTCGGCGTCGGCGACGGTGGCGACGTCCTCCAGGAGGATCGTCGTGTCGTCGCGGCCCCCGGCGGGAGCGGCCCAGGCGCTCTCCGCCAGGCAGAACCGGGCCTGTGCGTCCCGCAGCAGTTCCGCGACGCGCCGCGCCGGATTGCGGACGTCGATGGGCAGGAACGCCGCGCCCGCCTTGAGGACGCCCCAGACGCCCGCGAGCCCGTACGCCGTGCGGTCGGCGAGGACCCCGACGACCTCGCCGCGCCGCACGCCCCTGGCGAGCAGTTCGGCGCAGACGGCGTCGGAGCGCCGGTCCAGTTCGCGGTACGACCAGTGCGCGCCGTGGCCGGCCGCTGCGGCGTCGAAGGCCTCCGCAGCGCCGCCGGTCACCGCGGGGGCCTGCGGGGAGCGGGCGGCCTGCGCGCGGAACAGCTGCACGACCGTGGTGTCCAGCGGCGGCAGCCCCTCGGGCCCCGGAGCGAGGAGCCGCTCGGCGGCGCCGAACTCGCGCGGTCGCCGCAACTCCCCCGGACCCGCTGCCCGCAACTCCCCGGAACCCGCCGCCGGTGCGCCCGTCATGAGCGCCCCGGCGATCCGGTCGATCAGCGCGTCGCAGCGCTCACCCACGTCCGCGGCCCCTCGGGCGGAGACCACCAGCTCGGTGTGGCCGGGCAGTTCGAGCAACACGACGCTGAAGGGCACCAGGGGGGCGTGGACGGGCAGGGCGTAGACCGTCGTCGCGGTGAACCCGTCGGTGCTGAACTCCGCGGGGTCCAGCCGGCCGGCGTGCGAGACGATCGCCGAGGCGAGGTGGCGGTGGCGTGCCAGGCCCGCAGCCCTGGAGGCGCGGACGAGGGCCGCAGCCACGGGCAGCGGAAGCCCGCCGAGCAACGCCTCGGCGCCGCCCGCCAGTTCGCGCCGGTCCGCGAGGGCGTTCAGCAATCGCCGGTGGACGGCGTCCGGGCCCTGGCCGGGTGGCACGTCGAGGAACACCGGCAGGGTGAGGTTCGCCGTGGCGCACGAGGCGGGCACGTGTCGCCGCAGGTCGACCGGCACCATGATCCGGGCCGGGGAGCCGACGGCTTCGGCGAGCGCCGCCGAAACCCTCGCGGTTCCCGCCGCGGGCCGGCCCGGCACGGTCCGCCGGCGCCACACGGCGGCCGAGCCCGCCCGGCCGCCCAGCGGAGAGCGCTGGTCGAGCCCCAGGCGGGGACGCTGCCCGGTCCTGCCGAGCGCGGCCAGGAGCCGGTGGTCCGTCAGCGTGCTCGCGGCGTCCTGCGGCGGCTCGGCCCTGAGGGCGCGGAAGACCTCGGCGGCCCAGGTCCGCAGGCCCTTGAGGTCCATCACCGCGTGCGCGGCGCGGAAGACCACGGTGGACGGTTCCCCGGTGAGCAGCAGGACCTCGCACGCCGGCCGGTCCTCGGCCTGCGCCAAGTGGCCGGTCAGCTCCGGCAGTCCGGTCAGCGCGGTGCGGTCGAAGGAGGTGGCGTCCACGACCACGACCCTGGCCGGCACCCCGCTGTCGGTCCACGTCCGGCCGCGGCGCACGACCCGGGAACCGGGGCAGGACCGGGAGGCCTGCGCCACGGCGCGGGCCAGCGACCGGGCACCGATCTCCCCGGCGCCTTCGACCACGAGCTGGATCACCATCAGCTCGCCGAGCCGGGCGGCGGCGAGGTAGGACCACTCGGTGGGCGAGACGGGCCGCCGGAAGACGCGGGCGCCCCCACCGGCGGACCCGGCGGTTGTGTTGTACGCGATCAAGACGTGACCTTCCGTATGTACTCGCCGACTCCGCCGATCTCGTCGATCCAGGCCGCCAGCCGGGCCATCCCGGTCCCGTGGTCCACCACCGGCGCGCCGAGGTCGCGGCGCGCCGCCGAGGTGTCGTACGTGGCCGACCGGGTCAGCAGCGCCAGCGAGTAGCGGGACAGGGGCGGGGACGTGTGTTTGGCGAGCGGGGGCAGCTTCCAGACCAGGTCCGCCGCGAAGGCGGCGGCACGCAGCGGCCCGAGGGGGACCCGCTTGGTGGGGGGCGTGCCGCCGAAGCGCTCGGCGAGGTCGGCCAGGGTGCTCCACACCTCGATCGGCTCCGGGTCCGCGATGAAGTAGGCCCGGCCGCCCACTCCTTGGGCCCGGGCGGCCCGGACACTCGCCTCGGCGGCGTTGTCGCAGTGGCACAGCGAGGCGCGGACGGTCCTGCCTCCGGAGAGGTCGGGCAGGCGCGCGGTCATCATCTTCGCCAGCAGGCGCGGCATGAACCCGGAATGGTCGCGGGGGCCCCACACGGCGCGCGGTCGCAGCGCGACCGTGGTGAAGTCCGGCCGGTCGGCGGCCAGGACGAGGCGTTCCGCGGCGGCCTTGGTCTCCGAGTACAGGTTGAGGAAGCGCCTCGGGTAGGGCTCGCTCTCGTCGATGCCGAGCCGGTCGCCGTCGCGGACGCCCATCAGTGCGCTGGGACTGCCGATGAAGACGAACCGCCGTGCCCCGGCGTCCCTGGCCGCCGTCATCAGCCGCCGGGTGCCGTCGACGTTCTCGTCGCGGAACTGGGCCCGGGTGCCCCGGTCGGTGACCCGGGCGGCGCTGTGGTGCACCGCGTCGATCCCGTCCGCCGCCGCCCTCAGCGACGCCGGGTCCCGCAGGTCGCCGTAGGCGAACTCGATGCCCGCCACGGTGCGCAGATAACTGAGGTCGCTCCCCTCGCGCACCAGCACGCGGACCTCGTCGCCGGCCCGCAGACAGGCGTCGACGATGTGGCTGCCCAGGAACCCGGACGCGCCCGTCACCAGGACCTTCACGACGAACCACCCTTCCTGCCGCGGCGGGCCGTCCGCCACCACGTCGCCCCGAAGAGCATCGTGAGGGCGGCGGTGGCCCACGGCCTGCGGCCGGTGGCGAGTTCCTGCTCGGCCCGCAGCGCGGCCGGTATCTGCGCCGCGTGGACGACGACGCTGAGGAAGACGTCGAGCCACCACAGCGAGGTGAGCACCGGATGGTCCCAGGGCAGCAGCGGCCAGGCGGCCAGGTACGCCCAGCCGGCCAGCGGTACGGCGCGAAGCGCCAGGCCCGCGGCCGTCGGGCGCCGGCTCCCGGTGAGCCGGTCCTCGGCCCAGCCGGCCAGCAGCTCCCGGCGGATCTTGGCGTTGTGGCGCACGTCCACCGGGAACGCCGGGTGCGGCAGGAAGTCCGAGATCGGCTTCGTCATGGGGTTGTCCGCGCCGAGGGCGCGCAACTCCTCCGAGATGCGCGGCCATTGGTCCCGGCCGGTGCCCGGCGACAGCTCCACGCACAGCACCGGCCGCTCCCGCCCGCGCGGCCCGACGCCGACCAGGGCGGTGCGCCTGACCTGCGGATGGGCGTTGAAGACGCTTTCGCAGCGCACCGTGTGCAGGTCGCCTTCGGGCGTGCGGACCCGCTGGCTCTTGCGCCCGCAGAACCAGATCCGGCCCGCCTCGTCGATCCATCCGACGTCGCCGGTACGGTGCCAGCGCGTGACACCGTCCTGGATCTTGTGGTCGGCGTCGGCCTGCGCCGCCCGGAAGTAGCGGGGGCTGACGGCCCGCCCGCTCACCACGATCTCGCCCGGCTCGCCGGGCGGTACGGCCAGGCCCGGCGCCCACCGGGGCACCGGCCCGTCACTGATCGCGACGGTGCGCACCGCCATGCCCGGCGCCGGGCGGCCCAGGCAGACACCGAGTCCGGCGGCCGGACCGTCGGCGGGCCCGGCCAGCGCCTCACGGCTCTCCAGCAGCGCCATGGGCAGCGCCTCGGTCGCCCCGTAGGTGCTGAACACGCGTGCCTCGTCGGGCAGTACGGCGCGCAGTTCGCCCATCAGTGCGGGGCTCACCGGGGCGCCGCCGGAGATGACCAGGCGCAGCGAGGGCACCGGGGTCCCGGTCGCGGCCAGGTGGGAGGCGAAGGGGGCCAGCAGCGCCGGGGAGGCGAACATCGCGTCCACCCCGAAACGCCGGATGGCGTCGGCGAGCGGCGCCGGGTCGGCGGCGCCGACCCGGGCCATGTCCATCCTCGGCACGACCACGGTGCGCCCGGCCACCAGGTCGAACACGCCCATGAGCGGCATGGTGACCAGGGTGGTCCTCGCGTCGTCGGTGAAGTGGCCCTCCTCGGCCCCCTGCGCCATCGCGAGCAGCATGCCGACGGTGACCTCCACCGGCTTGGCCGGACCGGTGCTGCCGGTGGTGTAGCCGATGAGCGCGAGGTCGCCCGGGCCGGTCCGCGCCGGGGGCGGCGCCGGATGGCCGGCGCCGGCGGCGATCAGCTTGCGCAGGGCGGTGCCGTCCGCGCGGCCCACCGTGACCGAGCTGCGCACGTCGGCGAAGGCGCGCGGGCGCAGCCGCCGCAGCACCTGGGCCTTCGGGACGCCGATGAAGGCCTCCACGCGGACCCGCCGCAGGCAGTCGAGCATGCGGTCCAGGCCCATGCCGGGGTCCACCACGACCGGCACGGCGCCCACGTGCATCATGGCGAGGACCAGGGTCAGCAGGTCGCCGCCGGGCGGCACCAGCAGCGCCGTGCGGGTGCCGCGGCGGATGCCGTGCGCTTCCAGGCCTGCGGCGCAGGCCTCGACCGTGGTGGCGAGTTCGGCGTAGCCGACCGTGGTGTAGGCGGCGCGGCCGTCCGGTTGGGTGCGCACGGCGTCGGGGTGGATGAGCGCGGTCCTGCCGGGTGTGCTTGCGGCGTGCCCGGCGAACAGTTCCGCCGGGGAGGCGTGCCGGTCCTGGGGGAGGGAGGCGGTGGGCGTCATCGGGCGGGCCCGTCGCCGGTGTCGGGCAGCCGGTAGAGCGAGGCCGCCGAGGTGAGTCCCGCGCCGACCGCGAGGAAGAGCACCCGGTCGTGTCCGGCGAGCCGGCCGGTGTCCAGGGCCTGGCGGTATCCGAGGACGAGCGCCGAGGTGTGCGGGTCGCCGTGGACGCCTTCGACGGTGACGGCGGCGTCGGAGGCGAGGCCGAGGCGTTTGGCCAGGCGCGCGGCGAACGCGGGTGACGGCTGTGAGGTGACCAGCAGGGTGCGGTCGAGGGCGACGTGCGCCCGGCCGGCGTCCGTGGTGTCGGCGCCGTCCTCGGCGCTCAGCACGGTGCGGACGGAGTCGACGGCGAGGGCCAGCATGCGGTCCAGGACGTCGTCGTCGCGGTCGACGACGATGCTGTTCCGTCCGTCGGCGCCGACGTCGGGCAGCGGCAGGTAGCCGTTGACCCCGTGCCCGCCGGGCAGGGACCGGTGGTGCACACGGCCGAAGCCGAGGGTGTCGCCGGTGTGTTCCAGCAGCAGGGCCGCTCCGGTGCTCGCGTACGGGAAGGCGGCCGTGCCGGCGCGGGAGGGGTCCGTCGAGGGGTGGGTGTCGGCGCAGACCACCATCACCCGGCGGGCGCCGCCGGTGGAGAGCAGGGCGTCGGCCGCCTGGACGGCGTTGAGCACGCCGCAGGCCCCGTTCATCAGGTCGAAGGAGAACGCGGCCCGCCGGTCGGGAGAGCGGAGGTAGTCGAGGTTGATGCCGATGCTCTTCTGGATGAGCGCGGCGACGGACGGTTCGACGATGTTGGAGTCGCGGTAGACGCCGACGTTGATGAGGACGTCGACGTCGGCGGCGGACAACCCGGCCTGTTCCAGGCAGGCGCGGCCGGCCGCCGCCGCGTGGCCGATGGAGCTGCCGGAGCCTTCGGCCGCACTGGGCGCGGCCGAGGTGATGACGGTGGCCATGGTCACACCTCCAGGGAGGAGACGGTCGCGGACAGGAAACCGGTCACGACGCCCGAGGCCGCGGGCACCATCAGCACCTTCGACCCCTCGGGTATGCGGCCCTCGGCGAGGGCCTGGTGCAGCACCAGGTAGTGCGACGTGGTGGCGGTGTTGGCCAGCCGGTCGACGACCGAGAGGGACGGCGGCATGGGGGCGGCGAAGCGGCTCTCGCCCGTGGCGTTCATGAAGTCCACGAACCGGGTGCCGACCTGGTGGTGGATGACGAAGTCGTATCCCTCGTCGGCGAATCGGCGGCCCTGCTCGGCCAGCCTGTCCCCGTGGAAGGCCGGCCACAGCGAGAGCCGGTCCTCGGCGTGCATCTCCTTGTTGTTGGTGTACATGGCCATGCCGCCGGTGCCGTCACTGGGCATGCCGAGGCACAGGTGCGAGTACTCCGAGCATGTCATCAGCTCGATGTCGTGGATCACGTCCCGGTCGTCCGTCGCGCGGTCCATCACCAGCGCGACGGCGGAGTCCCCGACGGACATCGACGCGAACTGGGGGTCCCTGCTGTCCTCCATCTCGCGCGCGGCGGTGAAGGCGATGGGGGAGATGTGCTCCCCGCTCAGCACCAGGCCGTTGCGCACGGTGCCGGCGCGGATCATCCGGTCCAGCAGGAGGACGCCGGTCATCATGCCCGCGCAGGCGTTGGAGACGTCGAAGTGGACGGCGCGGTCCGCGCCGATCTCCTTGGCGATGCGGTGTGCGAACGAGGGCTCGAACTGCAGACGCCCGCCGTCGCTCATGCGGCTGATGGAGCAGGAGATCACGGCGTCGATCCCGTCCGGTGCGTAGCGGGACCGGCTCAGACAGTCCCGGGCCGCCGACACCGCCATCGTGAGGCTGTTCTCGGGGTCCTGCGCGCTGTCGTCCGCCACCCGCCGCTCCGTCGTCCCGGTGATCTTGACGAGGTCGAACTCCGGGGCCTTCTCCAGGCGGTCGAGGAGTTCCCGGGTGCTCATCACCGTCGCGGGGAGGTAGGCCCCGATGGCTTCTAACCGAGTCTTGTTCACGACACCTTCTTTCTTTCTCGCGCGGGTCCGGCTGATTAAAGCCACGTAAAATCACACGAGGTGAATCGACATCACCTTCGTGCACGCCGGAACTCGATGTGCCCATGGCTACTTCGCGGACTTCTCCCTGGCCGTGGGAGTGCCGCATGGCGTGGGCGCGTCAATCACTGTCGGAGGCTATCGTATTACTCAAAGCGACCCCGCCTCGCAGGGATGTGACGATCGCCACCCGCCATTTCCAGCCTCGTGTGCGCAGCCGCGACAAGGAGCTCGGAGCGGCCGGAGGCCGCGGATCCCTGCTGTTCGGAGCCACTGGGGCGAACGGCTGCTGCACCGGCGGAGCTTGAACGGCCGCCGGGAGGGTCGATGAAGAGAGCCTGATCCGTCCCGGGATTCGAAGCCGCCTGCGAAGAGGACCTCCGTGGAGCGCCCGCTGTCCTCTCTGTACGGATGGTTCGGCCCGGAGGGCGTCCGATCCGGAACAGCGGGGACCCTGCCCTTCTTTTCCCGGATTCCCGCCCTGCTGCTATCGCACGAGCTCCTGACGGACCGTCGCGACGACGTCGGGGTCCAGCTCCCCTGCGCCCTCGCCGAGGAGCCATCGCTCCAGTGCCCGCCCGGGGTCCCGCAGGAGGCGCGGCGACCCGTCCGGGGTGGCGGGTTGATCGGTTCGGGCGGTGGGCACAGGGGCGCGGCTTGTCCCGGTGTTCGGTGTGGCCGGTGGTCGTTGCAGAAGCCTCGAACTCGCGCGGCGCGTGGATCGGGGAAGGCGGCCAGGAACTGGACGGGCCCGACGACCACGCGCGATCACAGCGCCCGGCCGTGCGGGGCTATGGCTGGTATTGGAAGGTGGCGCCGTTGCTGGTGCCGCCCGGGGAGTGGACGGTGACGGTGACCGGGCCGGCGACACCGGGCGGTGACGTGGTCACGACCATGGTGTCGGAGACCGCGGCGAAGGACGCCGGAGCGCTGCCGAAGAACACGGCGTCGGTGTAGGTGAGGTTGGTACCCCTGATCAGGACGTCGTCCCCGCCGGATACCGAACCCTGGGCGGGGCTGAGGGAGTTGATGACCGGTGGTGCGACGTAGATGTAGTAGGCGTTGCCCAGTCCGATGGTGCTGGTGCCGCCCGGTGTGGTGGCCGTGACCAGGACGGTCCCCGTGCCGGCGGGCGCGGTGACCGTGATCTGGCTGTCGGAGATCACGGTGATGTTGGTGGCGGTGGCGGGCCCGAAGTGCACGGCGCTGGTGAGAGCCAGGCCGGAGCCGAAGAGGGTGACGGTGTTCCCGCCACCGCTCGGCCCCATCGTCACGTTCAGGCTGGTGATGGCCGGGGCCATGAGGTAGAAGTACGGCAGCGGATTGCTGGTGCCGACCCCGGTGGTCACCGTGACGTTGACCGACTGCGCCGCTCCCGCGGGTGCCGTGACCGTGATCTGGGAGGCGGTGTTGGCGGTGATCGTGGCGGTGTGGGTGCCGAACAGCACCGAGGTCGCGCCCGACAGGTTGGTGCCGGAGATGATGACGGTGTTCCCGCCGCTGGTCGGCCCCTGGTTCGGGGTCAGGCCGGTGATCACGGGTGCGTTGAGGTAGGTGTACGTCACGCTGTTGCTGGTGCCCGCCGAGGTGGTGACGGTGATGGGGACGGAACCGGTGCCCGCGGGCGCCGTCGCCGTGATCTGGGCATCGCTGACCACCGTGAACGGCGCCGGGGCGCTGCCGAACTGCACCGACGTCGCGCCGGTGAACCCGGCGCCGTTGATCGTCACCGTGTTGCCGCCGCCCGTCGGCCCGGAGACCGGGCTCACGGAGGTGATCGCGGGCGGGACGGCGTAGGTGAAGGAAACACCGTTGCTGGTGGCCACCGGTGTGGTGACCGTGACCTGGACCGTCCCGGAGCCCGCAGGAGCCGCGGCCTGAACCTGCGTGTCACTCAACACCGTGAACGTCGCCGAGCCGGTCCCGAAATG
>NZ_JBSFGU010000070.1:0-26391 GCF_053596725.1 Kitasatospora sp. NPDC001660 | reverse complement strand
CCGGGGATGTCAACATATCTGGCGTTGACTTTTGGCACGCTGTTGAGTTCTCAAGGAACGGACACTTCCTTCGGACCGCCTTCCAGCGGGCCCTCTGGGCGCTTCGTTCTTTCGTGTTTCCAGCTTACCAGATGTTTTCCGCTCCGTTTTCCGGGGCTTCGTCATCCAATTTGCCGGTGTCTTACCGGAGCTTTACGCCCCGTCCGACGGTCCAAACTCTAGCCGATCCCCGCTCCAAGAAGCGAATCCAGCCACAATCCCGATAAACACACATGCCGAATACACGCCGAGCCACGACAAGACGCGACCCGGCCCGAGCCGGGAAGTGGTGTTTCAGGGGATCGGCCGCTCCGGGACCGTCCGCGCCGATGCGTGTCCGGTTCTCCCTGCCAAGCGACTGGTAGACAGTACTCCTCCTCCGCGTCCGAGACAAACGGCCCCTCGGCCCGTCTGACGGACGACCGGGTTCACGCCGGTCAGTGACCGTCGCCGAAGTGGTAAAGGAGGGAGCCGGCCACCATCGGCGCCGATAGCGTGACCGCATGTGGGGGATTTCTGGCTCGGGCTGCATGGTCGCCCTGCGGACGGCCGTGTCCTACGCCTGGTTCGGTGGCCCCGCCAAGGCATGCTGCAGCAGGTCGCGCAGTGCCGTGGCGGGGCGCGGGCGCGGGGCGTGCCCCCGTTATCGCCTCGGTCCTGCTGCGGCGTACAGCACGGTGCCGGTCGCCAGCAGGGCCCACGCGGTCGCGGCGGACATCGTCGTGGCGGGGGAAATGATCATCCAGTCGCCCACCTCTCCCGCGATGCCGGGCGGAACCGGGACAAGGAGGGTGAACGCGAGCCAGCCGGTCGGCAGGGTCCACGCGAACTGTGCGCCGCACAGCACCGCACCGAGCGCGGCCAGGCCGACCAGGCCCGCGCTGTCCCGGACCACGGCCTCGGTGGGGGCGAGCTCCACTCCCGCCGCCCGGACCGCCAGCAGCGCCGCCCCGGCGACCGCCCCGATCAGCAGCACGTGTGCCGTCCGGCGGGGTGCCCACCGGATCGCGGCCGTGCTCTCCAGTGCGACGTCCTGCCCACCGAGCCCGACGGAAGCGGCCGCCACGTTCGCGGTGAGGACCACGACCGCGATCCCCAGGTCCATCGGGCCCGCGCCGTCCTGGTGGAAGGCCCACGCGGCCAGCGCGACGAGCAGGACCGCGGCGGCAGAGGCGGGCACCTGCCGTGAACGCGCGTACAAGGTCAGCCACCTCATCGCGACGTCTCCCCCGCCAGCACCGAAAGCTCGTTGTACCCCGTGCAGGAGAGGGCGGCGGTGTGCACCTCGGCGATCCGCGAGCGCTGCTCGGCCGGTGGCAGCGCCATCAGCCGCTGCCAGACGACGTCGGCGTCCGCCCATGTACGTTGCGAGTACGCGTAGGTGTCCGGCTGCTGCAGCGGTTTGAACTGGTGATCGCCCAAGGCCCAGCTCGCGGCGATGCTCTGTACGGGGATGTCGACCTGGCCCCTGCCCTCCCAGGGGGTGCGCGGTCCGCAGTTGGGTGCCAGGCCCTGGGCGACCAGGAGGCGGGTCAGTTCGTCGCCTGACGCCTTGGCGATCAGCGGGTCGTCGAAGTCGATCAGCACCGCGTCGCCGGAGAGTTCGCGGTTGTCGCCGAGCGCGCGCAGCTCGGTGTCCTCCCGCACCGAGTTCGGCGCCTGGTCGCCCAGGGCGTCGTGCAGCACGCGCAGCGCGTCCTTGCCGCGCGGCGCGAGTTCGGCCAGGTGTGAGCGGTTGGCCTGCGTCACGCACACCGGTCCGTCGCAGAGCAGGGTGGCGGCGGCCTTGTCGACGACGTAGGTGTCGCGCGGAGTGGCCGGGAGGATCAGCAGGGCCAGGGCCGCGCCGGCCAGGACGGGGGCCACCGCGAGCAGTCGGGCCCGGCGGGTCGCGGCCGACAGCAGTGCGAAGCCGGTGGCGAGCAGGCCGAGCAGCCAGAGCGTCTGGCCGAGGTGCACGGAGCCGGACAGGGTCAGCAGCATCTCCCGCGGCTCCGAGGTCACCGGGAACAGCAGGGCGAGCCGGTTCGGCGCGCTGCTCGATGGCAGTGCGCTCTCATTGCTCTGCCGCAGGAGGAGGGCCGTCAGCAGGAGGAACACCGTCAGGGCCGGCGGGGTGAGCACGGAGGGCACGGCCCGCGCGACGCCCATGCCGAACACGGCCCCCGCGACGAGGGACAGCGCCGCCACCAGCGAGATCGGCAGCCAGCCGAGACTCGTGTAGGAGGTGGCGCCGAGGCCCACCTGGACTCCGCCCACGAGGACGAGGAGACCGAAGCCCGACGCCAGCACGAGTGCCGTCGCGCCGGCCGGCAGCGCCGCACGGCGCCAGGCCGGCAGCGGCGTGGTCGTCAGCAGTTCGGCCATCCGCGAGCGGGAGTCGCGCAGCCCGTACACCGCCCCCATGCCCACCACGAGCGGCCACCAGAAGCCCAGCAGGTACCGGGTCCACATGGCCATGGAGGTCCACTGGGCCGTCCATCCCGCGTCGCCCTGCCACCAGATCCCGTCGATCAGGCAGAAGACCGCCAGACTGCCTCCCAGGACGACGAGGCCAGGCCACGGGGCGACGGAGCGCTTCAGCTCGATACGCAGCACCCGCCCGTTCACCAGGTACCTCCCGGCTGCCCGGAGGTGCGGAGCAGCGCCGAGTAGCCGCGCTCCAGGGGGCTGTCGCCCGGGTACTCGGGGCCGCCCGCCGAGGCCAGGTCGTCCGGCGTGCCCTGGAAGACGAGGCGGCCGTCGGCGAAGAGGACCACGTCGGAGCAGGCGGCCGCGACGTCCTCGACCAGGTGGGTGGAGACGACCACACAGGTGTCGCGGCCCAGTTCCTGGAGCAGCTCGCGAAAGCGCAGCCGCTGCGCCGGGTCCAGGCCGACTGTCGGCTCGTCCAGCAGCAGCACCGCGGGGTCGTTGACGATGGCCTGGGCGATGCCGGCGCGCCGCACCATGCCGCCGGACAGGGTCTTCATCCGGTGGTCGGCGCGGTCCGCCAGTCCGACTCGTTCCACCGCCCGCTGGACGGCCTCGGGGACGTCCGCCTTGGGAACCTCCTTCAGCCAGGCCATGTACTCAACGAACTCGCGCACCGTGAAGCGCTTGTAGTAGCCGAAGTCCTGCGGCAGGTAGCCGATTTGGCGGCGCAGGGCCCGGTGGTCGACCATCGCGCCCACGCAGGTGCCGAGCATCTCCAGTTCGCCCCCGGTGGGGCGCAGCACGGTGGCCAGCGTCCGGATCAGGGTGGTCTTTCCCGCTCCGTTGGGTCCGAGGAGGCCGTGGGTGCCGGTGCCCAGGGAGAGGTCGAGTCCGTCGACGGCCATTTTCTTGCGTCCGACGCGTACTCTCAGGCCGCTGGCGCGGATCTCCCAGGCGTAGGTTTTCGGCGCGGTGTCGGCCGCGCTCGTGGTGGGCGTCATGCGGTGGTCCCTTTCGAGGGTCGATGATGGTTTCACTGCGTTGAGTACGCGTTTCTGCGGGCGATCACGGCGCCGATGCCGAGCGCGAGGAGCAGTCCCCACACGGGAAGCTGGTCCGGCCGCAGGACGAAGGGGAAGCGGCCGGTGACCCACGCGGGTACCGCGACGACGGCGCCCCACGCGGCCATCAGCCCGACGGCGGCGCGGGTCACGCCGACCACGCTGCCCAGCGCCAGGGCGGCGGAGGTGAAGGCCAGGGAGGGCAGCAGCCACTGCGCGGCCGTCATGGTTCCGGTCAGCCATCCCCCCACCAGGAGCCCGGGCAGGACCACCACGAGAACCGCCGTGGTGCGCCTGAGGAGCAGGGGCAGGCCGGCTCGGGCGGTCGAGGCCGTCAGTTCGTGCGCCGGGTCCAGGCCGCGTGACCACGATGCGGCGACACCGCACAGCGGCAGCACGGGCGCGATCGCCAACACGGGAGAGGTGTCGCCGGAGAACGTCGGCGGCGCGACCGCGTCCAGCAGCAGCGCCATCAGGGTGACGACGACGGTCATGGCCAACCACGGGGCCATGGCCGGCGTCAGCCAGGCCGCCACCCACCTCGGGCTGTGCCGCCGCGAGGGTGCCCTGACGGCCGCGTCCAACTGCGGTTCCAGACCGGCCCGGACGGTGTCGACGAGCGCGGCGACGCCGGGTGCCTCGGTGGCCACGGAGGCCGCCAAGCGGCTCCGGCACGGCGCGCACGTCTCCAGATGGGCCTCCAGCGCCCATACCGTGTCCGCCGCGATCGTCGTGTCACCACGTGCGTAGTCGTCGATCAACCGCATCGACGCGTGTTCCCCGCTCATGCCAGTGCCTCCCGCATCGCGATCCGGGCCCGGCGGGCGCGTGTCTTGACCGTGCCCTCGGGCAGTCTCAGCAGCACGGCGGTCTCCCGGACGGAGAGCCCGTCGAGCACCGTGGCCTGCAGTACCTCTCGGAGTTCCGGCGCCAGTCGCCGCAGCGCGTCGCCGACGTCGCCGCCGACGGTCCCGGCGAGTGCCTCTTCCTCCGCCGCGGGCACCACCGTCCGCCCGGCGGCGGCGACCGGCGGTTCGGCGTGGTGGGCGCGGCGCCGGAACGCGTCGACGAGGCGGCGCGCCGCGATCGTCCACAGCCATCCGACGGCCGTCCCGCCGACCGTGCTCCCGGCGAACGCGCCGGCCGCGCGCCACACCGCCAGATAGGTCTCCTGCATGACCTCGGCGACGATCTGCTCGTCCGCGCAGCGGCGGCGCAGCCGCACCGCCAGCCACGGCGACGTGCGCCGGTACAACTCGTCGAACGCCCCGCGGTCACCTCTGGCCACCAGCCGGAGGAGGCGTTCCTCGTCCAGCTCGTCCAGTGCTCTCCTGCGTGATCTCACACCAGCCAGACGCCCGCTGCGGCGCCCAGGTTCTACAGATGTAGTGACCTGCGTCACAGTGCCGCGTGCGAAGGCTCGCGCCCCCGCGGCCCTTCGGGCGGGCCGTCACCGCACCTCGGCGGCCCCGATGGGCAGCGGCTGCTCGGCCCAGATGACTTTCCCGGTACCGGTGTTGCGGGTGCCCCAGCGGTCGGTGAGCTGGGCGACGAGCATCAGGCCGCGTCCGCCTTCGTCGAAGGTGCGGGCGCGGCGCAGGTGGGGGGCGGTGCTGCTGCCGTCGGCGACCTCGCAGACCAGCGTCCGCTCCTTGATGAGCCGAAGCCGGATGGGCGGGGCCGCGTACCGGATCGCGTTGGTGACCAGCTCGCTGACGACGAGTTCGGTGACGAAGGCGAGTTCGTCCAGGCCCCAGGCGTGGAGTTGGGCCGTCGCCCGGGCGCGGGCCTCGGCAACGACGGCAGGATCTCTGGGCAGGTCCCACTCCGCGACGTGCTCGGTGTCCAGGGCCCGGGTCCGGGCGATGAGCAGCGCGACGTCGTCCGGGTAGTGCTCGGCGAGCATGGCCTTGAGTACCAGGTCGCAGGTGCTCTCCAGGGAGGGCACCGCACTGCCGAGCGCGGTGAGCAGGGCGTCGAGTCCGACGTCCACATCACGGTGCCGGGTCTCGATGAGGCCGTCCGTGTAGAGCGCGAGGAGGCTGCCCTCCGGAAGCCGGCGGTCGACGGATTCGAAGGGAAGTCCCCCCAGTCCCAGGGGCGGGCCGGTGGGCAGGGGCAGGAAGCTCACGTTGCCGTCGGGGGTGACCACGGCCGGATGGGGATGGCCGGCGCTGGCCAGGGAGCACATGCGGGAAACCGGATCGTAGACCGCGTAGAGGCAGGTGGCGCCGAAATCCGCGGCGGGCGCCTGCGCGTCGGTGGTGTGTCCGGTGCCGAGCCGGATCACCAGGTCGTCCAGGTGGGCGAGCAACTCGTCCGGGGCGAGGTCGACGTCGGCGAGGGTGCGGACCGCCGTACGCAGGCGGCCCATCGCGGCGGAGGCGTGGACGCCGCGGCCGACGACGTCGCCGACGACCAGGGCGACGCGGGCTCCGGAGAGCGGGATGACGTCGTACCAGTCGCCGCCGACGCCGACCCGGGAGTCGGCGGGCAGGTAGCGGCCGGCGACTTCCACGGCGGCCTGCTCGGACAGTTTCTGGGGCAGCAGGCTGTGCTGGAGCGTGAGGGCGGTGGTGCGTTCGCGGGTGTAGCGGCGGGCGTTGTCGATGCAGACGGCGGCGCGGGTCGCGAGTTCCTCGGCGATCCGCAGGTCGTCCGGGCCGTACGGAGCGGTGTGGGGCGCCAGGCGGGCGCACAGGACGGCGCCGAGGTTCGTGCCGCGGGCGCGCAGCGGCAGCGCGAGCACCGAGTGGGGGTCGTACCTGCGCACCCAGGCGGCCCGGTCCGGGTCCTCGGCCAGCCAACGGGTGACCTCGGGATCGGTGATGCGGTGGACGACGCCCTGGCCGGTGACGAGACAGCGGGCGACCGGCGAGGACTCCGGGTAGCGCGCGGTACGGCCGACCTCCACCGCCGGGGGCACGCTGGCACACACGGCCGTCCGCCTCAGCAGGAGGTGGGCTTCGGCCGGGATCGGAGCCGGCTCCTCGCCGCGCAGTACCGGTTCGAGCAGGTCGACCGCGACGAAGTCGCCGCATGCGGGCACGGCGATGTCGGCCAGTTCCTGGGTCGTACGGACCACGTCCAGGCTGCTGCCGATGCTCCTGGTGGCCTGGTCCAGGAGCGCGAGACGCTCACGGGCGGCGGCCTGCTCGGAGAAGTCGAGCCTGGCCATCTGGACGCCGTGCACCGTCCCGGCCGGATCCCTGAGCGGAGCGAAGTGGACGATCCAGGCGTGCGGAAGGAGTTCTCCCGGGACACGGACGAAGTTCTCGACGTGCTCGGGCGCGCCGGTCGCCGCCACGCGGTCGACGTAGCTTTCGGGAAGCCGGAACGCCGGATCGGGCATGTGCTCGGTGATCCTCAGGCCCCGGACCTCCTGTTCGGAGGCGGCGAGCTGGCGGGCCATGGGCCCGTTGATGCGCAGGAACCGGCCGTCGGTGTCGTAGATCGCGAGAGCGAACGGAGACTGGTCGAACGCCCAGCGGAGCAGCCTGTCGTTCTCGCGGTCGTCCTCCTCCGACGGCGGGACGGCCGGCAGCGGTTCGGCCTCGCACAGCCAGCCGGCCCGCCCGTCACCCGTGGGCAGCGGACGTGCGCGTAGCGTGCATTCCACCCGGTGGCCGTCGCGGTGACGGAGGGCGACCCGCCCGGCCCACTCCTGCTGCGCGGCGAGCCGCTCGCGGGCGGACGCGGGCGGGCCGGCGGCGAGCAGTGCCGTGGCGGGCCGTCCCACGACCTCGGCGGCCGAGTAGCCGAGCAGGTCGCGCGCACCGGAACTCCAACCCGTGAGCCCCCCGTCGGGTGCTGCCACCGCGACCGCCCGGGCCGAGGCGAAGGCGGCATCGGGCCCGCTGGTACCGGCCTGGGCGTTCATGGTCGACCACCTCGCCTTCCAACCCCCCACCCGACCAGGATCCCCCGGCGAGGCCGGTGACGCACCGGTCCGCGTTTCCGCGGCTCGTCGAAGCGCACGGCGACGGCCCCCGGGTTCGTGCCGGCCCCGGCGACCGCACAGCGGCGTCGGTGGAAGCGGCGACCGCTTGTGGAGAGAAGCGGGTGGTTCGTGGGCTACGGGTGAACGGCGATAGGATTACCCAAGTCGGTCGCCTGGCTTGGGGCCCAGGCTGCTGCTCGACCTGTGTGACGCCGGGAGCGGCACGGTGGCGAGGTCTCCTGTGAAGCGCAGAGTCCCGCACAGCGCTGGTACGCGGGCCAGGTTCCTGCCCGCACTGCCTGCTCTGCTGCTGTTCGTCGGCCTGCTCATCGGCCTCTTCACACCCCGCGATGTGAGGCCGGATGCCTTCTTCGCCACCGCCATGGTTGCTGCCGCCGCGCTGCTGCCCCTGTGGGGGACCGTGCTCATCGGAGTGGGCGCGTGCGGCATCTTCGTCGGCCTCATGGTGGACTTCGATGCGCTGCGGGATGCGACCGCCTACTCCGAACTGGCCTCCCTCCTGGCGATCGCGGTGTTCGCCGTCTTCCTCAACCGCCTGCTGAACCGACGCGCCCATCAGCTGGTGCAGGTCCGCTCGGTGGCTGAGGCCGCCCAGCTGGCGGTGCTGCATCCGGTACCACGCCACCTCGGGCACGTCACGCTCGAGAGCCTCTACCTGGCCGCCGCGGCGGAGGCCCGGATCGGCGGCGACCTGTACGAGGCGATACACACCCCGCACGGCGTACGGCTGCTCATCGGCGACGTACGCGGCAAGGGCCTGCTCGCGGTGCAGACAGCCGCGGCGCTGCTCAGCGCCTTCCGCGAGGCTGCCCACGACGCGCCCGACCTGCCCCGCCTCGCGTGCCGCCTGGAGACGAGCATGAGCCGCCACGCCTCCCAGTACCCGGGGGTCCCGGGCTCGGAGATCGCTGAACGTTTCATCACCGCGCTCCTCGCCGAGATCCCGGACGACGAGGCGGTCGTCCGGACCGTCACCTGCGGCCACCCGCCCCCACTGCTGCTGCACCGCGGTGGGGTCCGGCAGCTTCAGCCCGCCGCTCCCTCGCCGCCGCTCAACCTGGGCATGCTGGCGAGCGACGGGTACCACGTCGACCTCGCCCCCTTCCAGCCCGGAGACCAGCTCCTGCTGTACACCGACGGGGTCACGGAGACCCGCGACTGCTCCGGCGCCTTCTACCCCCTCACCGAACGCATCCGCTCGTGGAGCGGCGAGGCGCCCCACCAGCTCCTCGATCACCTCCACCGCGACCTGGTCGCCTACAGCGGCGGCGAGCTCAACGACGACATCGCTGCCCTCGTCGCCCGGCGACGTCCAGGCCACTGAGTCTGAGGTGAGGCTCCGACCCGTGCAGGTTCCAGGCGCCGGAACTCGTTCGAGGTGCCCGAAGCCGGTGTCCCGGGCGGGCGACGACTTCGCCCCTCGGCGGCCGGCCCACCGGTTCCGGCCGAGATCGCGACACCGAGTGCCGCGGCGTCGACGTCGCACGATTCGTCGTCGGTCATTCGAAGGTCATTCGAAACGGCGCCCTCACTCCGCGTTCGCCGGCGACGCGGGAGAGGTGCACGGTAAACGGGAGAGGTGCACAGTAAAAGGGTGAGTCTCGGGCGGCGCCTCGCCGGTCTGGAGCAGCAGTGGCGATCGTCCCATGCGCTGCTGGTGATTCCGCTTGTGCTCATCGTGGTGATCACAGTGGTGGACCTCCATTCCCCCGCGGACGTCCATCTCGGGCCGGCTCTGGTCATCGCGCCCGCGATCACCGCGTCGTTCGCCGGCCCCCGGTTGACCGGGGCCATGGGAATGCTGGCCCTGGCCGCCCAGGTGATCATCGGTGTCTTCCACGGCGGACTGACCACGACGAACCACCTGGTGCAGATCGCCACCCTCGCCGTGCTGTCGGTCCTGGTCGTCTGCTTCTGTCTGGTCCGCGAGCGGCGCGATCGCCAGTTGGCCAAGGTGCGGTCCGTGTCCGAGGCCGCGCAGCACGTCCTGTTGTGGCCGCTGCCCGACCAGATCGGCCCGCTGCAGATCTCCTGCCTCTACCTGGCCGCCGAGGAAGAGGCCCGGATCGGAGGTGACCTGTACGCGGCCACCCGCACCGAAGACGGGGTCCGCGTGATGATCGGCGACGTCAGGGGCAAGGGCCTGCCGGCGGTCGGAGAGGCCGCGATCCTGCTCGGAGCCTTCCGCGAGGCCGCGCACCAGCACGCGGACCTTCCCGCGCTGGCCGCAGCCCTGGAGCACAGCATCAGCCGCTACGAGGCCGAGTTCGCGACCCCGGACGGCGACGCGGGAGAACACTTCGCCACCGCTCTGCTGCTGGAGATCCCCGACGGCAGCTCCGCCACCCAGATGATCAGCTGCGGGCACCCCCCGCCTCTGCTTCTCACTCCGGACCACTCGGTCTCCCCCCTGAGCCTGCACCCCGCGCCTCCACTGGGTGTGGCCGCGATGGCGGCGGCAGACCACACCCCCGATGTGGCCGCCTTCCAGGCCGGCGACACCCTGCTCCTCTACACCGACGGCGTCATCGAAGCCCGCGACCACGCCGGCGACTTCTACCCTCTCCCGGAACGGATCGCCGACTGGACGGACAGCGCTCCCGATGTGCTCCTGCACCACATCCGCCGCGATCTCCTCGCCTACGTCGGCGGGCGGCTCAACGACGACGCCGCGCTCGTCGCCATCCACCGCCCGCCCGCTCCACATCCCGGCCACCGTCTGGGAAAGGCCATCCACCAGGGCGACAGCCGCCAGTAAGTACGCCCACCCGTGGTGTGGCGCACTGCATCAGCCATCCGCAACGGCGGCTTCGAAGACGCGGTCATCAAGACCCGTGCCGCGCTCGACGCGGTGCGGGAGGCCTGCGACACCAAGAAGCGGTACAGCGACGCCTCCGAGAAGGAGGCACAGGAGCGCGACCAGGCCGATCGGCGGGTGATGCTCATCCGGTCCACGCCGACGACGGTGCTCGGTGCCTGAGCGGGGCGAGGCGGGCCACGGCCTCATCCACCACCTCGTACGGTGTGACATGCCGCCATTGGCGTAATGGACGGTTTGGGAGGTTTGGCCGGTCACGCTTTGCTCGTTGATCACGGTCGCGCCAGGAGCCCGTGTGCACAGGTCGCGTGCACGACTTCGAGCGGGCGGGCTACACCACGGTGTCGGGGTACGCGAAGAACCCACCAGGGAGCAGCCCTGCTCGTCACGGGCGGACAGCCGTCACCCGATCAGGGCACCCTGGCGGGTCCTCAGCACGACCGAAGGCTGCATGTGAGCGGAAGGAAGTCCGGTGAGCGCAGAGACGGAGACGGACGCCGTCCGACAACGCATCGACCACGCAACCACACGCATCAATCACTACATCGGCCGTCTGTGCCCGAACACGCCGACGGGTTCGTGTGCCACGTGGCTGCCGCCCGCTCACATGCCCGAGTCCGCCGGTGCGAGCAGCCGGGGCCTCGCCGGGCGCCTGCACCGGGCGCTGACCGCCCCTGTCCGCCATCTGACCAACGCCGGAGGGCAGCGGTGGCGGCCCGTGCTGGCCTGGGAGGCCACCGGCCTGCTGGGTGGGGACAGCGAGCGCTGCGGACTGTTGATCGCGGCGGTGGAACTGCTGCACACCGGCTCCCTCATCGTCGACGACGTCCAGGACGCCTCACCGCTGCGCCGCGGACGACCGGCGGTGCACACCGTGTTCGGCATGCCGACGGCGGTGAACGCCGGTACCGCGGCCTACTTCCTGTGGGACCGGGCGGTCCAGCTCACCTTCCCCGATGATGCCGCGCGGTGCGGAGAGCTGCGGGCTCTGGCTCTGAGCCTCCTGCGGGCAGCGCACGCCGGCCAGGCACTGGACATCCACGGCCACCGTGAGGAGATGGACGAGGCCGTGACCGGAGGCGACCGGCACGCCGTACTCGACATGGTCCGTCTGACTCACCGGCTGAAGTCCGGCGCCCCGGCCGCAGGAGCCTTGGAGGCGGCCGGAGTCGTCACCGGTGCCGGGCCGGAACTGCGCGGAGCACTGGCGGCTTTCGGCTCAGCGGTGGGCACGGCCTACCAGATCGCCGACGATGTCGCTGATCTGCGTGGCGTCATGAGGGACGGGGTGCCGACGAAACAGGCCGCCGAGGACCTGCGCGGCGGAAAGGTCACCATGCCGCTGGCGCACGCCGTGGGTCGGTTACCGCAGCGACAGCTGATCCTGCTCTGGCAGCAGCTTCGGGAGGGCTCGGGCAGCGCCGGAGCAGTGGCCGAGGCGTACCGGGAACTCGACTCGTGCGGAGCGGTGAAAGCCTGTCTGGACGAGGCCGACCAGTTGATGAGCAACGCGTGGATGCAGTTGGAGCCGCTGCTTCCGTCCGCGGGCCGCAGTCGCTTGCTGTACGAGCTGGCCGCATCAGTCGTCCGGTTCGACCGGGTCGCCTGAGGCGGGAAAGCCGCGACCTTCAGGCCGGCAGCGATCACCCCGCTGCCACCACGCCCGAACCGCTCAGCGGCATCGAGCCGCACCCGATTCCGACACTAGGTGCCGTACGAGGTACCCAGGTAGCTGAGCTGCCGGTCGCCGACCGCCCGGCGCAGCAGGTCCATGTCCCGGGCGACGTTCGCGGTGGAGATGTGGGGCAGCAGCGCGGCGTTGCGGGCCGCGCACTGCCGACCGAGGCGCTGGCAGGCGTCCGCCCAGGCCCGCTGCTCGAGGTGCGAGTCATGCGGGTGCCCTTTCGTCATCGTGCCGGGCAGTCGCGCACTCCTGGGTTACGGCGCACCTCCCGGCACGTCCCACCGTTGCGCACCGCGCTGGCACACCACTGGCAGACCGCTGGCAGACTCCCCCGCTCAAGCGCCGGCGGCTGCTCCCCCGCACGACGTCGACAGGACCAGCGGATCAGAGTGGCTGCTCCGCCCAGATGATCTTGGAAGCGGGGGTGTACCGGGTACCCCAGCGCTCGGCGAGCTGGGCGACGAGGAACAGTCCACGTCCGCCTTCGTCCGTGGCCGCGGCGTAGTGCAGATGCGGGGAGGTGCTGCTGGTGTCCGAAACCTCGCAGATCAGCGTGCGATCCCGCAGAAGGCGGACGCTGATCGGTTCACTGCCGTAGCGGATCGCATTGGTGATGAGCTCGCTGAGGATCAGCTCCGTGGTGAACGCCATCTCCTCCAGCCCCCACTCGGCCAACTGCCGCGTGGCCGAGGCCCGGATGCCGGCCACGGCGGCCGGATCCATCGGGACGTCCCACTGGGCGATTCGACCGGCCGACAACGCACGGGCGCGCGCCACGAGGAGGACGACGTCGTCCGTCGAGTTCGCGGGCAGCAGCGCCTCGAGCACCGCGTCGCAGGTCTCCTCCGGCGTCCTGTCGGCCTCGGCCAAGGTGCTGCGCAGGAGTTCGAGTCCATGGTCGATGTCCCGTCGGCGGTCCTCGACGAGGCCGTTGGTGTACAGGACCAGCTTGCTGCCCTCGGGCACCTGCAGTTGCACGGTCTCGAAGGGCAGGCCGCCCACGCCGAGCGGCGGTCCGGCCGGCAGGTCGAGGTATTCCACCGTGCCGTCGGGCGCCATGAGCGCGGGCGGGAGATGGCCGGCCCGGGCCAGCTCGCAGCACCTCGACACCGGGTCGTAGATCGCGTACAGGCAGGTGGCTCCGGTGATCCCGGGATCGCCACGCGTGGTGGCCTCGTCCTTGTCGATCCGGTTGACCAGTTCGTCGAGGTGCGCAAGGAGATCGTCGGGGGGCAGGTCCAGCATGGAGAAGTTGTGCACGGCCGTCCTGAGACGGCCCATGGTGGCGGCCGCGTGCACACCGTGCCCGACGATGTCTCCGACGACCAGCGCGACGCGCGTGCCGGACAAGGGGATGACATCGAACCAGTCTCCGCCCACACCCGACTGCGCGGGCAGGTAGCGGTAGGCGACATCGAGAGCGTCCTGCTCGGGCAGCCCACGGGGCAGCAGGCTCTGCTGCAGGGTCACGGCCATGCTGTGGTCGCCCGTGACGGCCGAGATGATCTGCTCCTGAGTGGCGAACCTCGTGTCGAAGAAACCACCGTTGCGACCGAGGCGCAGCACCACCACCCGGTCGGCGACCGCCCGCACGTTCTCCAGGTCGTGGCTGACGATCAGCACGCCGAGCTGGTGCGCCCGCAGGCGTTCTACCAGTTCCAGGACCAGCGCGGTCTGTCCGACCCCGAGGGCCGCGGTGGGCTCGTCCAGGATCACGATCCGGGGCTTGCCGATCATCGCGCGCGCAATGGCGACGGTCTGACGCTGGCCGCCGGAGAGCGAGCCGACCGGAACGCGCAGACTGGGGATCCGGATGGACAGGGTGCGCAGCAGCTCGCGGCAGCGCCTCTCCATCTCGACCTCGTCGAGGATGCCGAATCTGCCCAGCTCACGACCGAGGAAGAGATTGGCGACCGTATCGAGGTTGTCGCACAGCGACAGGTCCTGGTGGACGGTGGCGATGCCGAGGTTCTGGGCGTCGATCGGCCTGCGGAGGTCGACTCGTCGGCCCTCCCACTCGATCACTCCGGTGTCCGGCGTGGACACCCCGGAGACGATCTTGACCAGCGTGGACTTGCCGGCACCGTTGTCCCCGACCAGCGCGACGACCTCCCCCTCCTCGATGTCGAGGCCGACGTCGCTCAGCGCCTGTACGGCGCCGAACCGCTTGGAGACGCCGCGTACGGCCAGCAGGGGCGTGCGTGCCACGGAAACGGTCTCCTTCCCGTCGCAGGTCACCGGGGTGCGGACCGGACCAGCAGCAGCGCGACGTCGTCGGTGCGGTGCGCCGTGCCGATGACGATCCGAGCAGTGACTGTCATGGCCAGTTCGAGAAGTTGCCGGTCCTCCGACAGCGGGCAGAGGCCGCCGATGTGCGCGTCGAACCGGTCCGGCGCCGACCGCAGGATCTGCGCCACCCCCGCAGGACCGCGCCCTGCCATCGCGCCGGCGCCCTCACGTCCGGGCCGCGACGCCGAATCCCATGACATGCCCATTACGAGAACCTCACTCGAGCCGACCGGTGAACCCGCAGCCCCCATCCCATACTGGCCCGACCTGGCACCATACGTCCCGTCGCCCGTTTCGCGGCCCGCAGTGAAAGCTTCCCGGCTTGCCGGGGAGACCTTGGTTTGCCTCGGTGCCGCACCCGCGTGGCCTCCCGAACCACGCCCGGCGGGCACCGACCGGCCAGGTCGCGGTACCAGGCGCATGACGCCTTCCGAGTGCGGCGCCGAGGCTCGCAGTCACCGGACGACCGCAGAGAGACGCAGCGCACCTGTTGTCGGCCCCCGACATCGCAGCACGCAACCGCTCGCACCCCTTCCCAGTGCGGCCGGGAGCGGCCTGGCAGATGCGCCTCGTCGGATTCGCTCCCGACCGTGGGACGGGCCTCCTGCCAATGACGAAAGCCCCGCTGCCTGGCGCTTCGTCCAGTCAGCGGGGCTCCGGCCTGCCGGTGGCGCCGGCGGTCAGCGCCGGACCAGTTGGCTGGTGATGGTCGGGTCGGTGATCGCGGTGTCGCGGGCCAGCAGCAGCGCCTTGCTGAGGATGACCGCCAGCATGGGGTCGCCCTCGAACGGCAGGTACGCCTGTCCGTCAGTCGGACTGTCAGGGCTGGGCACGATGCACAGATAGGTGTCGTCGGGCGCCATCAGGATGTTGCCCGAGCCCAGGTGGATCCGGTACGTGCGCAGTTCGCCGCGGACCTCCAGGAAGCGGCCGTCCACCGTACAGCGGTCCCCGACCGCCAGCCGGGGCAGCAGCCGGGCCAGCAACTCGCCGCGCTCACGGGCGCTCTGCGACAGCTCGCCGAAGCTGTACGACTGCCAGTAGTCGCGGTACCGGCCCTCCGGTCCGCCGTCCGACCAGGTCGGGTCGTTGCCGACGCTCGTCACGCCGACGAACAGGTCGACATCGCGCAGCACTTCGCTCAGTACCAGCGGCGGCACCTCGGTGAGCGGCACCGGCTCGACCGGTTGCAGTCCGGGCCGCATGACCGGACCGTACTGGCCGCTGCCCGCGTGGGTGAAGCTCTCCGGCGCGTCGATCGGGTAGAAGCGCACCTGGTCGGTGCCCAGGTGGGCGAAGTTCGCCCGCCAGTCGGCGTCCATGCCGTGCACCCGGAACTCGGCCCGCAACCCCCACTCGGGCAGCAGCCGCTTCGGGGCGGCGAAGGAGTTGTCCACCGCGAGCTGCAGCTGGCTGTGCCAGCCCCGTGCGGCGGCCAGGGCGTGGAACCGGTGCTGGCGCAGGACGTGCGCGGCGAAGCGGTTGGAGTACACCTCGGTGCGCTCCTCGGCGGCGGTGAGCAGGTACACCTCCCGGTGCGCCTGCTTGAACGGCTGGACGACTCCGTGGCGCTCCAGCACGGCGCGCCAGGCGAGCACGCTCTCGGCCGGGCAGGCGACCGGGTGCCACAGCTCGACCGACGCGTCGGCGGCGGGCGCGAGTTCGTCGCCGGTCACGGTGCGCAGGGCGCCGTCCAGCCAGGCGCACGCCGTGCCGTCCACGGTCCAGATCAGCCGGCGGGCCAGGGTGCCGACCAGCGGGTGGTCCAGGAGGCGCTGCCGCCAGGGGCCGTACCGCCAGCTGCGCCGCGCCAGGAACTGCCGGTCCAGCCGCTCGGACTGCGCGGCGAGCATCTTCTCCAGGTCCTTGACCGAGGCCTTGAACTCCTTGAGCTGGTCCGCGTGTTCACGGCGCACCGCGGCGGGCGGGGTCTTCACCGCGCGGCCGGCCTCGTTGTACCAGGTCTGGCGGATCCGGGAACCCTCCACCACCAGCTCCACCCGGGCCTCGCCGAACCGCTCGACGCGCCCGCCGGTGTCGGTCAACCCGTAGGAGGGGACGGAGAGTTCCTCGATCTCGACCCGAGTGAGGCCGAGCTCGGCGGCCCGGTCCCGGAGCGCCTTGTCCAGCTCCTTGACGGTGCCCTTGTACGTCACCCTGGTGGTGAGGACGGCCAGTTGGGCCAGACCGTCCTCACCGTCCAGACGGGCGAGGGAGTGCACGGCGGCATTGGCCACCTTGGGCGCGCGGGGGCCGATGCCCGGTGCCCTGCGCAGCGCGGACTCGACCAGCCGGGCCAGCACCCGGGCGGTGTCCGGATGGGCCGGGGTCAGGGCCAGCAGCAGGGCGAGTCCGCGCAGCACGTCCAGGTTGTGGGGGTCGAACTGGTCGACTCCTGCGCCACGCGGCTCCGCGACCAGGTCGAGGGTGCGCGGGCTGCCGACCAGCGAGAGCCATTCGGTGATCCGCTCGCGGGCCCGCTCGGGGCCGACCGCGTCGATCAGCGCGCGCCCGGTCCGTTCCCAACGCGCGTTCGGCTTCGGGGACTTGACCTGGAGGGCGTGCTTGACCAGGTCCATCCACGGCCGGTCGGTGCCCCCGGACGCACCGGGCTCGTCGAGGGCGGCCAGGACCCGGTCGGCCCAGGCCTCGCCGGGGCTGAGCAGCGGCTCGGGCAGCGCGGCCGCGAGGTCGATGACGAGGCTGTAGTGAGGCCGGACCATCAGCGCGGACCGGCGCACGGCGGCGACCACCGCACCGTCGACCGGGCGGCCGGCCTCCAGCTCGTCGCTGATCAGTCGCTCGGCCGCGTGCAGTTCGGCGAGGTGCCACTGGCGGCCCATCAGGTGGAGCCGGTCCTCGCGGAGCTCGCGGGGCCGCCCCTGCGGAAAGCCCTGGGAGACCATCGAGGCCAGCCGGATCAGCGCGCTGCGCCGCTGTTCCGACTCATCGGTCTGCACGGGCCGCCAGAGCATCAGCATCCAGCTCATCAGGCTCGCCACCAGCGCGGCCCGGGTGTTGCGGTGCAGCTCCAGCACCCGCTCGCGGGCGGGCACCACGCGCTCGGCGGACCAGTCGCCCCCGACGGCGGTGTCGACCTCCGTCAGCGCCCTGGTGATCGCGTCCACGTCCCCGGTGTCGAGCGCGTCGAGCAGCCGCCCGACGGCGGGGTCGAGCAGTTCGGTCGTTGTCATTCAGCCACCTACCAGCGGAACAAGTTTCAGGAAGCACACCTCGGTGTCGGTGCGCAGGTCCAGCTCGGCGTCCAGCTCCTCGACCTGGCGGTCGCCGACGAGCACCAGGAACCCGTTGCGGCCGAACGCCTCGACCGCGCTCAGGAACTGTCGCTCGGGGTCGACCGCGTGGTCCGGCGCCCGCAGCCGGTACCCGTTCAGGGGCGACTCGGCCTGGGTCGGCTGCACCAGACCGTGGAACACCTCGGGGCGGCGGGCGTTGTGCTCGGCCACCTCCTGGACCACCCGGCGGCGGATCAGCTCGCGCAGCGTCAACCGCTCCTCGTCGACGGCGAGCCTCCCGGCGTCCCGTCGCAGCCCTGATGTCGTCTCGTCGACGAAGGTCACTGTCGCCATGCCGCAGACCATAGCCCCCGGCGCCGACAGCCGGTCCTGCGGGAAGCCGCGGCGGACCCGCGCGAGGTCTTCGCGGGGTCCTTCCACATCGCCGAGGGCCATGACCGAACCCCTCGGCCCGGTGGACGGGGTGTCATCGCCTCCCCTCTGCCAGGTCGTCCAGGAGTACGTCGGCGACCACCTCCTCGACGACGGCCGTCCGCAGCTCGGCCATCGCTTCGGCGAGGACCGGGTCCCACGGTGCGGGCGTGAGGCGTCCGGGATCCGGGCCCGTGGGGAGCCGGCCCACGGCCGATCGGTAGTCCGCGGCTGCCATGCGCCAGGGGACGGCTCCGGTCTTGGCAAGGACGTGGGCCGCGATGCGGATGCCCTCGCCGTCGAAGTCGCCGTGGTAGTGCAGGGAGGCACCGTCGTCCGCGAGTCGGCGCAGCAGGTGGAGCACGGCGGTGTTGGGCCAGCCTGAGGTGCAGACGAGCGGCGGGCAGTGGGGGCCGAAGCGTCGGAGCGCGAGGGCGAGCACGCTGGGGTTCTCGGTGATGTGCACCGGCCCTGCGGGGCCGGTGAATTCGCCGGGTGAGCGTAGTTGGGCGAGGGTGAAGCTGACGGGGTGCCCGGCTGCGGCACAGATGCGGGAGATCCTGGCGACCGGACCTCCGCCCTCGGGGCGGAGACCGGCAGCGAGCACGGTGGCGGAGAGTTCGTCGTCGGCGACCCCGGCCCGGGTCCAGAGCGCGCGCCGGGTTTCCGCGCTGTCCGGCAGGTCGGTGCCGTACTGCACCGCCAGGGCGCGTAGGACGAGGGCGGACAGCCGTGTCCCGTCGTCGAGGGCGTGGGAGTCGCCGTCGAGGAGACGTGCGGCGAGGACCGGAAGTGGCTCGCCGTCGGCCGGGAGTGCGGCGAGGACGGTCAGCGCAGCGGACAGGAGGGTCCGGGTCCGGTCGGGTGAGCCGTCGACGAGGCCGCCCGCACGCAGGTGGCCGGCCCATTCCATGAGGACGGGCTGGGCGGCGACCACCTCGTGCCCGGCCAACCACCCCCACAGGGCGTCGCGTTGGCCGGCCTTGTGTTCGCGCTCGGCGGCCCGGTCGTGGACGGGGCCGAGGATCGCGCTCACCACCTCCCGGACAGACCGGCCGCAGGCGTCCACCACGGCGGTTTCGAGTCCGGCGAGAGAAATCGTCGGTTCGGCCCCGGGCAGCCGGTCGAGCCCGAGGAGGTCGGCCAGGGCCTCCTGTCCGGCGTCGTCGAGCGGCCCGAGCCGCACCCGGCTGACGGGGCGGCCGGTCGACAGGCGGTCGTGGACGGCCGACCAGAGGGGCCGGAGTTCGGGGAGGTCGAGGCGGTGGCGGTCCGTCATGTCGGCTCGTCCGTGTCGGTGTCGTCGGGCAGCAGGTCGGTGCCCGTCCAGGTGAAGCGGGCGCTGGTGACGGCGTCGTCACCGTCACCGCCGGTGATCAGCTGGTGGACGGCGATGCCGGAGAGCTCCCGGTAGGTGCACCACTCGTGGTCGGAGGTGAGTACCAGGTCGAGGTCGAGCGCTGCGAGGAGGGCGAAGACCTGCCCGCGGTTGACGGTGTCGACGCCGACGAAGACCTCGTCGAGCAGGATCAGCCGTGGGGACCGCGGCACCGCCTCGTAGTGGGCGGCCACGGCGGCGAAGAGCGGCAGGTGGAGGGCGATGGCCTTCTCGCCGCCCGAGAGCGCGCCGTGGAGCTTCCTGGTGAGCAGTTGCCAGCCGGCGCCGTTGGCGCGGTCGAGCTTGACGACGAACTGGTGCCAGGCGGTGTAGTCGAGGACCTGGGCGAGCTGTTCCTCCCATGTGGCGGCGGTGTTGCGGGTCTTGGCCTCCTCGATGCGGCCCCGGAAGAAGGCGTGCAGGGCCTCGCGGTCGGCCTCGGTGATCCGGGCCGGGTCCTTGAGCAGCAGCTCACGGGCCGTCCGGGTGCCGGCGGGCAGGTCGGGGTGGATCTGCCAGACCAGGCGGACGGCCACCCGGGAGGCGGTGCGGACCCGTTCGAGGTGGCCGTTCATCCGCTCGACGAGTTCACCGGCCTGGCGGATGCGGGAGGCGAGGTGGCGCCGGGTGGCGCCGGTGAGGGTCCGGTCGAAGAGACCGCGTTCGGCGGCGGTGATGTCGTCCTGGCTGCGGTCACGGTCGTTGGTGAGGATGGCGAGGAGGCCGGTCGCGCCGACCCGGATGCCGTCGACGGTGGCGGTGAGGACGTGGATGTCCTCGTCGGCCTCGAGTTCGAGGTCGGCGCGGCTGCTGAGGCTCTGGCGGGCGCGGTGGACGGCTTCGGACAGGCGGTTCAGCGAGTCGCCGAGGTTCCTGGTGCCGTGCGGCAGGTTGGGCCACGTGGCGGCGGTCTCGCGGGCCGCTTCGAGGGTGGCGCGGGTGCCGTCCGCGGAGGTGAGGACGAGACCGAGGCCCGCGTCCTCGGGGAGACCGAGGACGCACAGGCGCCGGAAGGCACGGGCGGCCCCGTTGCGGGCCGCCACGGCGTCGTCACGCCGGGCCGCGTCCTGGGCCGTGGTGGCGCTCAGCGAGCCGATCCGGCCTTCCAGCGCGATGAGTGCCCGAGTGCCGGCATCGATCTCGCGGCGGGTCCGGTCGAGCGACGTCCGCAGGTCGCCGATCCGGGCGGCCACCTGGCGGTAGTCCTCGCCGACGGTGCTCTCGACGGCCCGGAGCGTGGATCGGAGCCCTCGGGCAGTGGCGTCGGCCTCCTCGGCTTCGGCCACGCTCTCCGCGGCGGCCGCCCGGGAGGCCTCGGCATGGGTGCGGGCGGTGTCCCAGGCGTGGTGGGCGGCCACCCAGGCGAGGTGGGCGTCCAGCCAGACGTCGGTCTGTTCGCGCAGCGCGTCGACGGCCGTGGCGGTGGCGTCCAGGGCGGTGCGTTCGGCCGGCAGGGCGTGCTCGGCCGAGGCGACGGCGAGGGTGCGGAGCGCGGACGCGACGGTCTCCTCCTGCCTCGCGAGCCGCTCGACGGCCTCGCGTACGGAGTCCTCGCGGGCGCCCACCTCGGACTCGGACTTCTCCCAGGCGCGCCTGGCCTGGTCGACCTCCCGGTGGTGCGGCCGGGACCGCAGGTCGGCGCCGAGGCGCAGCCGGCGGTCGGCGAGGGTGTGCAGCCGCGCTTCGAACCCGGTGACGTCGGTGTTGGCCTCGGCCAGTTCGGCGGAGAGTTCGGTGATCCGCCGCTGCCTGGCGCGTTCCCTGGCCGCGGCGCCGATGTGGCTGGACTCCTCCTTCGTCCACGTACCGGTGGCCGTCGCGAGCCGCCAGCTTCCGTCGGCCGCCACGGCGGCCGGGTGTCCCGCGGGGAGCGTGGAGCCGTAGGCGATGCCGGCGAGCAGCCGCCGTACCTGACCGGCCGGCACCGGGCCGTCGGGTTCGGGAGACAGGACGTCGAGCAGGGAGGGGCCCGGTGCGGGAGTGGCCGACGCCGGGTCGGCCAGTGTGTCGTGGCCGGGGACGGCGATGCCCCCGTCGGGGGTCATCCAGGCGTCCAGCAGGCCCGCCGCTTCCAGAGCCGCTTCGATGCCGGCCTGGTCGGCGGGCGGTACATGCGGCTGGAACACCAGCAGTCGCCACAACGGCGCCCCCGGCAGGGCCGACCGGTCGGCCGTGCGGGTGCGTGGTGGGAGCGGCGGGAGGTCGGCCGCGGCCGCGGTGCGTTCCAGCTCCTCGGCGATCCGGTCACGCCGGGCACGGGCGTCGTTCCGGCCGGCGCGGGCGGTCGTCTCGTCGGCGGTGAGGCTGCTCTCGACGGCGCGGGCGGCGGCTTCGACCAGCGCGAGGACGTCGGTCTCGACGGCGGCTCGGGAGGCGAGTTCCTCGGCGTCGTCGATGCGCAACTCGGTGCAGTCGGCCGTCGCCCACCGGCGCAGGAGGTCGGCGTGGGCGTCGACGGCGGTCTCGTACGCGCGGGCGTTCCCGTCGCGCCGCGCGGTCGCTTCGGCCAGCCGCCCGCGTGCCGTGTCGAGGTGGCCCTCCGCCGCCGTCCGGTCCCCGACGGAACGCTCGTGGCGCTCCACGGCGGCGCGGACCCGGGTGATCTGGCCGTGCCGCGAGGCGACCGCACCACGGAGCAGGCGGCGTGCGGCGCGCCCCTGCTCCTCCGCGTCGCCGGACGGACCCGGTGCGGTGCCGAGCATCGCCTGCACCTCGGTGCAGAGGGACTCCATGGCTGCCCGCCGCGCCGCGCCGCGGGCATCCTCCCGGGCGGCGGCGGTGTGCTCGGCCCGCTGCTCCGAGCGCAGCCGCGCCTCGTCGGCACGCTCGGCGTCCTCGGTGGCCGTGCCGGCCTTCCGGTCGGCGGCGGCGAGGAGGCGGGCGGCGGTCCGGGCGGCGTGGTCGGCGCGGCGGCGGAGCTGGTCGAGTTCCTGACCCTGCCGGTAGATCTCGGAGTCGAGAAGCCCCTCGATGGCGCCGTCGATCTCCTGCACCCGGTGTTCGAGTTCCTCCTTCGCACTCCTGCTCTCCTCGCGCTCGCGCAGGGCTTCGGCGTGCTTCTCCTCGCTCTCCCTGGCGATTCGGGTCAGGTTGTCCATCTCGGTCGTCGCGGAGATGAGCGCGGCCGCCCCGGCGCGCAGGACGCGCTGGGCGTAGCCGCGTTGCTGGGCCGCGACGGCGGTGGCCGCGGCCACTTCGTCGTCCAGTGCCTTCAGGTGTTCGCGCTGGCGGTCCAGGCGCTCGAAGCCCTCGGCCAGTTCGGTGATCTCGCCCTGTCCGAGCGGGGGCAGGGCCCGGGAGAGCAGGGAGGACAGCAGCGACGGGTCGAGGCGCTCGGAGAGCTTGGGGGTGCGGAGCTGGAGCAGGGCGGTGATCAGGGCGTCGTAGCGCTGCTCGTTCAGCCCGGGGAAGAGCGTGCTCCGGACCGTGGTGCGGTAGTCGGCCGACGATCCGTGCAGCTCGCCACGGCCCTGCAGGGCTTCGGCCAGGGCTGCGCGGGTGAGCGGCTGGCCCGCCTCGTTGACCAGGGCGAGGCCGCCGGGGTGGTCGATCCGCGCGCCGGTGGTGAAGTAGTCGGCGGTGACACCGGTGGTGTGCACACTGGCCTGGAGCCTGGCACCGCAGGTGAACCAGGTGGGGCCGCCGCCGTCGTCGCGGACGAACTCCAGCCACACGTACCCGACCCGGGTCTTGCCCGACGCGCCCTCACCCATCAGGTTCCAGTGCATGGTGCGCTCGGAGCCGCCGAAGGTGGACAGCCGGTTGGGCCGCAGGCTGGCGTCGAGCAGGAACGGCAGCAGCACCTCCAGCGCCTTGGACTTGCCCGTGCCGTTCTGCCCGCGCAGGAGCAGCCGGCCCTCGTGGAACGTGAAGGTCTCGTCGTAGTAGCGCCAGACGTTGAGGATGCCGGCCCTGGAGGGCTGCCACCGCGCCCCTTCCGCCGTCGTCCGGAACGTGGCGGACTGCGGGAGTGGTGTCACGGTCATCAGCGATCCTCTCTGGTTCGTGTGGCGGCGCCCTCGGCCGTGGTGGCCCGGTACCGGAACGCCGCGGGCCGGGGGACGGTGCGGTCGCCGATCCGGCGGGCCAGGCCGAAGTCGGCGAGGACGCGGACGGCATCGGCGGTGAGGCGCTGGGCCCCGTCCTCCGACTGGTAGCTCTTCGCCCACGCCGGGAACCGCAGCAGCAGTTCGGTCGCCTCGGCGCCGAGCTGTTCCGGCGTCAGCCCGTCCGGAGCGGCCGTCAGCGGTTCCAGCAGGAGCAGGGCGGCGACGCGGGCCGTCGCGGAGTCGTCCGGGAAGCGGCTGTCGGTGGCGATCCCCTCCGGGTCGACGAGGAGCAGGCCGTCGGCCCGTTCCTCCAGCACGAAGCCGCCCTGCTCGGCCGCGCGCCGGACGATCTGGCGGCCCGTCGGCGAGGTGAGGTAGGCCAGTTCGTCGGCGGAGAGCTCGTCGTGGTGGAGGACGGGATCGTCGAGGAGCCTGCGCAGCACCGAGTGCCGCAGCCGCAGGTTGCGCTGCGCGTCGGAGGCGTCGGCACCTCCGTACCGGCTCTCGCGCACGGTGTCGCGCAGGAGTTCCTCGAACCGCAGCGCGGTCTCCTCCGCCGGTACGGCCAGCCGGGACGGCCCGACGGGCGCGGCGAGCAGCCGCATCAGCACCGTGGCGTCCACACGGTAGAGCACCTTGGCCTCCGCCGAGTCCGCGAAGCTCTCTGTGACGCCGTCCACGGTGAGAAGCGCGCCGCAGGACTCCAGCAGCTTGAGGACGTCGACGAACGCCATGCGCTCGGGCTTGCTCGCCGTGTCGAAGGGCGGCAGCGCCTCATCGGTGGCACAGGCTTGGACGACGCGGTCGGCGAGCAGGCCGACCGTCGTCACGGGGACCGGCAGCAGCTCGGCCGCGACGACGCACAGCAGGGTGTAGCGGCGGCGGTCGAACGGCGCCTTGCCGGAGCGCAGCCGGCGGGCGGGGCGCGAGGCGTCGGGGACGGTCCGGATCTTGAGCAGGCGCGCGTACCCCAGGCGCGGCTCGACCACCAGCTGCCAGCCGCAGTAGTAGTCGAACCACTTCGTCAGCGGGTCCTGCCGGCGGCGGATCAGCTCGAAGGCGGTCGGGTCGCCGCGCTCGGTGACCAGCGGCCGGCCGAGGAGCAGTCTGATGCCCCGGGCGACGTCCTGCCGCTCGGCCAGGACCAGTTGGTTCGCCAGGGTGCTCATGTTCGCCTCTTGATCGCTCGCCGGCTCCGCCCGCTCATCGCGCCTCCGGTCCAGCGGGCTCCCGCATGGTGCCCGGGCTGCGGATCTCCACCAGGTAGTCAGGCCCCTCCAGCCTTCCCCGGGACGTCCGCAGGACGGCCCGTCCGCCGCCGGGCAGCGGCCGGAGGACGACCTCGACGCGGCCGTCCGAGGTGACGGCCCGACGCGCACCGCTGGCGTCCGGTCGCACGGCCAGCGCCCGGCCGAGGAGGTCGAGCAGTCGCTCGAAGACCGAGTGGTCCAGCATGCCGAAACCGGACAGCCGCACGGGCCCGTCGGTGCCCAGGACGTCCCAGGCCGCTTCGAGTTCGGCGCGCTCCTTCCGGGCCCGCTCGGCCCGGGCCGCCTTGATCCCGCCGATGTCGCGCACCCTGCCTGTCCGCGTGAACCGTTCCGTGCGGCCACTGGTGCGCAGCAGGGCCGACACCTCCACCGGCGGGGCCTGGGCCCAGGTACCCGACGACGGCACCAACTCCTGGTCGGGGTGGGCGAGATGGGCGTGACGGGACGGGCCGAGGCCGAAGGCGGCCGCCCACAGGCGGTGCAGGTCGTCCTCGGTGGGCGCGGCGGCGAACCAGCGGGCCAGCTCCCGGAAGTCCTGGACGGCACTGGAGGAGCGACGTCGCGACTCGGTGATCCGGTCGAGGACCTGGAGGAGCGTCACGATCGCCCGCCGCGCCACGTCGTGCAGCTGCTCGACACGGGGACGCGCCCCGTCCGTCGGCCGGAACCACGCCCGCAGCCCTTCCCAGCGCGCCCGGCGCCGCTCCAGCCACGCCGGCGCGGGATCGCCGCCGGCGACCGGCGGCAGCTCGGCACCCCGCAACGCCCGCTCGTGCAGCGGGCTCACTCCGCGCCGCTCGACCCGCTCCACGGCGGAGGCGACCGCCTGCCCCCGCTGATCGAGGTTGACGAGGAACTCCTGGAGGTAGGCCACCGTCGCGGCCTTCACCTCCCGGAACGTCGCCAGGTCCGCGCCCTCGGCCCGCAGCAGGCGCTGCAACTCGCCGTTGAACGCCTTGGTGTTGGCCAGCAGCGCTTCCAGGTGCCCCTCCAGCTCCTGCAGCGTCGTGAACACCCGACGGTCCGAGGACGCGGGATCCCCCAGCAGGACGTACAGTTCGTCGAGCCGGTCCGTGATCGCCTCCAGCACCGCCGTCTGGAGCGCACCGGTCGAGGCGAGTACGGCAAGGGCGTGCTCGACCCCGGCGAACGCGGCCTCGCCGCGCCGGGTCAGCGAGTACTGGAGGTTGCGGCGCTCGTACTCCTCGGCAGTCCGGTAGTTCTCCGCGTGGTTCTGGACGACACCCAGCAGCTGCCACTCCCGCAGCTTGCGCAGCGCCTCCTGAAGATCGTCGTCGTGGATCGCGTCGAGCCAGCCCACCGTCCGCAGACGAGAGCGGACCTCGTCCAGCCCGAGAGCGGTCTCCAGCCGCTCGTTGGCCGCACCGAAGGCCTGGAGGATCGCGCCGTAGAGCTCGGCCTTGTCCCCCGTCGTGAACCGGAACATCTCCGGCGGCACCCTGCGCAACGGCTCCCCTCCCTCGGGCCCCAAGCCCCCGACGGACACCACAGTACGCGGACACACCGACAGGACCGACCCGGATCTCCCTGCCGGGCGCCGCACCGGGGAAACACGGGGCCCTCCGACCGGCCCGGTGACGCCTCACTGGGAAGACCCTTTGAGCCATTCCCAGTGAGCCGTGCCCAGGCATGGCGCTGGAATGCGAAGAACCCCCATCCGGAATCCGGATGGGGGTTCTTCAGAAGAATTGTTCGGCGGCGTCCTACTCTCCCACAGGGTCCCCCCTGCAGTACCAT
>NZ_JBSFGU010000069.1:0-26718 GCF_053596725.1 Kitasatospora sp. NPDC001660 | reverse complement strand
GTCAGGCGGCGGACCCGCTCCGCGTGTCCGCACCCGGGCTTCGCCCGGGTGGGCCCGGCGCTTCGCTTCCGGGCCGGCACCACTTCGCTTCGCTCCATGGTGCCTGGTGGCTGAGCTCTCATCATCACATTGAACTGGGAAATTGGCTGAACTCAAGACAGGCTGACTGGGGGAAGGGGTGCTGCTGGGGGCGCGTGCGGGTCGACTTCACTCCCGGTTGGAATGGTCTAGTCCATTGTTCCATCCTCTCGGGCAGTCGGGGTGCGCTATCCTGGCGGAGTGAGCAATGGTCCTCCATGTATCAATCTTGGAGCGTCAGATGATCCCGCCAGGAGCAGGGTCCGGGCTCGTGTTTTTCGAGTGTCCGCCGGAATTTGCGACCGGGTACTGATATCCTGCCGGATGGTCGCTTCTGTCGGGCTTGATTTTCGGTCGCCACGATTCTCGGAGCGTTCCGTCGAATGTATCAGTAGGGCACTGTCAGCATTTCCCGCGTGGTCCCGGGTGTGGGATCGGGAATGGGTGAGGGGAGACACGTCTTCGTGAACGTCGTAAAGCCGGGCCTGATGGCCGCTCAGTCCGTCAGTGGCGTCTCGCTGCGGGGGCATCAGGAGGAGGCCCTGGAGGCCATCGTGCGGGGTCTGACGCCCCGTCCGGGTCGGCCGGCTTCTCCGAACGGTCTGCGGGTGACGGTGCAGATGGCCACCGGGTCCGGCAAGAGCTACGTCGGGGCGGCGGCGGGCCAGAAGCTGGCGCCCCGTGGCGTGGTCCTGGTCGTTGTGCCGACGCTGGACCTGCTGGTGCAGATGGTCGGCTCGTGGCGGGCGGCCGGCCGTTCCGGGGACATGCACGCGGTCTGCTCGCTGGTGGACTCGGAGCTGCCGTTCGGTGTGACGGCCACGACCAGCCCGCTGATGATCGGTACGTGGCTCCAGCACGCGGCCAGGCACCGCCGGCCGACCACCGTCTTCGCCACCTACACTTCCGTCGGCGCGGTCGCCGATGCCTACGCCTACTGGGCGGAGCGCCAGGGCGAGGTGCTGCCCCCGCTGGGCCTGATGGTCTGTGACGAGGCGCACCGGTCCTCCGGGAGCGTGGAGAAGACCTGGACCGTGGTGCACGACCAGGCCGAGATCCCCGCGGACCGCCGGCTGTACATGACCGCCACGCCGCGGATCTGGGCGCCGCCCAGCAAGGCGATGAGGCGGCGCGAGGACGCCCGCCAGCCGCTGCCGGAGGAGCTGGCGGTGTCCATGGACGACCAGCGGATCTACGGCCCGCACGTCTACTCCCTGGGCCTCGCGGAGGCCATCGACCGCAAGCTCTTGGCCCCCTTCGAGATCGTGGTCCTGGAGCTGCGCGACCCCCTCGGCGACCGGGCCGGGGCGCAGCGGCAGGGGGTGCCGTGGGGGCCGGGGGTGGGGGAGGCGACCGATGGCAGCGAGGACGAGGTGCCGGCCGAGCGGATCGCGGCGATCCAGGCTGGACTCGTCAAGTCCATGGTCGAGCGGGGCCTGGAGCGTTGCATCACGTTCCATAACCGCACGATCGAGGCCCGCTACTTCTCCGAGACGCTGAATCAGACGGTCGAGAAGCTGCACTTCGAGAACCCGCAGAAATACCCGGATGAGTTCTGGGCGCAGTGGCTCTATGGTGAGCACGAGGTGGATTTCCGCAAGGAGGTTATCGGCGGGTTCGGGCAGACCGAGGAAGACGACGGGCTGAAGCATCGGATCGTGTCGAACTGCAAAGTCCTGGGCGAGGGAGTTGATATGCCAAATGCAGATTCGGTGCTTCTCCAGGGCCGAGGCAGCATGGTGGATATCGTCCAGGCCATCGGCCGGGCCCTGCGCATGCAGCCCGGGGAGGGAAAGACCGCCAGCCTGATCGTGCCGGTTTTCCTGAAGCCGGGAGAGGAGCCCGGGGACATTCTGGAGTCGGACAGTTATGGTCCGCTCGTTCGTATTTTGACCGCTTTGAGGTCTCACGACGCACGCGTGGTGGAGGCCCTGGCGGTGCCTCAGAAGTCCGGCAAGCGCACGAAGGGGCGCAGCGCTGAGGCTGCTTGCGGTCCTGGTGAGAGCTGGTCCGGGGAGGGTGGCTCGGGGGCGTTCACGCTGCCGGTTCGGTTCCAGGCGCCGGTGGACGAGAACGTGCTGGCGTTGTTCATCGCCTCGCGGGTGCTGACGGGTGAGAATCAGTTCTGGCGGGAGGGGATCAACCACGCGAGGCGATGGCACGAGGAGACCGGCGGGCTTGATGTGCCTTATTCCGCGATGGTTGGAGAGGACGGAAAGTTTCCGCTCGGTAAATGGTTGTCGGACAGGCGCAGCGAGCATGCTGCGGGTGAATTGGCGCGACATCGTGTCGACATGCTCGACGCTCTGGGGATGATCTGGTCCGTCTCCGACGCCCGCTTCGAGGCCGGGCTCGACTGGGCCGGGGTCTGGGCCAAGGGCCACGGCGGCTCGCTGGCGGCCCCGGCCCGGGCCTCTGTGGGCGGGTACCCGATCGGGACATGGCTCTCGGAGCTGCGGGCCGCGGCCCAGGTGCCGGCCGACCAGCCGGGGGCGCTCGCTGCGGAGCGGCGGCGGGCGTTGGAGGAGATCGACCCCTGGTGGTGCCCGGCCTGGCCGATCACCTGGCAGCGCGTTTACGCTACGGCGCGGTTGTGGTGGCTGGACTGCGGCGGCCAGGTCGACTGGACCGTGCTGCCCGCGGACACCGTGTACGAGGGCGAGCAGCTCGGCCGCTGGGTGAAGGCGCAGCGGGCTGGGTGGGCCGGGCTCGACCAGGAGCAGCAGGACCTGCTCGCCGCGATCGGCATCGAGGAGGACCAGGAGCTGGCCGCCGCCAAGGCCGCCGCGGAGGCGAAGCCGAAGGTATCGCGTGCCGACCGGTTCCAGCTCCACTTGGCCGCGCTGGCTGCGTTCGTCGAACGCGAGGGTCATCCGAAGGTGCCCCGCGCCTACAAGACCGCCGAAGGGCTGTCTCTGGGAGCCTGGCTCAACAACACCAAAGCCCGCCGGGACAGACTCAGTGAGGAGCAGCGCACGCAGCTCGCTGGCCTTGGGGTCGACTGGGCGTAGGGTGCCTGCTGGATGAGGGCGGGGCCGTTGTCCGGGGCGTGCGTTAGGGTACGACGGCCCCGAGAAGGCACAAGAGGGCCGCTATCTTCGGTTAGCGGCCCTCTGGGTTGTTCGGGTGTGCTGGTGTTCCCGTCCCGGGCATCTGGCTGACCGCCGGGCTTTTGTCAATCCCCTGTAATCGTGGAGTCTTCCGCTATGCGGCCTTGGCCTCCTGATGGGCCTCGGCTCGTGCCTTGCTGATGATCCGTTCGAACTCGACCGGCGGCAGGCCGCCGGCCGCGCTGTGCCTGCGCCGGATGTTGTAGAAGTCTGTGATCCAGGTCGCGATCTTCAGCCGGGCCTCGGTCCGGGTCGCGAAGTGGTGCCGGTGGATGTACTCGACCTTGATCGTGGAGTGGAAGCTCTCGGCGGCGGCGTTGTCGAGTGCCGACCCGACGCGCCCCATGGACTGGATGACGCCGAGGCGGTCGCACAGGTTGTTGTAGGCCTCGCTGCTGTACTCCCCAGGTTCAACCGGTCGTTGCAACACCGCCTTGTTGGATCAAGAGTAGTTGTTCGTTGAGTACTTCGGAGGGCGTCTTCCATTGCAGGGTCTTGCGGGGACGGCCGTTGAGTGCGGTGGCGACGGCGTCGAGGTCGCTCTTGCTGTGCCTGCTCAGGTCGGTTCCCTTCGGGAAGTACTGCCGCAGCAGGCCGTTCGTGTTTTTGTTGGTGCCGCGCTGCCAGGGTGAGTGTGGGTCGGCGAAGTAGATCTGCAGGCCGGCGTCGATGCGCAGTTGGACGTGCTGGGCCATCTCCGAGCCCTGGTCCCAGGTCAGTGACCTGCGCAGTTGCTCGGGGAGGGTCGTGATCGTGGCGGCGATGGCATCGCGGACGGCCTCGGCGCCGTGGCCGGCCAGGGCTGGGCCGTTCTTGGCGCGTGGACCGCCGTGGCCTTCCATCGGTGGAAGGTGCAGGAGCATCGTGAAGCGGGTGGTGCGCTCGACCAGCGTGCCGATCGCGGATCTGTTCAGGCCGATGATGAGGTCGCCCTCCCAGTGCCCGGGCACGGCCCGGTCCTGGGCCTCGGCGGGCCGCTGGCTGATCAGCACGTCCTCGGTGACGAAGTTCTTGCCGCGCCCCTGCGTTCGGGCTCGGGGGACCCGCAGTGCCCGGCCGGTGCGCAGGCAGGCCGTGAGCTCCCGCTTGAGCCCGCCGCGGCCCTGGATGTACAGGGACTGGTAGATCGCTTCGTGGGAGATGCGCATGGTCTCGTCCTCGGGGAAGTCGAGCGGGAGGCGTCGGGCGATCTGCTCCGGGCTCCATGCCGTCGCCCAGCGTCGGTCCTGGCGCCGGGGCTTGTTCCGCCCCTTCCAACTCGTCTGCGGACCGGGCACAGGCAGGCCGTCCGGGCCGGTGACCGTGCCGGACAGCCGATCCTGCACATACTGCCGCAACTCGTCGTGCTCGACGAGCTTGCACGGTTTGGGACGGCGGGCCTGCCGGTCGCAGTGCCACTGCGCGACCGAGGCTCGGTAGTCCAGGCGCCCGCCACGGGTGGCCGCGTTGCGCCGCAACTCACGCGAGACCGTCGAGGGCGCCCGCCCCAGATGGCGGGCGATCTCCCGTACCCCGCATTCCCGGGCGCGCAGCAACGCGATCTCCTCGCGCTCGGCGAACGACAAGTAGCGCCCTGACGGCTCCTCAAGACTGATCGGTGGCATGCCGCCACCTTCACGGAACCAGCGTGTCCCCAGCACCGGCGACACGCCGACCGCGACGGCGGCATCCTCGCTGGTCAGGCCCTTCTCAACGAACCGCCAGAACCGCTGCCGCTCGGCCCGCCGACTGATCGGAGGCCGACCCGGCGACTGCAATGGCGGACGACCCGCCTCCAGCGCTGCACGCGCCCGTCCCTGAGCCACAACACCCTCCTCGATCGAGGTGTTGCGACGATCAGTTGAATCCGCCTTGGCAGCCGCGGTCCGAGTGGAAGATCACGCCGTCCACATTCCCGCCCCTGGCGGCCGCGGCCATCTTGAGCGAGGCGCTGACCAGGGCGGCGTCGTGGTGGGCGCCCATCGCGTAGCCGAGCAGGCGGCGGGAGAACAGGTCGATCACCGTGGCCAGGTAGAGCTTGCCCTCGCCGGTGTCGATCTCGGTCATCTCCCCGACCCAGAGCACGTTCGGCGCCACGGCGTCGAAGTGGCGGTGCACCAGGTCACGGGCGGCTTTCCGCTTGCCCTGGCGGGTCAGCGACCGGCGCCGGCGCGGGGGCTTGCGACCCTGCAGGCCCAGCTCGGCCATGATCTTGGCGACGGTGTTCTCGGACACCTGCCAGCCCTCCGCCCACAGGTCGAGGGTGATCCTCGGAGAGCCGTAGGTGTCGCCGGACGCGGCGAAGAAGTGCCTTATCCGATCCGCCAGTTCAGCCCGCCGAACCTCGCGGACGGTCGGCTGGGCCGGGCGGTTGCGCCACTTGTAGAACCAGGACTCGGACACCCCAAGTGCCCGGCAGGCGATCGTGTGCGGGATGCCGTGCGCGGTCCTCTGGTCGGCGATGAAGCCCGCAACCGTCACTTCATCGCCTCCTTCACCCACAGGACCACCGATCGCTTGAGGACATCGCGCTCCATCCCGAGCTCGGCGATCTCCTTGCGCTGCCGGGCGTTCTCCTCGCGCAGCCGGCGCAGCTCGTCGCGCTCCGACTCGCCCAGACCTCCCGCCGCCTCCGCGTCCGCCCGCACCCGGGCGCGGTGGACCCAGTTCTGCAGCGTGCTCTCGTGCACGCCCAGGTCCCGCGCGACCTCCGCGGCTGACTTCCCGGTCTCCGTCACGATCCGTACCGCCCCCGCGCGGAACTCCGCATCGTACGAGCGCCTCTTCCCCGCCATGACCCTAATGGGACTCAGCGGGTCGTAGGAGAGACTACGGTCCGTAGCCGCCAGCAGGTGAGCACTCCATGACCCGGAGCCGTTCGAGTTCTGAGTTGAGACCGTGCCCCCGCTGGTCGGCCGGGAGGCCTGACCGCTAATGGGATGGCGTGCCCGCCATGTACTTGGCGTGAGCACTGGATCCATTAGGGCGCGAGCCGTGCCTTCCGCTGGCTGCGCAAGGTCCATACAGAGCGAAGGGCAGGGGTGCTGGTGCTGTTCATCGGTGACGACTGGGCCGAAGACCACCACGATGTCGAAGTGCAGGACGAGACGGGCCGCAGGCTCGCAACCGCACGAATGTCGGAGGGCGTTGAAGGGATCGCGAGGCTGCACGCTCTCATCGCGCGGCACAGCGGGGACGAGTTGGAACCCGGGCAGGTGGTGGTCGGAATCGAGACCGACCGGGGGCCGTGGGTACAGGCACTGATCGCGGCCGGCTACCGCGTCTACGCGGTCAACCCCAAGCAGGCGGCCCGGTTCAAGGAGAGGTACGGCACCTCGGGGGCCAAGAGCGACAGGGGCGACGCCCACGCATTGGCGGACATGGTCCGCATCGACCGCGACCAGCTGCGGCCGATCGCCGGGGACAGCGACCAGGCCCAGGCCGTGCGGGTCGTCGCCCGCGCCCACCAGACGCCGATCTGGGAACGCACCCGCACCTTCCAGCGGCTGCGGAGCACGCTGCGCGAGTACTTCCCCGGCGCGCTGACCGCCTACGCCGGCCTGGAACTGACCAGCACCGACGCGATGGAACTGCTGATCAAGGCCCCCACGCCCGAAGAAGCGGCCAGATTGACGAAGTCGCAGATCACCGTAGTGCTGGCTCGCCATCGGCGCCGCAACCGGGACCAGAAGGCCGCCGCGATCCAGGCCGCGCTACGCGAGCCCCAGCTCGGCCTGCCCGCGCCGGTCACCGCCGCCTACGGCGCCGCCGCGGTCGCACACGCGAGGCTGCTGATCGCACTGAACGAGCAGATACAGGCACTGGACGAGCAGGTGAGCGCGCATTTTCGCGCGCACCCGGACGCTGAGATCTACCTGTCGATGCCCGGCATCGGCGAGATCACCGGCGCCCGGGTGCTCGCCGAGTTCGGAGACGACCCCACCCGCTACACCTCTGCCAAGGCCCGCAAGAACTACGCCGGCACCAGTCCCGTCACCCGCGCCTCCGGCAGGACACACACCGTCCAGGCCCGCTACGTCCGCAACAACCGGCTCGCCGACGCCCTGCAACGTCAGGCGTTCTGCTCGCTCCAGAGCTCACCCGGCGCCCGCCGCTACTACGACAAGCAGCGAGCCCGGGAGCTGGACTACAACCCCGCCCTGCGCCAGCTCGGCAACCGCCTCGTCGGCATCCTCCACGGATGCCTCAAGACCCGCACCCTCTACGACGAGGCCACCGCCTGGTCACACCACGCAACCCTCCCAGCCGCAGCTTGACACCGCTACGGCATGGGATGTCTCAACTTCCCCTCTGGCCACAACTCCACGCTACGAGGGGAATGTCAGTAGGCCTGGGCGACGATGGCGCGGGCGGGGTCGTCGACCATGACGGACAGCAGGGCGCAGTCGACGTCCAGGCGTTCGTATTCGGCGAACAGGGTGGGGAAGTTCGCTTCGATGCAGATGGCCAGGCCGAAGCGGACGCCGTCCACGTCGAACACCGTCGGTTCGGGCCGGCCGGGGGTGTAGAGGTAGGACAGCTCGGTGTTCGACAGGAACCACTTGTCGTACCGGGCGACCAGGTCCCCGCGATCGGAGACCACGTAGAGGCTGTTGTGCGGACGCCTCGGCGGTGTGAGCGGGTGGAGCGAACCGAAGACCGTCGTTCGTGACCGCGCCCCGCGTCACCCTTGGCTCGTCTGCACCTCAAGCACGGAGACGTGCAGGACGGCGCGGCCAACCCCCTCCTCGTCCCTATCTCTGAGTTCTCGGTACAGCCGGGTCCGAAGCACACCGGAAAGACCCGCGCTCAACATTGTGGCAGTGGACAGGAGCAGCACGGAGCCGGCCATCATCAGCGTTCCGAAAACATGGTCAACCGCAGAAAGGCCCACGCCGAATACCACCAGCGATGGGACGAGTGTCAGCACGACGGGCAGGGAGGTCCACCACGAGCTGCGCATGCTCTCCCAACCGTCACGCTGGTAGGCCTTCCGGGAGTTCCGCAGCGCCGCACGGATCCCGAGGCCGTCGAGCGCTATCCCCGGTAGGACGAAGTAGCCGGCCATAGCCCACCAGATCCCGATCAGCAACGGCGCCCCGACCAGTATCACCGCGCAACTGGCCACTGCCCACGCCGCGATGGTCGGCAGCCTCCTGGTGGCCCGGGTGTACCCGGCCCCGATCCGCACCGGCCGCCCTTGCAAGGCGTCATTGGCCACGACGATCAGCACGGCAGCGAAGAAGGTGGCCACCAGGGCAAGCACCAGCACTCCGGCCACGCCCAGCGTAACGTTTCCCCACACCGCCCTCGCCGACGACCACAGCCACATCTCCGAAGCCACTAGCAGCCCCACCACCCCCGCCAACGCCACCCCGGCGGCCCCGGGCACGAGCAGCAGCCTCTTCTGCCCCCACACCACCCGAACCACCGCCCCAACGGGCCTGGCCTTGCTCAACATCCCACCTCGAAGTTCATGTAACCGAACAGATCGGCTATTCCCAGGGGTCGTTGCCCGACTCCCATCCCGCCGCCTCGTCCTCGTCGTGCAGGAAGCGCGGGTCCGCGGGGGTACTGGGGCTTGGAGGTCATCACTGTGTCGGTCGAGATGTTCTGCCTTCCCGGGCGGCCGAAGCCGCCCCCGGCAGGGCCACAATCAGCCCGTGTCCGTACCGTACCGCACCGGCGAACGCGGGCAGGTGACCTACCGTCCAGTCCTCGGGGCGGTAAACCCATGTCGACGACCACATTTATGAGCGGAGCAGGGAGTCATCCCGCCGCGCTCTCCAGCCGCCCGAGGACCCTCAGCAGCACCCCGACCCGGCCGTTGACCATGCTCGTGGGCTCACCGCCGAACCTGCTTGGACCAGTCACCCTTGAAACGATAAGCACGGCCGTCACCGGCCTGCTTCAGCCCGTCCGGGACGACGTCATCATGGTACGGGTACTGCTCCGTCACCGCCGCCAACAGAAACTCCAGGAAGCCGCCCTCGAACAGGTCCCACTCCCGCATCGAGTGGAACTTGGCGGCGACCGGCCAGCGGTCCGGGTCCGGGCCCCGCATCAGCCAGAAGAAATGGTCGGAGTTGTAGTTGTTGCCCCACTTCAGCAGCCCGCCCTCGGCTGGGAACAGTGGATACGGGCACTCGTCGTAGTCCCCGTCCCGGTAAGCCTCGGCCAGCCAGGCGCAGTATCCGTAGGGTTCCGTCGTGTTGAACAGGAATCCCTCGAAGCCGACCGGCTCCGCGATCTGGAGACTGGGCGCTTCCGATGGGGTGTAGATGTGCAGTTCGTCGCTGATGCTGACCGACCCGTACCGGTCGGCGAACGCCCGATAGTCCGCGGGCAGTTGGAAACCGAGCCCCCCCGGCGCGCGCTCCCACGGGACCGGGACCACGCCGCCCTCAGGCGGCGGCCCGATCACCGCGCCGAGCCGGTCCAGCATCTCCTCGATGTTCACTTCTACTCCTATCAGCCGCCCGTTCTCGCCGGAGGCTAGTTTCCCAGGTTCACATATCCGTTGGGGCCGTACCTCCCGTTGTCCACGACCGTCCAGCCAGCGTCCGTGGTCAACCCGGTGGTGGCATCCCATCCGTAGAGCCCCATCCCCCACCCGTTCGGAATGGTGCTCTTGTCGTCGGTGTACTGCGGAAATACGTCGTACAGCACAGGGCCCTTGGGCATGATGTTCTCGGCTCTGGTCTCGAACGCCCGCATACTGTTGGTGATCGTGCCGCCGGTCTTCTGGTTGGTGTTGGCCCCCTGCTGGAAGCACGGCGTCAGGTTCCGCTCGTCCGTCGTTCCGCCAGCCATGCGCGGCACGGAGTGGCAGCGGGCGATGGCCTTGGCGGGGGTAAACCCGAGGTTCCTCGCCCGCGCCTCAGCGTCGCTCCAGCCCCGAATGTCGCCGCGCGCAGCCTGACCCCGGCTGGAACTGGGGTCTCCTTCGAGACAGGCGTTGACTCCCGTGTTACGGCCCTGGGCGTCCGACGGCAGGTAGGAGACCCATCCGCCGTCCTTCAGGGGTATGGCCCCCGACGGCTGCAAGTCCTCGCAGGTGGGGACCTGCCGGTTGCCGTTCCCCCTGGGGCCCGGGTTGTCGTGCCCCGGGTCGGGCAGGGGAAGCGGGATCGGCCACGGACGCGGCGTCGGCGCCGGGTTAGGGGTCGGAGCCGGTGCCGGGCTGGGGGTTGGCGTCGGCGCCGGGCCGTTGAGGAGATCACCGGCGACGTCGATCAGGGCGTCGGTGCCTGCGAGGATCCCAGAGCCAACCGTGGTAGCGGTGCCAACGACGATCGGAACACCATCGACGATCACTGTGGTGACGGCGGCGGTGGCAACGGTGACGATGGTGTCGGTGAAGAAGTCGATCGGGTCGGGGTTGGCGTGCGGACGGTCGTTGTCGTTGCCCGGGGGAGTGTCGGTCGGGGGCTTGGGCCGGGGCCAGGTGGGGCCAGGGGGCTTGCGCGGGCCTGGACGACGGTGACCACCACCACCTCCGCCGCGGCCGCCGTGAGGGCCGCCGTCATCGCCGCCGGTCGGACCGGGTATGAACACCGGAGCCGTGGGTGGCGCAGGCGTCGGGGTGGGCGTGGGGTTGCTGCGGAAACCGTTGCCGCCACAGTCCCTGGTCCACCAGTGGTTCTCGCAGTACCGGTCGTTAACCGACTGTTCCTGGCCACCACCTCCGCAGCTCTTCGGGCTGTCGGAGCACTCCGGAGCATTCGCTGGTGGAGCAAGAGCGATGTCAATGGCCACGTCGACGACTACGTGGATCACAATGATAACGACGATGCACAGCGGGCAGTGTCCGGACGGGTCGGCGTTGTCGGTCGGGTCGCCGTTGGCGTAGGTGAAGCGGTTCCCCTGGATGGACGGGTTGGTGCCCAGCTGCCAGGAGTCTCGGGAGGCGAAGGTGCCGCTGCCGGGGCGGTACCAGCGGGCGGCCATGTTGACGTCGCCCGAGGCCGGGTCAGTCCAGCCCCCCTGATAACCCAGCGAGTTGGTGGCCCCGGCGCTCGCCGTGGGCTTGCCGAAAGGGTCGTAGGCGGTGGAGCCGGCGACGCCCTTGGCAGCCGGATCGATGGTGGCGACTACATCGGAGTGCTGGTCGCTGATCACCAGGCGGGGGTTGGATGTTGCGCCGGTGGCAGCCGTGCCAAGGAGCCTGCCGCCGGGGGTGCGGGTGTAGCTGGCGGTGCCGTCCGTGACCGGGTTGTTGGAGCCGCCGTCGTAGGTGAAGGTGGTGTTCCCCGCCTGAGCGACGCGGTCGGTCGAGTCGTAGCTGTAAGTGGACGGCCCTTCCTTGACCATCCGGTCGAAGCCGTCGAACTGGACGTCCTTGGGCTGGGAGCCCTGGGCGGTGCTGCCGGTGAGGGTGCCACGGGCCGAGTAACTGTAGGACGTGGAACCGTCGTTCAGCAGCTCGTTGCGCTCGTCAAAGCTGGAGGTGGTGCCGCCGGCCGAGGTCCGGTTGCCGGCCGCGTCCCAGGTGTACGCGGTGGCGGTGGTGCCGTTGCTCCAGGAGGTGAGCCGCCCGGCCAGGTCGTAGCCGTACTGGTTACTGGCGGCCCCGGCGGTGCCGGCGGTGGTCTTGGTGGTGATCCGGTCGTTGAGGTCGTAGCCGTAGCCGATCGAGGCGACGGTCGTCCCGCTCGGGTTCTTGACGGTGTCGTCGCGCAGTCGGCCGAGGTTGTCGTAGCCGTAGCTGCGGGTGCCGCCGCCGGTGCCGTAGCGCTCGGTGGTGAGGCGGCCGGCCGTGTCGTAGTCGTAGCCGACCGTGGCGCCGGTAAGCGGGTCGGTCGCGCTGGTGACCTGACCGGCCGCGTTGTAGCCGAAGGAGGTGGTGCCCGCCGCGTCGGTGCGGGCGGTCATCCGGCTGTCGCCGTTGTAGCTGTAGCTGCTGGCGCCGCCGGGGCCGGCGGAGGTGAGCAGTTGGCCGCGGTCGTTGTAGGTGTAGGTGTCGGGGGTGGTGCCGGGGGTTCCGACGGATGTGAGGTGGCTGGCGGCATCGTAGCCGAGGGTGCGGTTCGGGGTCGCCACCTCGGCGCCGGTGGCGGTTTCCTGGGTCAGGTTGCCCGCGCCGTCGTAGCTGCGGTGGCGGACCACGCCGCCCGGCTCGGTCAGGGTGACGGCCCGTCCGGCAGCGTCGTAGCTAGTGGTGAACAGGCCTTCGGCTGCCGTCGGGTGGGCGGTGGTCGGCGGTTCGACGGTCGACTCGAGGAGCCCGAGGGAGTTGTAAGTGTAGTAGACCGGGACTTGCTTACCGTTGGTCCAGCGGGTCTTGCGCCCGCCGGTGTCGTAGCCGAAGGACGTGGTGATCGTCTGCCCGGCGGCGACCGGTTCGACCTGCTGGACCGGCAGGCCGGCCGGGTTGTAGGTGAACTGCCGTGCGTGCGCGGCGATGTCGGCGCTGTTCGCCACCTTGTCGGTGGCGCTGAGGATGTTCCCCTCTAGGTCGTAGGTGGCGTACTGGGTGGCCACGGAGGCCCCCGTGGTGTCCAGGTCGGTCGTGCTCAGCGTCCGCCCGAGCCGGTCATAGCCGGTGACGGTCGCGGTGCCGTCGGCCTTGGTCACCCGGCTGGTCCGGCCGAGGCCGTCGTAGGCGGGGCGGACGGTGACGCCGGCCGGGTCGGTGGCGTTGAGCACCTGGCCGACGGCGTTGTAGGTGGTCTTGCTGGTGGCGCCGCCCGGCAGGGTGGAGCTGAGCTGGTTGCCCGCGTCGTCCCAGGTGAAGGTGCTGGTGTAGGCGGCCGCGGCCGGGTAGCGCTCCAGCTGGGTGCTGGTGATGCGCCGTCCGAGGTCGTCGTAGGTGGCCTGGCTGACGGCACCCGTCGGGCCGGTGGTGGCGAGCAGTTCGCCGTCGAGGTCGTAGGAGTTAGTGACGGTCGGGGCGGTAACGCCACCGGTCGGCGGGAGGGTGGTCCGCACCGGGTTGCCGAACTGGTCGTACCGCGTGGTGCGGGTCAGTTTGAGGCCGGTCGGATCGACGACGCTCGTGACGGGCCGGCCGAGTACGTCGTACTCGATCGTGGAGGTCGGGGTGATCGTGTTGCCGGATTGCGGGTCGGTGTAGGGCGCGCCGGCCACGGCGACCCGGTTGCCGTCCAGGTCGTAGGTGCTGGTGACGGTGTTGCCGAGCGCGTCGATGGCGGCGGTCTGCTCGCCGAAGGTGTCGTAGCCGGTGCGGGTGATCGGTCGGACCTGCTGGGGAGTGGTGCCGCGGGTGGTCGGGTCGTAGGTCTCCGCGCTGGTCAGCGGGCCGGTGGTGATGGTGGGCCGGCCGGCCTCGTCGTAGGCGGTGGTGCTGGTGTATGCGGTGAGGTCGGCGCCGGCGGCGTTGCCGTTGGGGCTGATGGTGCTGGTGCGCAGGCCGCGGGTGTTGTAGGCGTACGTGACGACCGAGTCGGCGGGCTGGTTGCGGGCGGTCTGCTTGAGCAGGTTGCCGGTGGCGTCGTAGGCGTAATCGACCTCGGCAGAGTCTGTGCCGCCGCCGGTGACGACGCTCAGCGGGCGGTTGCCGACGTCGTACGTGTAGGTGGTGCTGCGGTTGAGGCCGCCCGGGTCGACGGTCGACTTGCTGACTCGGCCGGCCGCGTCGTACGCGGTGACGGTCGTGGTCTTTCCGCCCCCGGTGACCTGCTGGGCGAGGCGGCCGGCGTTGTCGTAGGTGTTCTGCTGGAGCACGACGTTGCGCAGCGTGCCGTCGGTGTTGTGGTAGCCGTCGAGGTCGACTTCGGCGACGGTGTTGTCGTCGTAGTAGTAGGTGTGGGTGGTGCGCCCCATGGCGTCGGTGTCGGTGGCGGGGCGGCCTGCCGGGTCGTAGGCGCGGGAGCCGATGACCTGCCAGCGCGGCGTGGTCGCCGTGGCGGTGCTGCCGGTGTAGTTGGTGATCGCGGTCTGCTGGAGCTGGCCCATGGGTGAGTGGCTGTAGCTGTAGGTGGTGCCGGCCGCGTCGGTCTTGGTGGCGGTGTTGCCGTAGCGGTCGTAGGTGTACGAGGTGAGGTGGCCGCCGGGGTCCTTGACCTGCTTCACCCGGCTGGTGTCGGGCTCGTACGTCCAGGTCGTGGTGCGTGGTTGGTCGCCTCCGGTGGTGTCGGCGACGGTCTGGCTGAGTCGGTTTCCGTCCGGGTCGTAGGTGGTGGTGGTCTGGCGGGTGTGCTTGGTGCCGGTGACGGCGTCGGTGGTGTACGGCTCGGTGCGGGTGACCTGGTTGCCCCGGCCGTCCCAGGTGTAGTCGGTCTCCAGCACCCGGGGGGCGGCGGTGGTGCCGCCGGGGCAGTCGTCGCAGCTGTACGACTGGGCGATGGTGCGGCCGAGGTTGTCGTAGCCGTAGGTGACCTTGGGTCGCAGCGGCGAGGTCACGGCGGCGACGTCGCCGTTGCTCCGGTAGGTGTAGGTGGTCTGCTGGTCGGCGGGGACCTTGCCCGGGTCCGGGTAGGCCGCCGCGTCGAGCAGGCCGGTCTGCGCCCGGAGGAGTCCGACCGGCACGGCTACGCCGTCCTGGGCCTGGGTGGTGGTGTCGGTGCGCAGGGTGTAGCTGATCCGGCCGTTGGGGAAGTCGGGCGTGGCGGGGAGGGTGGTGGAGGTGAGCTGGCCTGCGGTGTCGTAGGTGTAGCGGGTGGTGTAGGTGGTGTCGGAGGGGCCGGTGGAGCGGGCGTCGCTGGAGGTGAGGATCTTGTCGTTGGCGGGGTTGAAGGGGTTGGTGGTGTCGAGGTAGTAGGTGGCGTAGCTGGTCTGGCAGTTGGCGGCGCCTCGGCAGGTGGTGCGGGAGACGGTGTTGCCGCGGGCGTCGTGGCCGGTGGTGATGGTGTGGCCGTTGGGGTCGGTGACGGCGTAGAGGTAGCCCGAGGTGTCGTAGCTGTAGCGGGTGGTGTTGCCGTAGCCGTCGCTGCGGGAGAGCAGTCGGGAGGAGCGGGTGTCGTAGCGGTAGACGAGGTTGAAGCCGGTCGGGTCGGTGATGGTGGCGGTGGTGACGGGGATGGCGTTGCCGCCGTCGCCCATGGCGTTGAAGTGCTGGGAGACGGTGTCGGCGTCGAGGCGGGAGGAGTAGTAGGAGGCCTCGGCGATGGTGCCGTTGAAGTGGTCGCCGCTGGCGGCCGGCCAGTTGGTGCTGGTGCCGGCGCCGAGGTAGACGTACGGGGTGCCGTTGAAGGTGATCTTGCGTCCGGTGGCGTCGGAGGCGCTGGCGCGGCCGTCGATGTAGATGGTCTGGCCGCTGTCGTCGGCGGTGAGGGCCACCTGGTGCCAGTTGCCGTCGTTGACGGTTCGGTCGGAGGTCATGGTGGCGCCGGGGCTCATCCAGAACTCGCCGTGGATGCGGCCGTCGGTGCCGACGTACAGGGCGGGGTTCCAGACGTTGCCGGGCTGGGAGCCGACCGGGAAGTCCTGGTAGCTGTAGAGCGGGCCGCTGCTGGTGGTCTTGAACCAGAGCTCGATGCTGGCCGAGCCGCGGGTGGGGGCGGTGTCGGGCGGCAGCTGGATCTGTGAGGTGGTGCCGTTGAACACTGCGGCGCGCTGGTTGGGGTCGTTGGAGGGGCCGCCTGCGTTCAGGAGGACGTCGGTGAGGGTGCCGGCGGTGACGTCGGGACGGGCGGAGCCGAGCTGGCTGGCGGCGTACCAGGAGCCGGAGGGGTCGTTGAGGCGCCAGTAGCCGACGGCTGTGTCCTGGACGACGGAGGTGCGGTAGGCGGCTGCGGCGTCCAGGCCGCCGATGGGGGTGGCCGAGGTGGCGAGGTGGTACTGGCTGGAGACGGTGTCGTTGGTGAGCCGGTACTGGTAGAGGGAGAAGTCGGCGATGGTGCCGTTGAGGTGGCCGGTCGGGTCGGTCGGGGCGTTGGGCCAGCCGCCGCCGGTCCAGCCGGCGCCTAGGTAGGCGTAGGCGGAGCCGTTGTAGGTGATGGGCAGGGCGGTGGTGCTGGTGGCGGTCGGGGCGCCGTCCAGGTAGAGGGTCTGTCCGGAGCTGTCGCCGGCCAGGGCGACGTGGTGCCAGGCGCCGTCGGTGACGGTGGAGGCGCTGACCAGGGCGTTGTTCGCCGAGCCGGTCCACAGGGTGCCGTAGAGCTTGTTGTCGGTGCCGATGTACAGCGCGGGGTTCCAGCGGTCGGTCGTGCCGTTGGGCTGCCCGGCGAGCGGGAAGGACTGGTAGCTGTACAGCACGCCGGGTGCGGTGGTCTTGAACCAGAGCTCGGCGGTGGCCGCGCCCCATTGCTTGGGGGCGGTGTTGTCCGGGAGTTGGACGTACGAGGTGGTGCCGTTGAAGCCGGTGGCCGTGGAGGTGCCGGAGGCCCAGGGGCCGGGCTGGCAGCAGGTGGTGTTGTGGTAGCTGCCTCGGTTCTGGGCGAGTGCGGCGGAGGAGATCAGCTCGGTTGCCTGGTTGCCTGCGGTGTCGCCGAGGCGCCAGTAGCCGGTGGGCTTGCTGTCCACGACGGCGGCGTCGTACTGGGTGGCGCCGGAACCGGTGGCGAGCTGGTAGAGCGAGGCGACGGTCGCCGCGGTGAGGCCGTGCGGGTAGGCCGCGACGTCGGCGAGCTGGCCCTTGAAGTGGCCGGAGCGGTCGGCGGGCGGCTGCGGCCAGCCGAGGGTGAGGTTGCCCGCGCCGAGGAACACGTGGTCGGTTCCGTTGGGGACGATGGTGCCGTTGAGCGGCCCTGCGGCCTGCGCACCGTCGAGGTAGAGGGTCTGCGAGGTCTGGCTGTCGGCGGACAGCACGGCGAAGTGCCACTTGTTGTCGGTGACCGTCGTGCTGGTGACCATGGTCTGGGCGGCGTCGCCCATCCAGAGCTGGGCGTGCAGCTTGTTGTCGCTGCCGACGTACAGTGCCGGGTTCCAGCGGTCGGTGGTGCCGTTGGGGGTGCCGCCGATCGGGAAGGACTGGTAGGAGAGGAGGACGCCCGGGCTGTCGGTGCGGAACCAGAGCCCGAGGGCACCGGGGCCGTTCTGCGGGGCGTAGGCGGCGGGCAGTTCGGCCCAGGAGGTGCTGCCGTCGAAGGTCGCGGCACCGGCCGAACCGGTCATCGGGCCGGGAGCGCCGAGCGTCACGTTGGCGTAGTTGCCGTTGTTGGGTGTCGGCCGCGGTGTGTAGACCTGGTTCGCGGCTTGCACGCCCGCGCCGTCGGACAGCGGCCAGTAGCCGGCCGGCCGGGAGCCCATGACCGAGCCCCGGTACTGCTGGGCGGACCCGGTGACGGTGGGTGTGTTGAGCGTCCAGGTGCCGTTGTTCTCGTCGGTGACCTTCGAGGCCCGGTCCTTGACCGTGTCGTAGCTGACGGCGAGACGGGTCTTGCCCGACGGCAGCTTCACACCGGTGAGTTCCGCGGAGGGCTGGTTGCCTGCCTGCCACAGGGCGGTCACGGCCGGGGCGCCGAGGGCGCGGTTGTAGAAGGCGACGTCGCTGATGCTGCCGTTGAAGTAGCTGGCCTGGCCGGGGCGGCCGTAGGGGTTGTCCGGCCAGTTGGCGCTGATGAAGCCGCCGCCGATCGCTTCGGAGCGCTGCCCGGGCGCGATGACCGCGCCGGGGAGGGTGCCCTGGGCGACGCCGTCCAGGTAGAGGGTCTGGGTGCTGCCGGCAGCCGACAGCAGGGCGAAGTGCCAGTTGCCGTCGTTGACCGGGTTGCTGGAGTCGATGGTGTTCGACGGGCCGTTCCAGAACTTGCCGTGCAGCTTGCCGGACTGGCCGACGTACAGCGCGGGCGTGTAGTTGGCCGGGGTGCTGCCGCTGCCCGGGAACGGGTCGGCCTGGTAGCTGAACAGCACGCCCCAGCTCCTGGTCTTGAACCAGAGGCCGACCGAGGTGTATGAGGAGGTGTCGAGGACGCTCTGCGGCAGTGCGACGTAGCCGGAGGAGCCGTCGAAGGTCGCGGCGGTGGCGCCGGAGGAGGTCGGGCCGGGCGTGCCGAGGGTGACGCCGGTGCCGGAGTAGCGGGCGTTGTCGTTGCCCTGGTTCTCCGCCACCTCGCTGGCCGCGGCGGCGCCGGAGCTCTCGCCGAGCCGCCAGTAGGAGACCGGTGCGGAGTCCAGGACGGCGGAGCGCAGGTGCGAGCCGCTGGTGTAGGAGTAGCCGGTGCAGGAGGGTGCGGTGTTCCCGCCGGTCGCGGGCGCGCAGACCTGGTCCAGCTCGTCCGGGTTGTTCGCGTTGTAGCCGTAGGTCCAGGTCAGAGCGGTGCTCGGATCCGTCCCGGTGACCGGGTCGGTGTACACCTTCGCGACGTGCCGGTTGCCGGCCGTCCACTCGAAGTGCAGGACCCGGCCCGATGAGGTGTCCTTGACCGTCGTCAGGTGCCCGTCGGCGCTGTAGCCCAGTTCCTGGGTTCGGCCGATCGCGTCGCGAACCAGGGACAGTGCGTAGCCGGTGCCCGAGGCGGCGTGGAGCTCGTAGCGGGTGCCGTCCTTGGCCATGAGGTCGAAGCCGGCGGAGACCTTGCTCAGGGACTGGAACTCCCCGGGCGGCGGGGTGTATACGGCGCCCTTGTTCGGATCGGCCCCGAAGCGGGCGGCCCGGCCGCTCGCGGTGGTCAGGACCACCGAGTCGGTGAAGTCGTTGTCGGGCTGAACCCGCATGTCGAAGTTGGAGGTCCAGCCGGTGCCGAACAGCGTCGAGGTGCGCGGGTCCAGCGAGTTGTACGAGCGGTTGACCGACAGCGCCGGGCCGATGCTCTTCACGTCGGCGTCGGTGGCCGCGGTGGTGTAGTTGCCGACCTTGGCGTCGAACGGCCGGCCCGCGCCGTCGCCGACCGCGCCGCCCAGGTGGGAGGTGATCACCGGCTGCTGGACCTGGGTGGTGAAGGAGACGCTGCTGGACAGCGGGCTCTCACCGATGTGGTCACCGACCTTGGCGTTCCACAGGTAGCTGGTGTTCCAGGCGAGTTTGCCCGGCGGAACGGCCCAGGAGGTATTGGACTGCCAGCCCGACTCGGCGATCAGCTGCGGGTCGCCGGAGGACGGGTTGGTGTAGACGCGGAAGTCGTAGTCCAGCCCGGTGCCGGGGTAGTTGTCCGGGTCGTGTCCGGTGGCGTAGAGCTGTGGGGTGAGGTTGCCGACGACCGTGTTGTTCATCGGGGCCAGCAGGTCCAGCTGGGGCGCGGTGTTGGCGTCGCCGACCGTGGTGCAGTTGCCGAAGGGTATCCAGTAGGAGTCGTGCAGCGAGGTGGTGCCGTTGACATACCCGTCCCAGCACAGGGTGTAGGTCTGGCCCAGCGGCAGCGGCGGGATCACGCCGTTGACGGTCACCGAGCCGTAGGTCGCGACCAGTCCGGACACGCCGGTGAGCGGGGCGTTGAACCACTGCTCGTTCCCGTTCGCGTCGAACAGGCGGGCCTTGACCTGCATGCTCTGCCCGTTCCACCAGTTCGCGCCGGTGTTGGTCAGCGTCACCTGCTGCCAGCCGGGGGTGTTGTACGTCGGCGGCATGTAGCTGCCGGCCGGCGCGTAGGTGGCGGCCCAGTCGCTGTAGGTGATCGACAGGTACGGCGGGTAGGGGCTGTTGGCGCTGGAGAACTTCTTCCAGTCGTTGGAGTCGGTGGCGCTGGTGGTCAGCGCGAGGCCGAAGTTGTCCCCGCCGCGGGCCCAGCTCTCGACCAGCTGCACGCCGGGGTCGTTGTGGCTGCGGCCGAGCTCGATCGGCTCCCACATCGCACCGCCACAGGTATCGCCCGCGGAGAAGCTGTTGGTGCCAAGCTGCTGGCCGATCGACACGCCGGGGTAGGTGTTGATCGTCGACGGATCCCAGGGGCTGGTGATCTGGTTGACGTAGACCGGGTGGGCCGAGCACTCGTAGGAGTGGGTGTTGTTCAGGCTCAGCGTGACGGCGTGCAGGTAGTCGTTCTTCAGGACGTTGGCGACGTCCGGGAAGTACAGGTAGCTGTTGACCACGGACTTGCCGCCGTCGGAGGTTCCGATCCGCAGCAGCGGGTCGGTGGAGAAGTTCGCGGTCTGGTCCGAGCGCACGAACGTCGACTTGCCGACCCCGATCGTGGCCGTCGACGGGTCGACGGTGACCGGGTAGACGCGCTTGGCGTCGTGCAGCCAGGCCTCGTCCAGGTCCATCCGCAGCGCGGGAGCACCGTTGACGTCGATCAGGTGGTAGGTCACCCGGTCGCTGACCACGCCGTCGCCCGAGGCCGGGTCGATCTTGGAGTCGGTCATGAAGCCGTGCGGGATGGTCACCTTCACCGCGCCGGAGGCGTCCTTGAACTGCACCTCGCCGCCCGGGCCGATCGCCGGCGTCAGCCCGGTGACGTGCAGCGGGAAGACCCAGCTGGTGGGCGCGGTCACATCATGCAGGACCAGGGTCTCCTTGATTCCCTGGGCGAGGCCGTTGTAGACCACATCGCTCGCGGGACGCGCGAGCGGGTAGGTGAGGGTGTCGCCCTGGACCACACCGCGCACCTGGGCAGCGTCCTGCAGGCCGTAGGAGACCACGTGTCCGGCGTCCAGGGTCCAGCTCACCAGCGCGGGATCGTCCACCCGCGTGGCGAAGGAAGCCTGCTGACTGTTCGCCTGCTCGGCCCACCGGCCGGCACGGTCGAGCGAGAAGTTCGTGTTGATGTCGTCCCAGGTACCGTCGGCCTTCTGGTAGTGCACGGGCCGGGGATAGGCGCGCAGAGTCTTGGTGCCGTCCGGGTTCTGGTAGACCGACGAGGAGCCGGTACGCGAGCCGGTGTCCTCGACACCCTCTGCGGGCAGGCCAGGGACGCCAGTTCCGGCGGTGGCGTCGTTCCGTGCCTTGAGGTTCTTCGCGGCCGGGGACGTCGGCTCGACAGCGGGCTGCTTGATGTCCTTCGGCGTATCGGCCTTCGGCTTGACGGCGGCACCGGACTGCGGACTGCCGGGCTTGCCATCGCCAAGGCGGTGCTCCAAGGACGCCGGCGGGGGCACCACCTCGCCCTTCACCGGCGTGCGGGGCCGCGAATCCCCCGAGGGGTGCGTGCTCGTGTCGCCCTGCACGGCCTTGGTCTCGGGCAGTTCGGCCGGACCCGGCTGATGCGCGGACCCCCCGGGAGCACCGCCGTCCTTCCTGGTCTGCGAGGACGGGACGGTGTGACTCCCCCGACTCGGATCACCACTGACCTGCTGCGGGGTCACCGGCGTGACCGTCGGCACCGGGGCATTGGCCGCCGTGAACGCGCTCGCTTCCTGCGTGCCAAGGGCAAGCAGAAGCGCCAAAGAGGTGATGAGTGCAAGCGAGCGACGCACGGCAAGTCCTTCGGAGGGCAGGCGAAAACGACCGACTCCCCCTGCGGCGATCGGTCCGTGCCCTTCCTATCGGTCGTCAGTGCGACAGGTACAGCCGGGAATTGGCGAAACTATGGTCACTTTGTGCAAAATAGGGACATGATATGTCGAAATGATCTTAAGAAATTTTTCATCTTCTTTACCGGCCGCCGGAACCCAGCGGGCGAGACTTGACCCCGCCACCACGCACACCTGCCAGGAGAAGCCCGACATGACGTTCCACCTCACCCCCCGATCCCGGTGGGTGCTCGGGCTGACCGCAGCACTGGTCGTTGCAGGTAGCGGCGTTGTGCTGCTGCTCACCAACGAGAACGACCGCGCCGCCGACCGCGCCGCCGCAGTAACTCCCTCGAACGTCGCCGGGCGCCGAACGGCCTGCCTCACCGGCGATGCCACGGAAGCGGCGAAGCGAACAGACACCAGCGCGATCTGGTCAGCTCTTCAGGACGCCTCCCGGCAACACCGGCTGAACGTGCAGCAACTCCTTGTCCCTGCAGCCACCACCGACCAGGCCCTTCCCTACCTCGCGGGCCTCTCAGCACAGCACTGCGACCTCGTCGTCGCCATCGGACCGACCTTCACTCAGGCCCTGGAAACCGCAGCCAAAGCCAACCCGCAAACCCAGTTCGTTGCCGTGACGACCGACGGACAATCCACGCCGGGCGGAGTCGTCACAGTCACGGGCAGCGACAACGAGAAAGCCGCCCAGATCCAACACCGCGCACTCGACCTGCCCACCCCCGGCAACTGACCGGCGAAGCATCCGTCGTCCTTCAACCACCCCTGCTGGCTAGGGACGTGACGGCAGATCCGGGTCCCCGGTGACCGGCGCCCAGCACATTCGAACGACGGCAAGGCGGGCCCGGACATTTTCCAGCCGCTCCCGCCAGCCGGCCTCCCGCCGTACCCCGCCGCCACCCGAACGCACCAGACCCACCACATCTCGCCGACCGCCGACCTGCACCGACACCCAAAACTCACCAGTCGGGAGCCGAAACTCACCAGCGGCGGCCGCCCCGGGACCGCCAATGAAACTCCCCACCACTGGTCAGAACGCGGTGCGGCTCTGGCTCCTGGGGTCACCGTCGGCGAGATGGTCGGTGTAGAGGCCTGTACGGGCCAGCCGCCGCCAGGGCCAGGCGTAGCGCACCGCGATGTCGATGTCCGGGTCGGTCGGGTGGAGGTCGAGGTCGGCGAGTGCGAGGGCGGGGTGGTTGTCGGCGGGGGCTCGGGTGAGCCAGCGGCCGCCGGGGGCGACGATGCCGGAGGGGGCGTTGGCGGCGTACTGGGCGGGGACGGCGTAGCCGAGCCAGTAGTTGTAGAGGGTGCCGTAGGCCTGGGCGACGGTGGCGTGGGCGGGGTCGTCGACCATGACGGACAGCAGGGCGCAGTCGACGTCCAGGCGTTCGTATTCGGCGAACAGGGTGGGGAAGTTCGCTTCGATGCAGATGGCCAGGCCGAAGCGGACGCCGTCCACGTCGAACACCGTCGGTTCGGGCCGGCCGGGGGTGTAGAGGTAGGACAGTTCGGTGTTCGACAGGAACCGCTTGTCGTACCGGGCGACCAGGTCCCCGTGGTCGGAGACGACGTAGAGGCTGTTGTGCGGACGCCTCGGCGGTGTGAGCGGGTGGAGTGATCCGAAGACCGTCCACAGGCCCAGCTCCCCGGCCAGCGCCGCGATCCGCTGCGCCTCCTCGCGCAGGACGTCCCACGCGGCGCCGGTCCAGTCCGCGGGCACCAGGTCGCCGTCGGGGCCGGTCGCCACCACCCGCTTGTCCGGGTAGACGAGAGCGCCCTCCGGAAACTGCACCAGCCGCGCCCCCGCCCCGGCGGCCTGGCGCATCAGCGCCCGGACCTCCTCACCCGCCACCCGGATCGCCGCCTGGTCCCTTGGGTCCTCCGGCACCGTGCTCTGCGCCACCGCCAACCGCAACATCCCGACCATCCGGCGACCGTACCGGCGCGCGCCGGTCCCTCACCCGGCCCTCGCCGGGAACATCACCCACACGTGTCTCTGGCCACAGCACGTTGAACCGCGTCCGGTTAGCGGGCCGGGGAGAAACTCACCAGCGCCCCGGCGCGAAACTCACCGCCCGCCCGGAAACTCCCCACCGCAGGCCAGGGGTGCAACGCGGGGTGTAACACGCTGTTGCACCCCGGTTCCCCGATGGTTCGCGCAGGTCAGGGGTGCAACGCGAAGCCTGCCAGGGCCCATGCGTTGCCCGTGTTGCGGCCCCGTGTTGCACCCCTGCCCAGTCAGGAGCGGCGCCACCAGGCGCGGGCGCGCTTCGCTTCGGCGGCTGCGGCCTCGGCGGCGGCCCGCTCGAGTTCGGCCTCCTCCCGGGCGCGCTGGTCGGCAGCGCTCGCACAGCCCGTCGTCGTCCCAGGCGGCCCGCTCGCGCATCTCCCACCGCTCGTCCGAGAACGGCGCCTTGCAGCGGGTGCAGGCCGGACGGTGGCGCTCGCGCTCCGCCTTCTGCCGTTCCTGCTCCCGTTCCTGGTAGACCTGGTCGGCGGCGGCCCGTTCCGCATGCAGCAGCTCGTCGCCTCCGGATTGTCGAGCGCGTTGGTGAGGGTGTGCCAGCCGTCCCGGCCGAACCGGTGCCACGGGGCGCGAGCAGTACACCGCGCCAAAAACTCCGCCCGGCGCCACGATGGGCTGTACAGGGGCCGATAGGTGCTCCGTCACAGTGCTGTCGACCCGGGAGAAGCTCATGGCCTTCGCCGAGGACTTCGCCGCCGCGCTTTCCAACCGCGGTATCCAGATGAACGCTGCCGACGTCCCCGCCCCGGATGTCATCGGCGGTGCGCTGGACAACATCACCGGCTACCTGAGCGGACTCGACGAGGCCGTGCGTGAAGGGTTCGACGAGAGCTCGCTCGAATTCGCCGTCTGCTCGGTCCTTGCCGACCCGACGGTGAACGTCGCCCCCGAGATCTCTTCGATCCTCGCCGCCTACGACCGCGCTTCCAATAGGCGTCTGACCGAGCTGCTGCAGGTGACGCGCGAAACGCTCGACCTGGTTCAGGGCCAGGCCTAGGCACCTCGCCCAGCCGGTTGACCGGAAGAACGGAAGAACGGAGGAGAGGTATGGCGATCGAGGAATTCGCCGATTGCTTCGCAACGCGGGTACAGACCACCGTCGACTCCATCATCGACGATCTGCGCGCCCTGGGCGCCGACGCCGTCCGCCGGGTCGTCGAGTGGAACCGGAACCTGGACCCCGCCGACCGGGCTCTCGTACTGGCGCTCGCCGGCATCGCATCCGGTGTGATCATCAAGATTCTCGAGAAACTGCTCGGTGCGACCGCCGCCGCATGCTTCGTGGGGCTGCTCGGAGGCGCGTCCTGGGCTCTGCTGATCCGCTCCTTCACCGAGTGCGTGGACCGCCTCTGAACTCACCCGCACATCGCCGGCCAGCGGGCGCTGTTACCGGAGTCGGCGCGCTCGCGGAGCGCGCCGCCGCGGCGGTCCGAGGGGTCGGCCGTGCTGGATGCCCGACCCCGGCGCCTTCGTGGACCGCATGGTCCACGAAGGCGTGCCCGTTGCCACCGCCCGAGTTTGTCCGACTCCGGGGCCCGCTGTTCAGGCCGCCGGCAGCGGCTGCGGGGCGGCCGGACCGGTGTAGCGGGCGGACGGGCGGATGATCTTGGAGTCGGCAGCCTGTTCCAGGATGTTGGCGCTCCAACCGATCGCGCGGGCCGCGGCGAAGGTGGGGGTGAACATCTCCCTGGGCAGACCGCACAGGTGCATCACCACGCCGGCGTAGAACTCCACGTTGGTGTGGAGTTCGCGGCCCGGCTTCAGCTCGGCCAGGATCGCCTCGACCCGGGCCTCCACCTGGACGGCGAGGTCGACCAGCTCACCGCCGAAGGACTCGGCGACCCCGCGCAGCATCCGGGAGCGCGGGTCCTCCGTGCGGTAGACGGCGTGGCCGAAACCCATGATGCGGTCGCCGGCCAGCACGTGCTCGCGGATCCAGCCGTCGATCCGCTCCGGGGTGCCGATCGCGTCCAGCGTGTCCAGCGCCCGGCTCGGCGCGCCGCCGTGCAGCGGCCCGGAGAGCGCGCCCAGCCCGCCGACCAGGCAGGCCACCAGGTCGGCCCCGGTGGAGGCGATCACCCGGGCGGTGAAGGTGGAGGCGTTGAAGCCGTGGTCCACCGTGGAGATCAGGTACTGCTCGACCGCGCGGGCCTTGGCCGGCTCGGGCTCCTCGCCGGTCAGCATGTAGAGGTAGTTGGCCGCGTAGCCCAGGTCGTCGCGCGGTTCCACCGGCTGCTCGCCGTGCTGCAGCCGGTGCAGCGCGGTCAGGATGGTGGGCACCAGCGCGGTGGCGAACAACGCGTCCTCGACCCGCTGGTCGGGCGCGGTGTCGTAGAGCGGCCGGATGCCGCGGTCGGCGGCGGCGATCGAGAGCGCGGCACCCAGGGCGGTGAGCGGGCCGCCGTGCGCGGTGCTCGCCGCCAGCGCGGGCAGCAGCGGGCGCAGCGCGTCGGGCAGTCGGCGCAGCGGTGCGGTGCGGGCCAGGAAGGCGGCGCGGCGGGCCGGCGCAGCAGCGGCAGGGTGGTCGCGACGATGGGCAGGGCGTGGTGGTGGTCGCGGGCGGTGATGTTGTCGCCGCGGTACGGCGGCGCGTACCAGGACGTCTCGGAGGCGGTCTCCACCGCCTGGATGCGGCGCAGCAGCCGTAGGTGGTCGGCCTTCGTCTTCTGCTTCTTCTGTTCGGGGGTGAGCGGTTTGGTGCCGGGGCGGCTTGCGGCCGGCCTCGAGGACCAGGGCGAGGGGCGGCAGTCCCTCGCGGCCGGTCGGTGGGTAGACGGTGGGCCATAGCCGCAGGGCGTGGGTGCGGGCGCCGGGGCAGCGCATGCTCGTTTCGAACGCGGCCTTCGCGGTGCCCTTGGCGGGCAGCTCGCACCAGGCGCGGTAGGTGGCCAGCTTTTCCACGAGCGTGCCGACGCCCTCGTTCTCGCGGTCGACCTCCACCAGGAGCACCGGCACGTCGGCGCCGGGGTCGCGCAGCACCAGGTCGGCGAACAGCGAGCGGCGGTGCGGGATCGCGTGCTCGACCTCCGTGGTGAACGCCTCCAGGTGACCGAATCCGGCGCGGGCGAGGAGGCCCGCGGTGGCGGCGACGTCCAGGGCGTGCTCGGAGAACGCCGCGGCCCGGCCGTCACGCTCGGGGCGCAGCGCGGACAGCTTCGTCCCGGCTGGAAGCAGCGCGGCAGCCTCGCGACGGCCTGCCGCGGTCAGGCACCACAGCTTCCGCCCATCCGGCAATCGCAGCTCCTGGCGCACCCTCCCCGCGTCCTCCAGGTCACC
>NZ_JBSFGU010000068.1:0-26741 GCF_053596725.1 Kitasatospora sp. NPDC001660 | reverse complement strand
ACGTCGCTGTCTTCCTGCCATCCTGTGCGGTCGAGAGGGTCGTAGTAGCGCCCGCCGACGAAGTAGGGGCCGGTGTCCCGGTCCATCCGGCGGCTTCGGGCGAACTTCCGCAGATATGTCCGCTCGGACTCGTTCAGCGGCGGCACGACATCGATCCGGCCGGTGAACTCGGTGTGGTACCCCAACGGTCCGTGGCTCCTCGACGACGGTGGTGGCGCAGCGGCCAGCGGCGGTGTTTTGCACAGCGGGTCGCCATCTGTGCGGATCACTGTAGGTGCCAGTACCGACAGCCGCGGGAACGCGGCGTCACCACCAGCCCACGGGGCGGTGGACCCATGTCGACACCACATCTATGAGCGGAGTCGGGGGTCACCCCTCCGCGTTCTCCAGCCGTCTGAGGACCCCCAGTAGCGCCCCGACCTGGCCGTCGACCATGTTCGTGGGCTCACTCCAGAAGCTGCTTCGACCAGTCACCCCCGAAGCGATAGGCACGGCCGTCATCGACCTGCTTCATCCCGCCGGGAACAACGTCCCTCTGCGGACCGCCGCCCTCCCTACCGGCGATGCTCGCCCAGTAGGTGTCGTCCGGCTTCGTCCAGGTACCGGCGCCGGTGCGGATGAACTGCACGGTGCCGATCGAACCCATGCTGAACAGAATTCCGGCCCCGCCAAAGCGTCGGCCAAACCACAACTGCCGCCCGCCCCGCGGCCACATGCTGCGCAGCGGAAGGTGATGCCCGGTGCTCCGCGTGGCGGAGCGTCTGCGGTACGGGGTAGGCCGGCAGGGCCCGGCCGGGACCACCAAGCCCGGCCGGGCCCTGGCGAGCGGTATTTCCGCTCGGGTCTCGTCGGTACGACGGAACCGGTAGCGGGGGTCGACGCGGATGGCCGTCGGACGGCCGGTTGCTGTGGTTGGGGCTGCCAGGGCTTACGTGTGGAGCACGATCCCGGAGACGACGAACCCGATGACCCAGATCGCGGGAATCAGCGCCACATACGCTACGGGGCGGCGAAGCACCGGTCGGCCCGGGTCGATCCCGGCACGTCCCGGGGCGGGCGTCGAGGGTGGGAGCTTGCTGAACTTCCGGTAGCCGACGAGGTTCCACAGCAGGGTGAACGGACTGCACAGCACCAGGGAGAAGGGGCTCCACCAGCCCAGGCACAGCGTTCTGGTGGTCATCTGCCGGACGACGGCTATACCGCAGGACCGGCAGAACGGTCCGTCCAGGCGCTCGAACTTCATCACGATGAGCGCGCCGACGTGGGACCTGACGCGGAACGGCACGGCAGGCCCGCCCCCGCATGCGCGGCACGCGGGCGGCCAGGCCTGGCCTGTGGGGACCGGTCCCGGGTGCCCGCCGGGTACGGGCGGTGCCGGCAGGGTGTACGGCTGCCCCTCAGGCGTGCTGTAGGCGCTGCCGGGCACGGGGCCGGTAGTGAACGGGGGCTGCGGTGTTGTCATATGACGCTCTCCAGGCGATTTGTGCGGTTGACCCTATCCAAGGCTGGCGGTGTCGGTTCAGGAGCCGCCTGGCGCAGGCAGGCCGTCGCCGGGTCGGCCCGGTGAGCCGTCACCGCCACCAGGTACGGCGCACCGCCGTCGTCCTGGACGATCCCACAGCCGATCCAGCGCTCACCCACCACCCACCCGCACAGCTCGACCAGGCGCCCGGCGAACGGGGCGGCCAGCGGCAACCCACGGTCGTCATCGAGGGTCGGGTCGACGAAGCCACCGGTCGCGAGGTTGCGCGACGACCCCCAGCGCGGGCGCAGCGCCTCAACGAGGCGCCGGTGCGCGGCAGTGAGATCGCCGTCAGCCGACAGGCGGGCGGTGCCCGGCCCCGGGCGGCCCAGCAGGGCGTCGACATGGTGCAGGTGATCGGTAGTGTCGGCCATGGCCTCAGTCAACCGGGCGCCACTGACAGGCTCACCGTCGCCCACCGGATGCTCACCGCTCCGGTCGTCACCCGCCCAGGTGACAGCGGCAGTGCCCCCAGAGGTTGACCGCCGATCACCGGCTCGGTCGCGGCCCCGGCACCGGGCCGTCACCTGGCGCCACACGCTGCGGCGGCAGGAACGTCGGGCCGTTTGATGCCGCACCGGCCGTAGCCCCCTCCCCCGCCGCCACCAGGTGTGCCGCGGCGTGACGCAGGTGCCAGGCGGACAAGGGGACGGCCGTGGCGTACACCGGCTGGTCCCACCTCGCGGCCGCCTCCGCCGCGGCCGCGGCCCGTCGGGATCGAGGGCCACGCGTTCCGCCCTTGATGTAGCCGCGCGTCCAGGGTCTCCAGCATCCCGGACAGCCGAAGCGCCTTCAGCGACTCGCGCAGGGCGGTGTCCATGATGCGTCGGCATCGCGACCACAGCTGCCAACCGGGAGGTCGGCGAGGATACGCGGTCGACGGAGGGACGCTGTTACGGCACTGTCCGGGGCAAGGTCCGATGGTGGGCACATGTGCAGAAAGCAAGCCGCACGGCGGAGACCCTGTACTCGGTACGCCGTGGATCCGGATCCCCGCGCGGGGCCCGGACCCACAACTGGCCTCGGTCGCCGTTCCCGCCGCGACCGGCCCGGGGCGGTCAGTGCTGGTGGCCGGTCACTCGGGCGGACCCGGCGCCGTCGCGTCGGCGCAGCCAGCGGCGGCCGAGCAGGCCGGCGGCGAGGTGGGCCAGCAGGCCGACGGCGGCGATGACGAGGCCGACCTTGGTGCCGAGCCACAGGTGCACGCCGAGGCCGGCCACGGCCAGCGGGATCGCGGCGAGCCGGACCGCACGTGGGCCAGCGGGCTGGCGGTTCATCCGGCGGCCCCGCGGGTGGCGGGCTTGGCAGCGGTCACGTAGCGGATCCACGGGTGCAGGTCCCCGGCGCTGACCTCGTCGAAGCGGGCGTCGCGGACCAGACCCTCCAGCAGGTCGATCGGGTTGTTCTCCATCGCAGGTCCGGTGACGGCGCCGACCAGGTGGCGGCCGACGCGACCCTTGGGGGGCCGGAAGTCGGCGATCATCAGGCGTCCGCCCGGGCGCAGCACCCGGTACATCTCGGCCACCGCCTGCGGGCGTACGGGGGCGGGGAGATGATGGACCATCAGGCTGCTGACGACGACGTCGAACGAGTCGTCGGCTGCGTCGAGCCGTTCGGCGATCCCGCGCTCGAAGGTGCAGTTGGGCTGCTTGGCGGCCAGCTTGCGGGCGTGCTCGACGACCTGGGCGGACGGGTCGATGCCGAGCGCGGTGCCCGCGGGGGAGACGACCCTGGCCATGCGCTGGGTGAGGTAGCCGGTCCCGCAGCCGAGGTCCAGAGCGCGGTCGCCGGGGCGGGCACCGCTGATCTCGGCGAGCCGGGTGAAGACGTGGTTGCGGCGGCCAACGAAGGCGACGGTCCCGAACAGCTCGTAGCCCCGGCCGTGGGCGATGGTGATGCCGTCGGTGTCGCTCTGCGGGTCCCCGTGCAGCAGGCGTGCCAGTTCCATGCCGTTCTCCAAACTTAGTGACGACTAAGAACACTGACCTTAGTCGCCACTAAGTTTCCTTGGCAAGGGCCGTCTACGATGACGGGGTGACCTCGCCCACGCCTGCCAAGCCGCGCCGCACCCGCCTCAGCGCCGAGGACCGGCGCGCCTCGATCCTCGCTGCGGCGATCGGGGTGTTCGCCGAACGCGGCTACCAGCGCGGCAAGGTTTCCGAGATCGCCGCCCAGGTCGGCGTCACCGAGCCGGTCGTCTTCCAGAACTTCGGCTCCAAGGCTGCCCTGTTCGCCGCCGTCGTCGACCTCGCCGCGACCCGGATCTGCGCCGAACTCGCCGACGCGGTGGCCGCCGGGATCCCCGTCGCCGTCCTGGTGGCCGAGGCGCTCTCCCCCGCTCACCTCGACCAGCTGCACGCGCAGGGCTCGCTCGGCGTCCTGTTCGCCGACTCGGTGGCCCCCATCGCCGAACCGGCCGTCGCGCAGGCCGGCCAGGCCGCGGTGTGCCGGATCGCCGACGCGCTCGCCGACGCGCTGCGCCACGGCCAGGCGGCGGGGGACATTCGTGCGGACGCCGACCCCGCTGCGGCAGCCTGGCTGCTGGTCTCGCTGATCTCCGCCCGCCCGCTGCGGCTGGCCGCCATGCCGGAGGACGCGCGCGACCGCCTGGACGCCGCGATCGCCGCCATGGCCGCAGGACTCCTCACTCCAGGCGCGGCACCGTCGGCGAAGCACCCGCCTGCCTGAACAGCCTGCGGCCGGCCACAGGCCACGGGTGGATCACGCCACCGCATGACCTCCCGCTGCGGGCCGGGCGAGGATCCCACCCGCGCCCGGCACCAGAGCCCGCGGGAGAGGCCCGAGGGAACTGGTGGCTCTGCTGAGCCTGGCCCTGGTCCCGTCCATCCCCGGGATCAGGTCGATCCCGAGGATGGACCCGGGGGCACCGGCTCACCTGGCGCGACTGCGCCGCACCCGGCAACGGCCTCGCCGACCCGACCGGCGGGGCGGGTGGGGGGGTCTGGCAGGGCCAGCGCCGCGAGGTCGCTCTCGTGGTGCCGGGACAGTTCCGGGGTGGCCTCGCCTAATTCCGACGAAACATCAGCACATGGAGATTTCGTCACCAGGTGGACACGACCACGGTCAGTGGGAGTTGGTAGGTTCCGCGCATGGCTGTTTTCACCAATCGCCGCCCGATCACGTCGGCGGATTCCCTCACCCCGGTCCAGGCGGAGCAGGTCGTACTGAGCGGCAGGCGCTATGACGGCGAGAACCTGCCGGCCGAGCGGCGGCTGTCCGCCGACGGCGACGACGAGGGGGTGCTGGCCTTCTGCGAGCTCTGGGACGTGATGGCCGACGGAGTGCCGCTGTACGAGGCCTGGTTCTACCAGGTGGACAGCGGTTCGATCTTCCTGGCCGGGACGACGGAGGTGGTCGCGGAGATCATCCAGTTCGGACTGGAGTGCCCCGACCCCGAGCGGCGGGTGGAACTCGGCGCGGCGATGGTCCGGGCCGGCCTGCTGCCCGCGTCGGACTCGGCCTACCAGGAGTTCCGCGAGTTCCGCGAGGCGGAGGACGCCTCGGCCTGAGTCCTGTCCCACTGGTGACTCCTCCCCCGGCTGAAGCCGGGGGCTTCTCGCTAACCCTTCTGGGCGTTGCGATGGACCAGCCCGGCCCGTAGAACGTTGACGGCTCCCACTGTGTCAGCGTGTGCCTTGTGACCACAGCTGACGCAGTGGAAGGTGTCCTGTGTAGGTCGGTTCTTTGCTGCGACGTGCCCGCAGGGCGGGCAGGTGCGGGAGGTGTTGCGGGGGTCCACGGCGATCACTTCCCGTCCGGCGCTTTCAGCCTTGGCGTGCAGGAACGTCAGGAACAGCCCCCATCCGGCGTCGGAGATGGACTTGTTCAGTCCGGTTTGGCGGCCGCGCCGTTGGGCGGGAAGGTGCCCGACTGTTCGGGGTCGGGCTTCGGCGCGGGAGCCTTGACCATGTTGCGGATCTTGAGGTCTTCGTGCGCGATGAAGTCGTGCTCGCGGACGAGGCCGAGGGCGGTCTTGTGGGCGTGGTCGAGACGTTGACGGCGGACCTTGCGGTGCGGCTCGGCGACCTTCTCAACCGCCCGCTGGTGGTTGGCGGTCCGGTTCCTGGCCTTGCGGCGCGGGAACTGGCTGAGGGCCTGTTGTGCGGCTTCGAGTCAGGTCCTGCTCAGCCGCCGCAGGACCCGCTCGGCGATCACCAGCCCTCCCGTTCCGTCTGGACCTCCTGAAGCTGCTTGCCCAACTCCTCGGCGAGTACGTCCAGCTCGTTTCGGCGCACTGTGATCCGTTCGAGCTCCTACAGGCCCGCACCCTCCCCGCGACCTGGCGGCGTATCCGCACCGCGACGGATGGCAGGCGGACCCCCGCAGCAGGCGCGGCAAAATCCGAGAACCCCGCCAGCCGCCCAGTCAGACGATCTTCACCCCGGGCACCAGCCGCCGACCAGCGAGAGCACACCTATACACGCGCACACCAGGCCTGCGCGACCTGCAACTTCACGATGCACACCGCTCATTGGCACCTGCCTTTCCTGAGTTGCCCGCGTGGAGGCGGCCGGTGGGCCCAGCCGGGGTTCCGGGGCTCGGCTTGATCACGTCTGGGAGGCGGAATATCGGCGGCACGGGCCTTGTTGCTCGCCGTTGTTGATCAACAAGGAGGCCCCATGCCCGTGATCCTTCGGCCCCGCGCGCTCCGTTCCGGCGACCTCGTGGTCGTTACCGCGCCCTCGGGGCAGCTTGAGCCGGGTGAGGAACCACTGCTCGCCCGCGGTGTGGCGATACTGGAGCGGATGGGTTTCCGCGTGCGAGTCAGCCCGATGGTCGACCCGGCGCAGAATCGCTGGTGGGCGTCGGGCACTCCGGCGGAGCAGGCCGCCGAGCTCAATGCTCTGCTCCGGGACCCGGAGGTGCGGGCCATCGTCGCACACACCGGTGGACAGGCGACCATCGGCTATCTCGATTTGATCGATCTGGACGCGATCCGGGCCGACCCGAAGCCGATCCTCGGCTACAGCGACATCTCGCTGCTGCACATGGCGCTGCACGCCAAGACCGGCCTCGTCGGCTTCCACTCCGACATCGCCACCCACGGATTCGGCAGCGATTGGTACACGCTGGGCGACGAGGCCCGTCGCTCCGAGCTCGTTGACCTCTACACCCGTGTGCTCACCAAGGCCGAGGCGCCGGGCGTGCTGCCGGCAATGGGGGCTTGGGAAACCTGGCGGCCGGGCCGTGCGCAGGGACCACTGGTCGGCGGTTTGCTGAACCGCCTGGTCCAACTGCAGGCGACACCGTTCGCGCTGCCCGCCGAACGGTTCGACGGTGCCTTGTTGTTCTGGGAGGAGGTGCAGCGGCCGGTCTCGCGGATCTGGGGCGACCTGCATAATTTGCGGCTGTCCGGTGTGTTGGACCGGATCGCGGGCATGGTGGTCGGCATCCCGACTGAGGTCACGCCCTACGAGGGCGGCGGAGACCGCGCAGATCTACGCGACGTGGTGCTCGATGTCCTGGCTCGACGTGACGTCCCGGTCCTCGCACAGGTCGACTTCGGTCACACCTCGCCGAACCTGCCGTTGCCTCTCGGCGTCCGTGCACACGTGGACGCGGACAACAAGACGCTGTCCCTGCTCGAGTCGGCGGTCGCGGAAGGCTGAGTTCCGCTGGATACTGGCGCGGGCCTGGGGCTGCGACCCGTCGTGTTTCCGCCTCTCCCGATCGGGAACGGCATCTCCCGCGCGAACGGCCCGCAAACGCAGGCGAGGTCCGGCACCCCGGGTGGGTGCCGGACCTCGCCCGACAGTGGAGCGCCAGGCCCGGGTCGCACGGACTCTCCCTACTGAAAGTAGGACGTGCTCTGGTAGCACCGCTGACGCCTGAGGAGGAATCATCTCCCTTGCGACGAGGAGAATATTAGCAGGTCAGCGGCCCACCACCGAAGTCGGACCACCGGGCGGGCACTGCGCCCGCACTCAGCGGCGGCGCGAGCCTTCGCTACGCCGCCGCCTCGACCGTGCGGGAGTCCCGACTGCCTTCGGCTACCGGTGGAATGAGGCTGTGGCAGGCGGCAAGATCCGCCGGGTCCACTGGCAGGGGGGCGACAGCTTGCAGCACGCGGTGCAGGCTGTCGCCCCTGCTTCTGCGGGTAGCGATGGCTTAACTCGCCGTCGTCTCGGCGCTGGTGACGCCACCGGATCACGAGGCGGTTACGCGTTCATCAGCTCCCACTGCTGACGGTTGCTGGAGGTGCAGGTCCACGTGTAGGTGTTGTGTTCGGAGTTGCTGCCCATGCACCTGGTGTTGCTGCCGTCGGACACCGACCACTTGACCGTGGCACCCGGTGCGGGGGAGTAGCTGGGGGACCATCTGGTTCCCGCGCCGCCGCATCTGATCGCCGTCAGTTTCTGGCCTTCGCTGTAGGGGGAGCCGGACAGGCAGGTGCCGTAGTCGAGGTTCCGGAGCTGGTAGATGCCGCCTCCCAGCGACTCGACGTTCCATCTCTGGTCCGTGTACGTGTTGCCGCACGTGGCTGTCTTCACCACGTTCCCGTCGTAGTACAGGCACCAGCCGGTGGCCTTGTTCATGAGTCTGACGACATTGTTCTGAGGGGTGAGTGTGGTCGCCGCGCTTGCCGCAGGGCTGGCGAGCGCCATGCTGAGGAGGGCCGCGGTGGCAAGCGCCGAGGCCCGTGCTGCAGTACGCATCGAGGTTCTCCTTCAAGCGTGCGGTGGAACCCGGTGGCGTTCCTGACTGCATGGTTGTTGCCTGGGCAGTCGTTTCCCTGGCTTGGGCCAGGAGATCCGGTCTGCTCGCAGTACCACGGTCGCCGCGTCACCCTTCTGGCGCACGCGGGCTGCGGCAATCGGGTGACTGGTGCGCGGCTGCCGGCCTGCTCGTGATAGTGCTGGCCGACTCGGCGGGGACACTCTCCGCGCCGTGCCACGGCGGTCCGGTCGGCGTAGCCGGTGAGGATGGCGGCGTGCGCGGCCGCCGCCTCCTGGCCGTCGGCATCGACGCACCGGCAGGCGGTCCAGCTGGCCGCGATCCCGCGCAGCAGGGCGGTGACCGAGGCGGCCGGGACAATGCCAGGGTCCCGACCGGGGAGGCCTGGCCGCGCTGGGGCGGGCCGCTGTGCCAGGCAGCCCGTCTTGGGGTGGGACTGCCCGGCGCGGAATGCCAGACCCTTCAGAAATGGATGATCTGCAGGTTGGCGGTGGTATTGGTGTCCTGGACGTAGCCGCCGGCGTAGAGGGTGTGGCCGTCGGGGCCGACGGCGATACCGGTCACCCAGTCCTCGTCCAGCCCGTTCACGGTCTCGGCCGGGACGGTCGCGCCTGTGGCGGCGTCGAGGGCCACGACGGAGGGGCCGATGTCGGTACTTGCGGTGGCGACGTAGAAGCGGGTGCCGTCCGGGCCGGGCCGCAGGGTGTACTTCGCCCAGTTGCCGGCCGGGGTGAGCGGTGTGGCGGTGTCGGTAGCGGTGTCGATGAGCTCGCCCTGGCCGGCGCCGACGCTGAGTGCGAGCAGGCGGCGGCCGTCCGGCGTGAGCGCCAGGTCGTACCCCATCGACGTGGCGGTGCCGGGGATGGTGCGGACGACGGCCGGCACCGGGCCGGCCGTGTTCAAGTGGATCACGCCCGAGCTGCCGCCGACGAACAGGTCGCGCCCGTCCGGCCGGATCGTCAGCCCGTGCGCCCAGACGGTCGGGACCTCGACCGAGCCGGTGAACGCCCGGTGCGTGGTGTCGAAGGTCAGGACCCGGCCGTTGCCCAGCGCGCGGAAGCCGTGCGGCCCGTCCTGGGAGACGTAGAGGGTGGATCCGTCCGGGCTGAGCACGAGCGAGCCGGTCTCGCCCGCGACCCAGGTGTCCGGCCTCGGCTGGTCGGGCACGGTGACCGAGGCGGTCACCGTGAGCGAGGCGGCGTCGACCACGGTCAGGGTGTTCATGTTCAACAGGTAGAGCTGCGCGCCGTCCGGGCTGAGCACCAGGCCCTTGAGCCAGTTGTCGTAGCCCACCTGGACCTGCCCGACGATCTCGTCGGTCTGGGTGTCGACCGCCTTGACGTGGAGGGTCCGATTCTCACCGTCCGTGGCGACGTAGGCCCGCGTGCCGTCCGGGCTGACGACCGGCACCGCCCGCGTCAGGCCCACAGCGATGGTCGCCTCGCTGCCGGCCACCGGCCCGGCGGCCTCGGCGGCCCCGCTCACCAGGACGAGCAGGGCCCCCGCAGTGACCACCGCCCCGCCCCAACGGGCCATTCTGGCAAGAGACTTCATGTCCGCCTCTCTCCCCTCCTCGACACCGCTCAGTGCGATGCCAAGGAGGAACGCTAGCCCGCGCCCCCGGCAGTTGAGGAGACAATCGGCAAATTGCGGAGATCTCGTGTGCCCAGCCGGGGCTCCAAGCCGGGCGCCCTGGCGGTCGTGGTTCCCGGCCCCCGGCCCAGCTTCGCCTGGAGGGCGGGGCCGTCGGCGGGGCGGCTCGCCGACCTCCGTCACAGTGAGTGGTTGAGCCGGGACACGATAGGTGGAACCTGGCCAGGCGAATTGGAACTACCGGAGACGGGTCGCAGTCCGGACAAGGTCGGCGACGGCTCTGGACCGACTGTGCGGCGGCCAGGCGATCACGGTGGTGACTTTCGGCGCGTCCAGCACGGGCACGGCGGCGAGGTCACCGTGCAGTTGAGCTCGGCACGACTCCGGTGAGACCGCGCAGGCACGGCCGAGCGCGACGAGCTGCAACAACTGCGCGTGGTCGCGGACCTGCGGGCCGGGGCCGGGCGGGTAGGTGCCGTCGGGGTCGGGCCAGCGTGGCAGGGGCAGGCCGGGCAGCCCGGTGATGTCGGCCATGTGCACATGGGTCCGGACGGTGAGCGGATGCCCGGCCGGCAGGACCACAACCTGGCCCTCCGTGCTGAGTTCTTCGGTGTGGAATCCGGCCGTCGAGTCGAACGGCCGGTGAAGTAGCGCCACGTCGGCCCGGCCCTCGCGCAGAAGTCGTTCCTGCTCGGCCGGGCCGCACAGGATGACGTCGACGGGGACCGCGCCGGGTTCGGCGGCGTACGCGTCCAGCAGTTTCGCCAGCAGTTCGCGGGACGCGCTGGCCTTCGTGACCAGGACCAGGCCGGGACGGCCGGTCGGGGGAAGGGCGGCGCGGCGGGTCCGGCGCTCGGCCGCTTCGACCGCGTCGAGGGCCGCCCGGCCCTCGACCAGCAGCACCGAGCCGGCTTCGGTCAGCTTGACGGTGCGGCTCGTCCGATCCAGCAGCGCTGCCCCGAGTCGGCGTTCGAGCTGCTGGATCGCCCGTGACAGAGGCGGCTGCGCGATCCCGAGCCGCTGCGCGGCGCGCCCGAAGTGCAACTCTTCGGCGACAGCGACGAAGTAGCGCAGTTCCCTGGTCTCCATCCGGCCACGGTACTCCAGATCAATACCTGGAAGGTATCGTTGCCCACCCAATCGGTCTTGGACCCCCGCCGGGGTCCGAGAGCAGCATGGTCCCCATGAGCGAACGAACGATTGCGCTGGTCACCGGCGCAAACAAGGGAATCGGCTACGAGATCGCCGCAGGCCTGGGCGCCCTCGGCTGGAGCGTCGGCGTCGGCGCCCGCGACGATCAGCGTCGCAAGGCCGCGGTGGAGAGACTGCGCGCGGCTGGCGTCGACGCGTTCGGCGTACCGCTGGACGTGACCGACGACGCGAGCGCGACAGCCGCCGCACGGCTGATCGAGGAACAGGCCGGGCGCCTCGACGTGCTCGTCAACAACGCCGCCATCACAGGCGGCACGCCCCAGGAGCCCACCCGCGTCGACCCCGCCACCATCCGCACGGTCGTGGAGACCAACGTCATCGGCGTCATCCGCGTCACCAACGCGATGATGCCGCTGCTGCGCCGCTCTGCCTCACCGCGGATCGTGAACATGTCCAGCAGCGTCGGCTCCCTCACCCGGCAGTCAGGGACCGCTGGTGAGCTGACCACAGGTCCAGTGGCCGTGGCGTACTCGCCGTCGAAGACGTTCCTGAATGCCGTCACCCTCCAGTACGCCCGGGAGCTGAGCGGCACGAACATCCTGATCAACGCCGGCTGCCCCGGCTACGTCGCGACCGACCTCAACGGCTTCCGGGGCGTGCGCACCCCCGAACAGGGCGCGGCCATCGCCATCAAACTCGCGACCCTGCCCGACGACGGCCCGACGGGGCAGTTCTTCGAGGACGCCGGCGTAGTGCCCTGGTGATGCTGCGGTCGGTGGTCGACGATGGTGATCGTGCCGGGCTCGGCGGCATCGGTCTGGACGGGGCCCTCTGTTCTCCTAATGTCGTGCCAGCCAGGTCGCGATCTCGTTGACTACCGCCGGGGCGACATGTCCAGGCCTGGCGTACTCGGCTGGGGTGGGATGGCCGCTGCCGGGCAAGAAGAGGTGGTTGGCATCCTGGTGGATCCGGATCGTCACACCGGGCCGGTGTGCCAGCGCGCGCTGCCAGAGTGCCAGGTCGTCGGCGACGGTGACTTGATAGTCCCGCCCGCCCTGCAGGATCAGCATCCGTGGAGCCCTGCGGCAACCAGCCGGGCGACCGACAGCCGGGTCCGGACACCGACTCCGTTGGCGACTACGGGTTGTGACATCCGCGGCCAGTCGGCTCCCCACCGACTGGCCGCGAGTGGGGAGTCCGAACTGGCCACACTCCAGCAGGAATTCGACGTTTTGCCTGTTCAGAGGCCTGCGCGGTGGAGTGTGGTGGGCTGGTGCCCCATCAGGGGCGGTCCTCACGGGACCGCCCCACGATCGTGTGCAGCCGGCGTTGGTAGTGACAGCGGCGGGGCAGCCTCTCGTCGTGATCAACGAGCCTGCAGCCGAGACCTGGGAGCACGAACTCGAAGACCTCTTCCTTCAGGTCGGTCACCGCGGACTCGGCCTACGGACAGGAAGGGCGCTTCCGTCGGCTGCTGGAACAGTCCGGCGTCGGCTACGTCCCGGCAGTGCCCAAGTCCCAGTTCAGCGTGGGCTGCAACCGCATCGAGCACCGCGCCGGCGGCGCCCGCGGTCAGCCCACCGCGATCTCACCGAGTTGCAGGTAGTACGTCCCGTACTGGTCGGCGCTCAGACTGCTCGCGGCGACCCGTACATAACGGGCCGTCACGGGAGCGAAGCTGAAACTCTGGGCCGTGGCGTCCGGTCGGGGGTAGCCGGTCCGACTGGCGACAGTGGTCCAGTTGGTGCCGTCCACCGAGACCTGGACGGTGAAGTCCGCCGGGAAGCCCAGTCCGGTGTTGGCGCCGTCGGTGCGGCCCGTGAGGTCCACCCGGCTGATCGGACCAGTGCCCTCCAGGTCCACCGAGACCCACTCCGGGTGCTGGGTGGTCCCGCCCAAACTGCTGAAGCCCATCGAGTAGGACAGGTTGGAGGCGAGAACGCCGTCCGTGGCGACCGAGCGCACCCAGCCCGCCCAGTAGTCCTCGACCGAGCTGGACGAGCTGACCGGGCGGCCGAGCGCCAGATCACCGCCGACGCCCTCGATCTCGGCCAGCTGCATGTAGTAGCCGCCGAACTGGTCGGCGCTCAGTTTGGTGCCGGTGACCTTGATGTAGCGCACGCCGGTGGTGGCGAACGGGAAGGACTGGGCGCCGGCGCCGGGGCGGGGGTAGCCCGTCGGGGCGGCCACCGTGGTCCAGTTAGTGCCGTCCGGCGAGATCTGGACACTGAAGTCCACCGGGAAGCCGAGCCCGGTGTTGGCGCCGTCGTTGCGCGGGTAGAGGTCGATCCGGCTGAGCGGGGTGACCGCGCCGAGGTCCTCCTGGATCCACTCGGTGCTGGCCGCGGTGGTGTTGCGCGCGCTGCTCCAACCCATCGAGTCGGCGGTGGAGTTGCGGCTGCCGTCCGCCGCGGCCTGCGGGCTCCAGCCGTCCGCCTGGTAGGCGGTGGAGACCGAGACGCTCGCACCCTCCACGGGGTTGACCATCGGGTTGATCCGGACGTTGGCGAACCGGGCGCTCGCTCCCCCGGTGGCCAGGCCGAAGCTGCCGACCGGGAAGCCGCTGTCGGTGACGGTCAGCAGGGGGTCGCCGCTGCCCGTGTAGACCTGCAGGGTGCCGCCCTTGGCGACCACCCGCAGGTGGACCAGCCGGCCCGCGGTGTAGCCGGGGATCTGGCCGGTGGCGAGCGTGCTGCCGCTGCGGTAGACGAAGACCTGGCCGGTGTTGCGGATTGCGATCAGGTAACCGCTGTCGATGTCGGTCGGGTTGAGGCTGTGCACGGTGACGCCGGCCCAGTTGTTGTTGCCGCCGTCGGTGGCGTTCACCCCGGTGATCTGGACGTCCGCACCCGCCGCGAGGTCACCGTAGGCCCGGCCCGCGACGGCGGAGACGACGTCCCAGGTGCTGGTGTCGGTGCTGCTCTGCACGTACGCGTGGTCCGCGGTCACCGACCAGGAGCCGGCGGTGTGCCGCCAGTTGGCGTCCACGCCCGAGCTGAAGTCGTCCTTGAACGGCAGCCGCAGGTCGCCGCCGGGCGCGACCAGCGCGTCCAGCAGCTGCTTGTGCCGTTGGTCCAGGTCGGCGCCGGACTTGTCGTACGTGGAGGTGTTGGTGATCACCGTGTTGAGCAGCGTCCGGGCGGCCACCGGCTTGGTGGCGGCGAGCTGGCGGAACAGCTCGCCGTCCTGGGTGCCGGCCAGCAGCGCCTCGCTGCGGAGGCTGTCGTAGATGCCGTAGGTGGCCTTGTTGGGGCGCACCAGGAACGGGTCGCCGCTGCTGCCGCCGTTGAAGGTGTCGGTGGCGGTGAAGTGGAGCCCGTCCGGAGTGTCGACCCAGTAGTTGTAGCCCCAGTGCAGGAAGCCGTCGCCGCCGACGCTGGTGACCATCCAGGGCAGCAGCCGGGTCTCCGAGAGCGGCTGGCTGATCAGCCGGTTGACGTCCTGGTCCATGCCACCGCTGGTGTACAGCCAGAGGTCCTTGCCGGCCAGTCGCTGGCTCTGCAGGTAGCCGGCGTTCTTGTCGTAGGCGCCCGCGACGAGCAGCGGCGTAAGGGTGGACAGGCTCGGGTGGTCGGCGGGCTCGACCACCGCCTGCGCCTCGTTGGTCAGGCCGTTCGGGAACCGGAGGTGGAACCGCCCGTAGAGCCAGGTGGCGGCGTCGGTCTGGGCCTGGGTGCCCGGCTCGTCGACCGCGCTCATGTAGAGGACGTCGCTCCAGTGCCGGCCGGGCGCGCAGGTCGGCGTCTGGTCGAGGCACTTGCTGTCCAGGTGCGCCTTCAGCTGGGCGAAGACCGAGTCCAGGTAGGTCGTGGCCTGCGTGCTGCCGGTCGGGACCAGCACCTGCACGGCCTTTCCGGTGCCGTCGTTCTGCAGCTCCGACAGCAGCGGGTGGGTCCCGTCACCGCGGATCATGTGCGGGGTGTAGATGTACTGCAGGGCCCCGGCGTCGATGAAGGTCTGCACGAAGCGGTCGAAGGTGGTCCAGCCGAGGACGGGGTTTCCGTTGGCGTCCCAGGTGGTGGTGTCCGGGATCGCCAGGCCCTGGAAGTCCGTGTGGATCACGTTGTTCCGGTGCTTGGCGAGGTCGGTGGCGATGTTGCCGATCACCTTCCACCAGTTGGGGTCGAACTGGGTGACGCCGTACTGCAGCGGGATCGCCTGGACGGTGCCCAGGAAGTCCCAGCCCGCGGAGCCGAACCAGTTGTCCATCTTGAAGGTCGACTGGTTGGCCGGCGGCAGGGTCACCGGGTAGACGACGACCTGCACCGGGACGGCGACGACCGAACCGGCCGAGCTCTGCACCGTCGCCGTGCCCGCGTACGTGCCCGGGGCCTGCGTCGCAGGGACCGCGACGCTGTAGAAGTACGGCTGCGTCAGATTCGCGGCGAGTTGGAAGGGATCGTTCCCGTAGAAGGAGTCGTAGTAGCTGTTCCCGCCGTCGGGCGGGTTCTCGGAGGGGTTCTTGGCGGTCAGGTCCTTGGGGACGTTCGGGTGGTTGTACTCCCGGTTCACGGTGATGTCCGCGGCCGGGATGACCGCGCCGGCCGGGCCGGTGAGGTCGCCAGGCACCACGGTGACCCCGGTCGCTCCCGCGCCCGAGCGCAGCGCGATCTGCGCCGCCTGGGTCTCGCCGCGGGCCGCGTAGAGCATGATGGCCGTCTCGGGCGCGGCGGGCACGGGCGTCGAGGAGAACACCCGGTCCGAACCGGACTGGACCCAGACCGACAGCGTGTCGGCGAAGGCTCGGACCGGGGAGAGCAGGGTCAGCAGCAGAGGGAATATCAGGAAAGCTGACGACTTGAGTAGTCTTCTGGTCACTTCATCCACTTCGGATCAGTCGCCAGGGCAAGTCCCTGGCTACGTAATCCTATTGACGGAAATGATCAAGTAACGCCGGTGGATTTTGACGCGGCCTCAGAGAGCGCTTGAAGTGACTAGTTTGCCCTTTATGTTCTAGCACGCACCTCGCCGGGTTGGTGTGGTCTCGCCCGTTATGCGCTTGGTGAGGTTGTCGATCGAAGCGATGTAGATCACGGCATCGGAACTGGCCGGGAGACTCTCGTAGTCGCCGGCCAGGCGTCGCCGCGACATGATCCACCCCATGCTTCGTTCGCCACCCACCGCCTTTTCACGATGAGAAATCCGGGGATGTCGGACTTGCGGTGGACGACTTCGACATCGATGCCAAGAGTGGCGCCGTGCTCGACACGGCATTCTTGAAGCCGGTGTCGACCCAGCTCTTGGAGATGTTCGGGGAGGCAGGGCTTCGGCGTAGTCGGATGGCGTCCGGTTTGTGATCACAGAGGGTCGAGGAGTGCAGCTCTGACAGCCGAACGCGGGGCGGAGAGTCCCGTCAGCCCGAGAGCGGTTCGGCGACTGAGACGGTGACCCGGTCACCGAAGCGGCCGCGCAGGTCTGCCTGTGCGCTGGCCAGATTTCCGTTGACCCCGACCTCCACCACGCCGCGGGTGAAGCTCACCTCCGAGCCGTCGCCCACCATGACGATGCTGTAGTCGCTCGTGTGCCCTATCAGTGCCGTGACACGGTTGCGGGTGGCGGCCAGCTCGCTGATCGAGCGCGGTGCGTCGCGCAGGTCCACGGGCACGCCCAGACCCAGGTGGGCGAGGGCGGCGTCGAAGCCGCCACCGCCCGGCTTCCGGTAGACGATGACGCGACCGTCCGGAACGTCCACCACCAGGCCCGTGAAAACATCCCGGTAAGAGCCGCCGAGACGTGAGACCGCGTCCGCGGCCGTGTCCAGCTGCTGCTGGTCCGGTCGGCCCGAGCTCGGCGGAGGGCTTGCGGCGACGGCGGACGCGGCGGCACTCGTCGGCACGGGAGCGGACGACACGGGAGCGGACGACACGGGAGCGGACGACACGGGAGCGGACGGCACGACATTGGTCTGTCCAGCGCAGGCTGCGCAAGCCAGCAGAGCGGTCAAGGCCAGGGTGACAGCGGTCAGGTGTATCGGCGTTGGGGTACGGGGCATCGATCCAGCCTCACTTCATCGGCGACGGCTGGTGATCGTACGCGGGCGCGAAGCGGCGGGCGTAAAGAAGGCAGGCACGGCTTCCAAGATCATGGAGTTCTCCACGCCCCGTGACCCGAGTGGAAGACCGTACCTGCCGACGCATCATCCCGATTCCGACTGCCCATGACCAGCTCCGCGAGCAGCCCGAGGCGGCTGCTGGGGAGGTGCCTGGTCTGCTGGAGCGGCTGGCCCGGGTGCCGGACCCCGTGATCCGCGTGGAGTGCGGCACGCGCTGGCCGTGGTCCTCGCCCTGACAGCGTGCGCGGTGCCGGCCGGGGCGACCTCGCTGCCGGCGGTCGGTGAGTGGATCGCGGACGTCCCGCCGCAGGTGCTGGAGCAGCTCGGAGCCCCGATTCCGTGCTGCCCAGGCGGCTGGTGCCGGCCGAGGCGATGGTCCGTCGGCTGCTCGCGCGTATCGACGGCGACGCCCTGGACCAGGCGGTGGGTGGCTGGCCGGCCGACCGCCGGCCCGCGGGCTCCGGACTGCGTGGACTGTCCGTGGACGGCAAGAGCCTGCGCGGCGCGGCGAAGGCCTGCGGGCGGAAGATCCATCTGCTCGCCGCGGTGGAGCACACCACCGGATTGGTCCTGGCCCGGCTCGACGTCGGCGAGAAGAACGGAGAGACCAGCCGCTTCCAGCCGCTGCTGGACAGCGTCGCCGACCTCGCCGGGATGGTCGTCACCAGCGACGCGCTGCACACCCAGCGCGAGCATGCCGGCTACCTTCTTGGCCCCCGGGCCCACTGCATCGCGATCGTCAAGGGGAACCAACGAAGAAGCTGCGCAAGCAGCTGAAGTCCCTGCCCTGGAAGGACATCCCGCTCCAGGGACACACCCGCGGCACCGGTCACGGCCGCACCGAGATCCGTCGGATCAAGGTCGCCACCGTGAACAATCCACCACCTTCGCCGAGGACACCTCCCAACTACCCGTCGAATTTGCGGGCGATCTTGGCGTTGTCGCCGTTGTGGAGGTCGACCCCCACCAGAAGGACCGGCACGCGGCCGTCCGGGGCGGTCAGGACTGCGTCGGCGATCTGCTGGCGGCCTGCGGGCAGCGGGTGGGAGTCCTCGGTGGTCCAGTCGCGGTCGAGCTTGGCCCGGGGCGGGTTAGGGCGGGGTGCAGCTGCCGTAGCCCGACTGCGCTCCATCATGAACCAGGTTCCCTGGTAGGGCAGTTGGGCGATGGTGCTGGGCCAGTCCAGGTCGAAGTCGTCGGGGTCGAAGTCGAAGTCGTTGGCCGTGAACTCGCCGCAGGGGCCTCCGTCCGTCAACCCCGGCTTCGCGGGGGCGGGCAGCAACGTGTTCGGCCCCTGGCTGGTGGAGCACGGGTACCGCTCGGCCGCGGTGACGGCGTACGACTGCGGGATCGTGGAGAGCCACTGGTCACGGGCCCGGCCGGCAGGGGGCCTGACGCACCGCTTTGCGAACCCTTTGCTAGCATCCGCGCACCGAAAAGTGGATCAAGGGAGCAGCGGTGGAGCAGGGGCGGATGGAACTGGCGTACACGCCGACGGGCGAGGACTTCCGCGAGGCCTTCGCGGCCCAGGCCCGGCACGCCACGGTGGGCCGGGCCGTGCGGGTGGTCTGGTGGGTCCCGGCGGCGGTCTCGCTGCTGGGCGGCGCGCTGAAACTGGCGGACGGCGAGGCGGGGGCCCCGGACATGGTGATGGCGGTCGCCCTGGTGGCGCTGGCGGTGTACGCCCCGCGGCTGCAGGCGGCCTCGGCGCACCGCCGGGTGACCCGGCGCGGCGGGCCCCGCACCGTGGTGGTGGACGGCGCCGGGGTGACCGTCACCGACCAGTGCGGCACCCAGACCCGGGCGTGGGCGACGCTGTCGGGCTTCGTGGAGACGGAGCACCTGTTCGTGGTGCTCAACCGCAGCGGCTCCTGCCTGCTCATCCTGGCCAAGCGCGGGACGGCGGACCCCGACGCGCTGCGCGCCCTGCTCGCCCGGCACGCGGTCCCGGTCGGCCGTCCGGCGCCCGCCGGCCCGGCCCCGGAGGTCCGGGCCTGATGGAACCCGGGCCCGGGCCCGGACCCAAGGCCCAGGCTCGGAACCTCGGCGCCGAGGACTTCAGTCCTGGAACGGCCCCTCGTCCACGAAGGTCCGCAGCAGCCCGGCGAAGACCTCGGCGTCGGCGGCCGGCCAGGAGGCGAGGGAGTCCTCGATGCGGGCAGCCAGGCGGTCCCGGGTGGCCCGCACCGCGTCGTGCCCGGAGCCGGTGAGGACGAGCAGGGTGGCGCGCCGGTCGGCGGGGTCGGCCTCGCGGCGCAGCAGGCCGGCCTCCTCCAGCCGGTCGGCACGGCGGGTCACGGTGGTGCGGTCCAGTCCGATCTCGCGGCCGAGGTCGGCGGCGCTGCACGGGCCGGTGCGGGCCAGGCCGCTCAGGACGGGGTAGGTGAGCTCGTCGACGGCTTCCCCCAGGCCGTCGGTCAGCTGGGCGTGGAGCCCGGTGCGGGTGCTGCGCCGCAGCAGCAGTCCCAGGGCCTCGGCGATCTGGTGTCCGGTCGGATTCGTCACCCCCTCAGATTAGCGTGCGCCGAGCACGCTTTTCATGTAGCGTGAGATGCGTGCTTGAGGCACGCATTACGATCCGTTCCACCCCCTTCCGGAGGAATCCCGTGCGCCACACCGACATCGCCACCGCCCTCGACGACCTGCTCCTCACCCCGGGCCTGGACCTCCACGAGGCCGTCGACCGCCACTTCGCCCCCGACTACCGCCAGCGCACCGACGGCCGCTGGGACGACCGCGAGCAGTTCCTGGCCCACATCGCCCACCTGCGCACGGTCGTGGCCGACGGCTCCGTCGAGGTCCACGAGGAACTCGTCAACGGCCACCGCTACGCCGACCGCCACACCATGACCATCACCAAGACCGACGGCTCCACCGTCCGCATGGAGGTCTACCTCTTCGCCGAGTTCGCCCCCGACGGCCGCTTCCGCCGGATCGAGGAGACCACCCTCCTGCTGGAGGGCGCCGACCACGACCGCAACCTCGGCAGCGCCCGCTGAACACCCCGCGGGGGCGGGCCGCCACCGGCCCGCCCCCGCCCGGGAACCGCGCCCGAACCCCGAGGCCCCAGTTCAGGTCGAAGTCGTCGGGGTCGAAGCCGAAGTCGTCGGCGGTGAACCCGCCGTAGGGGCCGCCGTTGAAGTAGTCGGCGAGGGCCTGGCCGATCACGGCCTTCACGTCGTCGTCGTCCTGCGCGCGGGCGAGGGCGGCGGCCTGCTCGCCCCTGAGGACTGGACCGACGCGGTCGACTACCCCAACGGGCAGGCCGCGTTGCTGGACTACGTGCCGTCCGGCTGGCCCGAGGGCACCAGGGTCATCGAGCCGGGCTGAATCACCTGCCCTCCGCATCGCACCAGGTCGACGCGATGTGGATGTGGGGCGCGCTGCCGGCCTAAAGCCGCCCACCCGGCACGACAGCCGGGCCACATGCCTGCCCCGACACAGCGCAACGGCACGGACGGCCAGCACGGAGATCAACTGACTGGCCGTCGGCCACTACCTGCGGATTCGGGTCTGAGCGAAGAAGAACGCACCGCGCTGAAGGACGTCCTGGCCCGCTGCCCCGAACTGGACACTGCTGCCCGACACGTGCGCGGCTTCGGCGAGATCCTCACCAACCGCCTGGGTCCCACGCTCCCTCCTCGATCCGGGGCGAGCGGTTCGAAGCCGGCGAAGTTGCGGACGCCGAAGAGGCAGCCGAACTCGTCGTGGTTCCGGCCGCTGTAGAGCCCGTGAAGGTCGATCGCCACGTCCCACGTGGTGTCCTCGTCCGGTGGCATGCCGTGCGTGTCGCGGTAACCCGGCCGCGCTCGTCACCGGGGACAGCCGCCTGGTCGTCGCCGGGGCCGAGCACACGATGGAAAGCGATCCGGAAAGCGAGCCCGAGCGGAAATCGCGATGACGGCCGGAACACATGAGCCCCAATGACCCCACCGGTATCAGGACCTCGCAAATCTCCTGATGTGCCGTCCCTTCGGCAACGGCCGGTTCTCGCCCTTGCGCCGCGCAGCGGTGTCGTCATCGCGGCTTCGAGCGGTCGCGCGCGGGCCGGCTCCCGATCAGCCGTTTTAGTGCGGGAATCGAAATGCGAAACCTTCAGCCACAGTGGTAGCGCTCGGGTAGCCTAAGCCCATGATTGGACTGGATCGTCTGGGCGTGTTCCTGACCGTGGTGGCCCTGCTGATCGCCGTGCCGGGCCCCAGTGTTCTGTTCGTCGTCAGCCGGGGCATTTCGCTCGGGCGCCGGGCCGCGGTGTCCTCGGCGATCGGGAACGAGGCGGGGCTGCTCGTCCAGGTGGTCCTGGTGGCGTTCGGGCTGGGGAGCATCGTCGAGCGGTCCCTGCTCGTCTTCTCGGTCATCAAGTTCGCGGGGGCGCTGTACCTCGTGTACCTGGGCGTTCAGGCGTGGCGCCACCGCCACCTGCTGGGCGCGGCGGACGAGACCGGGCCGGAGGCCGCGGGCACGGCCCGGATCCTGCGCGAGGGGTTCGTGGTGGGTATCAGCAATCCCAAGGGGCTGCTGATCTTCACCGCCGTGCTGCCGCAGTTCGTCGAACCCTCCGGGGGGAACGTCACCGTCCAGCTGCTGCTCCTCGGAGCGATCTGTGTGCTGGTCGCCCTCGTCTCCGATGCGTCGTGGGGCGTCCTTGCCGGGACGGCCCGCAACTGGCTCTCCGGGTCGCCCCGGCGCCTGGCGTGGATCGGTGGCGCGTCGGGAGTGGTGATGGTCGGCCTGGGAGTCCGGCTGGCGCTCAGCGATCGCCACTGAGGGTCCGTCCGACAGTCCCGCAGAGTCGACGGGCCGGCGGGTTCCCCGTCCTCAACTCGCCCGCCCGGTCCGGCTGATGCCCAGTTCGTAGGCGACCGCCACCGCGCTGGCCCGGTTGCGCAGGCCCAGCTTGAGCAGCAGGTTCTGCACGTGTGTCTTGACCGTGCTCTCACTGACCACCAGTTCGGTGGCGATCTCGGCGTTCTTCATTCCGCGCGCCAGCAGCTCCAGCACCTGGCGTTCGCGCAGCGTCAGCAGGTCCAGCAGCTGGTGGCGGGCGGAGCGGTCGCGCGGCGACGCTCCGGAAGACCTTCGGCTGCCCGGCGCGCAGACGCGGTAGCCCCGGGCCACCAGCCGCAGGGCGGAGACCAGGTGTTCCGGGGCCTCCGTGGCCAACACCACTCCCCCGGCGCCCAGGGTGTCCGCTTCCGAGCAGATCCGGTCGTCGGCGTCGCCGGCCAGCAGCAGGATCCTGGAGGCACCGCTCTCGGCGAAGTGCGCCGCGCGGTGCACCAGATGGGCCACGTCGATCGACCGGCAGGAGGCGTTGACGACGAGCACGTCGAACGACGGGTCGAGGCACGCCTCCACGGCCGTGGAACTCTCGGCGCTGCTGCCGGCCAGGGTGAGGTCGGGGTGGTCGCGGAGAACGTGGATCAGTCCGACGCGCACGAGGCTGGAGTCGTCGACCAGGAAGATCCTCAGCCTTCTGTCGGCGGACCCGGCCAGATCCCCGCTCTTTGCCGTCGGCGCTTCCGTGGAACCGACTGGTCGCATGCGTTCTCCCGGCGCGGATCGACAGATTCGAACAGCAGTAGTCATCCTCTCCCGTGCGCTGCGCGACCAGTCGCGACTTTCTGCCATATTCCAAAGTCATGTGTCCGCGGTTTTCCCACTACTTCGACCTAGTACCTTGGGCGAGCAAACCCCGAGCAATCCCCCCGAACTGCCGAGGACACCGCACCGCGTCGCGATCTAGGGTCCAAGGTATGAAGCAGAGTGTTGTGGTACTGGGCGGCGGGACAGCCGGTTGGATGGCTTCCGCTTATCTTCGGGCGGCCTTCGGGAGCAACATCGACGTCACCGTCGTCGAATCCCGGCGCATCGGCACGATCGGCGTGGGGGAGGCGACCTTCAGCACGGTCCGGCACTTCTTCGACTACCTGGGCCTCAGCGAGTCGGACTGGATGCCGGAATGCAACGCCACCTACAAGCTCGCGGTGCGCCTGGAGGACTGGCGGGCACCGGGCGACGTCTTCTACCACCCCTTCGAACGCATGCGGATCGTCGACGGAGTGCCACTCACCGACTGGTGGCAGCGGCTGCGGCCGACCGAACGCTTCGACCACGACTGCTTCCTGATCCCCTGGCTCTGCGACGCCAAGGCCTCACCCCGCCACCTCGACGGCCGGCTCTTCGAGCAGGACTTCGCGGAGGACCCGGACCGCCAGCCCTACCGGACGACCCTCGCCGAGCAGAACACCCAGTTCCCGTACGCCTACCACTTCGACGCCTCGCTGCTCGCCGACTTCCTGTCCCGCTACGCGGTCGAGCGCGGAGTGCGGCAGATCATCGACGACGTGGTGGACGTCCGCCTGGACGAGCGGGGTTGGATCGACCACCTCGTCACCAAGGAGCACGGCGAGCTGCGCGCGGACCTCTACGTGGACTGCTCCGGGTTCCGCAGCAGGCTGCTCGGACAGGCCCTCGAAGAGCCGTTCGTCTCCTTCCAGGACGCCCTGCCCAACGACCGCGCGGTGGCACTGCGCGTACCGGTCGACAGCGCCGTCGAGGGGATCCGGCCCTGCACGACCGCCACCGCCCAGGACGCCGGGTGGATCTGGACCATCCCCCTGCTCGACCGCATCGGCACCGGCTACGTGTACGCCGCGGACTACTGCGAGCCGGAGGAGGCCGAGCGCGTGCTGCGCGAATTCGTCGGCCCCGCGGCGGACGACCTGGAGGCCAACCACATCCGGATGCGCATCGGGCGCAGCCGGCGAGCCTGGGTGAACAACTGCGTCGGGATCGGGCTGTCCGCCGGCTTCGTGGAACCGCTGCAGTCCACCGGCATCTTCCTGATCCAGCACGCGATCGAGCAGCTGGTCCGGTACTTCCCCGGCACGGACCGCGAGACCGTGCTGCGGGACGGCTACAACCTCAGCGTCGCCAGGGCGATCGAGGGGGTGCGCGAGTTCCTGATCCTGCACTACCGGGGCGCCGCCCGCGCGGACAACGACTACTGGCGCGACGCCAAGCGGCGTGCGGTTCCCGACGACATGGCCTGGCGCCTGGAGCAGTGGCAGGGCAAGCTCCCGGACAACGACACCACCTACCCGTACTACCACGCCTTCGAGCCCTACTCGTACGTGTGCATGGCCCTCGGCCTCGGCGGGATCCCGCTGCACCATCCGCCGGCCCTGGACCTCTTCGACGCCGCCCGGGCGCAGCACGAACTGACCCGCGTGCGCGACCAGGCGCAGGCGCTGCTGAAGACGCTGCCCAGCCAGGCCGAGTACCTGTCCAGGCTGCGCTGAGATGACGGCCCTGCTCCAGGCCGCGGCGATCGTGGCCGTCGTCCTCGTGGCGGCGCACCTGGCGCGCGGCACGGCGGTGCTGTTCCGCCAGCCCCCCGTGGTCGGGGAGATCGCCGTCGGTCTGGTGGTGGTGCCGCTGCTCACCGCGGTGGCCGGGCCACGGGTCGCCGCGGCGGTGCTGCCGGGGCCGGTGACGGCGCACCTGCACACCATCGGGGTGGCCGGTCTGGCGCTGTACCTGGCCGGCATCGGGCACGGCGTGCAGCCGCGTCCGGGCGAGGTGACGCGGCGTTCCTACACCTGGTTGCTGGTGGCGTCCCTGGTGCCCGGGCTCGGGGCGGGGGCGCTGCTGGCCTGGTGGGTGGTGTGGAGGGACGACGCCGGGGAGCGCGGGGGTGCTCCTGCGGCGGCGCTCGTCCTGATGCTGGCCGCCGCGTTGGCGGTCACCGCCGTGCCGGTGCTGGTGCGGATCCTCGCCGACCGAGGGCTGCTCGACTCGCAGGAGGGGCGGTTGTCCGTCCTCACGGCCGTCTCCATCGACGCCGTCACGTGGGTGGTGCTGGCGGCCGCGCTGGTCGCCGCTTCGGGTGGCGGCCGGCGGCTGGTGGACACGGTCGTGGTGCTCGTCCTCGGTGCGGTGGCGGCCGTGGCGGCGCGTGCGGCGCTGCGGCACCGGGCCGTGACGGCGCTGTGCCGCAGGTGGCCGGCCGTCGCGGCAGTTCTGTTGGGTGCGGCGGCGGTCGGTGCGGCCCTGGGGACCGAACGCGCGGGGCTGACCGCCATCTACGGTGCCGTACTGGTCGGGCTCGCCGTCCCCCGGGGCGGGGAACGCGACGTGTGGAGCCGGCCGGTGGAGCGGGTCACCGCGCTCGGTCTCCTGCTGGTGCCGGTGTTCTTCGTGACCACCGGGTTCACCATCAGCACCCACGGCCTCGCCGGATTCTCCTGGGCCACGCTGGCCGTCGTGCTGGTCCTGGGGGCGGTGACCAAGGTGGGCGGCGGCTGGGCGGGCGCGCGTGCCGCGGGGCTGTCCCACGGGACGGCTCTGCGCTTCGGCGTGCTGATGAACACTCGGGGCCTGACCGAGATGGCGGTGCTGCAGGCCGGGTTGTCGGCCGGGATCCTGACGCCCGGCCTGTTCCTCACCGTGGCCTTGATGGCACTGCTCGCCACCGTCGGCGCCGGCCCCGCGCTGGAGTTGCTGGAGCGGTGGCGTTTCGTGGGGGTGGCTCGTCCCGGGGCGGCGCCCCGCGGGGCACCGTCCCTTCCCGAGAGCACCAAGGAGTTGCTGCCGGATGACCACGCCTGATGCGGCCGTGCACCGGGTACCCGCCGGCGAACGGGAGTTCCGACGTCTGATGTCCCTGTTTCCCACGGGGGTGGTGGTGATCGGCGCGCTGGATGCCGACCGCCGGCCGTGGGGCATGACCTGCTCGTCGCTGTGCAGCGTCTCGCTCGATCCGCCCACCCTGCTGGTGTGCGTCCGCAGCGGCAGTCCCACGTTGCGGGCGCTCACCGAGACGGGCACCTTCAGTGTCAACTTCCTGCACCACGCGGCCCGGTACGTGGCGGAGCTGTTCTCCTCGGGCGATCCGGACCGGTTCCTGCGAACGGCGTGGCACGTGCCCGAGCTGGCGGGAGGGCCGCACCTTCGGGAGGCCGCGCTCGCGGTCGGCGACTGCCGGGTGGAGAGCACGCAGCGGGTCGGCGACCACACCGTCGTGCTCGGGCGGGTGCTCCGCACCCGTTTCCTCGCCGGCTCCGGAGACACTCCGCTGCTGTACGGTCTCCGGCGGTACGCGGAGTGGCCCACGGACGGTACCGTGGAGCCTCCAGACTGACGAGGAGACAGATGTCAGAGTCAGTGCGTGACGATGTGGTCCTGTCGCCCGAGGAGGTGCTCCGCAACTCCGGCGTGCCGTTCACGGTGCTGGACCACGTGCCGATCGTCGGTCGGCACGACGCCGAGACCAAACTCGGCCTGGCCACCGAACAGTTGTTGAAGACGATGGTGTTCAGGACCGCGGATGGCACCTTCGTGCTCGCCGCGCTGCCGGTCACCGGCCGGGTCAACTACGGCCGGCTGGCCCGGGCGGCGGGCGTGTCCCGTTCGAGCCTGCGCCAGGCGGACCCGGAGGAGCTCGGCCTGCTCGGCATGGAACCGGGCGGCGCCAGCCCGGTGTGCGACCGCCCAGGGGTGACCGTCGTCTTCGACGCCTCGGTGGCCGGCATGGACGTCGTCTACTGCGGCAGCGGCCGGGCCGACCGGACGGTGCGGATCGAGGCGGCGCAGCTGATCAACCTGGTCAAACCGGTGATCGAGGAACTGTCCTCGTGATCGCAGGAGCACCGCTGTCGGCGGGGCTTGTGACAGGGAGGGGGGAACCGGCTCGGCCGGTTGGGCTGACCTCGTCGGCGGCCG
>NZ_JBSFGU010000067.1:0-27302 GCF_053596725.1 Kitasatospora sp. NPDC001660 | reverse complement strand
TCCTCCCACTCCCCCCCCTCTCCCTGGGGGGGGTGTTGTTTGGGTGTCCCCGCCCCCCCCCCCGCCCCCGGCGCCCGGGGGGGGGGGGGGGCCGCCCCCCCGCCCCCCCCCGACGGTGACCTCCTCCGTGCCGGACCGTGGCTACCCCGGCGACGCCGAGCGCCTCGACGCCGAACTCGCCGCCCGGCTCCTGCGCCGCGTGCCAGTCGACCGGCTCGACCGGACAGGCCGATTCAACAGGGAAGCCGGCCCTCGCTGCCTGACCGCTCGCCGACCCGCTGCGCTGGGGCCGCCGCCATCGATCTCCTTCCCGACCTCGGCCTCGCGGCCGCCGCTGGAGCGCCTTGTCGTCGCCGGCCTGCGCCGGCCGGCTCGTGGGTGGTCACGCGGGTCGGCTCGCCTTGCCGTCCAGCCAGAGGGTGTCGGAGGCGTCGCGGTGCGAGCCCGACGTGCCCACGTGGTTGGCATCGATCTTCACGCCGTGCTTGAAGACGTGGACCAGGGCCATGCCGTGTCCTCGGCCCAGGCCGTGGTCCTCCTTGAGCCACGTGAGGATCACACCCGCCTTCGTGGACGGATCGTCGAAGCCGCGCTGCTCGGCGAGCGCGATGAACTCGCGCGGCGTCAGGCCGGTCTTGGTCTCGATGGTGTCCAGTTACGCCTGGAAGGACATGTGCTCTCTTTCGCTGGTGTTGATGTTCTGGGTGTAGCCCGGCCCTGGGAGCGAAACTCATCAGTCGGTACCAGCCGATCGGGTACGAAGTTGCCATGCAAATCGAACCATTCGACTACGAATAGCGATGGTACGGTCACTTTCAGTATCGACGGGTTTCCGTGGCCGTGCCCCGGTCGCCGGGCCCCGGCCCGACCGGCACCGATACGCCACGGCCTGAAGGACTTCAGCGGATGCAGGGGTCCGGGCGGTCTTGTGCGGGCCCATCAGTCGTCAACAGGAAGGCAGACACCGTGAGCGACGAGAACGCGCAGCTGATCTACGGCCAGGGAGAAGAGGCGTGCCCCGAAGGAAGCTTCTGCCTCTACCGCGCCACCAACTTCAACATCGGTCAGAGGCCGGGGGTCGGTGACAAGATCCTGGCCATTCCGGTGGGCTCGCACGTCAACGACTTCTCCGTGTACGGCTTCGACCACAGCGGCGACGGGGTGAGCAGCGTCGTCAACCGCACCGACGAGGACAACGCGCTCTTCTCGGCCGCCGACCAACGGGGGCATTCGCTGCCGGTGGACCGCAGGTCCTCGATCGCGGACCTGCGGCGGATCGCGATGGCCGACAGTCCGAACGGCACCTGGAACGACCAGCCGCAGTCGGCGCTGGCGGCTCCCTTCCTGGGGAACCTGATCGTCGAGCAGGCCTTCCTGAGCAAGTGGCAGGACTGGGAGACCCAGAAGTGGATCTACTCCTACCGGATCACGGTGCGCGCCGCCGAGACGCGCGTCGTGAAATGGGCGCTCGGCTTCGGTGACCTGCCCGATGGGACTGCCCTGTACAAGGGGTTCACCGATGTCTTCTGGGGCCAGGTCCTGCGGGACGGCACCGAGGGCAGCGTCCTGCTCGGTTCCCCGGCGGGCGGCGGGCACACCATCGACCCCGGCGCCGGCCTCGCCATCGACATCCAGGTCCTCTACGCGAAGGAAAGCCCCGCCCAGGAACACCTCACGAGCCTGAACGCCCAGCAACTGGGCTGAGCCCAGGCGCCACCGAACCACCCAGCCGCGGGCCGTTCCCTCCTGTGGGACGGCCCGCGCGCCACCGCGCACGTTACCCAGCAGTCGTACAGAACCGCTCTCGGACACAGCACAGCCCGACCTCAAGTAGGCCCGGCCAGCGTCTGGTCAGGAGCGGCGCCACCAGGAGCCGCGCCGCTTCTCCTCGGCCACCGCGGCTTCGGCGGCGACCCGCTCGCGCTCGGCCTCCTCCCGCGCCTTCTGGTCGGCGACGGCCCGGCGCCGCGGGTGGCCAGCCGCAGGTCCGCCACCGCCGCGCACCCCGGCGGACGCCGCGCCGACCAGGACCACCAACAGCCGCGGGAAGGACGGCCAGCGCCGCTCCCACGCCCGTCCCGTCCCGCCCCGCCCTCGCCCGCCTACTCCCACACCCGCGCGCAGGCCGCCCGCCCCGGCCCGGAGCCGTCCGGAAGCGGCTTCACGGAGGGCCGGCGCTCGCGGAACGGCCGCGCCGCCGCCCCAGAGCGCGGGACGGCGGCGCAGCGGGATCCGGAGCTTCGAGTCACGGGGTATAGCTGACCCAGCCCTTGGTGACGGTGGTGTTCGGCGGGCAGTACAGGAGGACGTTCAGGAACGCGGTGTGCGGACCGTCGCTCCGCGAGGAGCCGTCTGAACAGTTGACGTTCACCCACCACTTGGTGGTGCCCCAAGACGAGCACGAAATACCGTAGTACCACTGGCCGTTGAGGAAACCGATGGTCGGGGTGCTGCAGTTGAGGCCCTCGACCCGGGTCGGCGACGCCGACTGTGCCTCGGCGGCCGGAGCCGCGACGACGCAGGCCGCCGCGAACCCGGCCAGCAGACAGCCGGCGATTCCGAGCCTCTTGCTCCTGGTGTTCCTGCGCACGATGGTTCCGTCCTCGTTGTCGATGGTGACAGTGCCGCTGTGACCCGCGGCCGGGACGTGCTCGGTGACGTGCATCGGCGAATATAGGGAGGGACTGTGAAGTTCCGCATATGACAGTGGAAAAGTCGCCATGGCGGCGGCACGCTGCCGCTTCACCGGTGCCGAACCGCACGGTGCGCCGCGCGGGGGTGTAGCGGGCCGCACGGGGCACGGAAGCCACACCCGACCGAACGCTCATCGGCCGAAAGCAGCCGTTCCCCCGGCGCACCGTCCCGATGCCGATGCCCGGGCAGCGTTGTGCGGCGCCCATCGCGCCGGGCGCCGGCGCCCGGTTCGAGCCCGGAGCCACAGTCGTGCGCCGCGACATCACCAGACGCTCGCCGCACCGGCGCCGTGCCGCACCTCGGCTACTGGCCAGGGATCAACGCGCTCACTCTGACCACTTGGGCGGCGACGCTGCGCACCGGACCACAGGATCACGGCCTGGGCGCTGTCGGCGCGGGTCTTGACCAGGATCATCAGGAGCAGGCCGAGGGTGTCGACGACCAGGCGTCGCTTGCGGCCGTTGATCTTCTTCGCGCCGCCGTAGCCGCGCGTTGAGGGCGAGAAACGATGGGAGATCCCGAGAGTCACCGAGAGTGAGTGGCGCCGGCCGTGCTCAGCGACCCGCGGTTCGCTGCTGCGAGCGCGAAGGCGCGACACGGAGGAGGGCCGGTGAAGGCCGTGTGGGGCCCGGCGGGCTGCGCCGGGCCCCACACGGGTGGTCGGCGTCAGGCGTCGCCGTTGAGCATGGCGGCGGTAAGGACGTTGCCGGCGACGCCCCAGCCGCCGTCGACGACCTCGTCGACGAGCACGACCGTGGTGGGACGGGCCCGCTCACCGTAGATCTCCGCGTACAGCTCGGTGGTGCGCTCGACGATCTTCTTCTTGTCCTCTGCGGTGATGGTGCCTGCGGGAACCTTGAAGTTGGCGAAAGGCATGGGTCCTGCTCCTTTGAGTGGGTTTCTTCCATGGGGTCGGACGTCTGTGTCCGAGGGGGCGGAAAGCCGATGGCCGTCCCTCGGCCGGAGCCGGCGTGATTAGAGGCTGGCGCGGGGAGTGAGCAGTTCGTCGATGCCGATGCGGTGGAAGAACTCCGCACGGACGCGGTCGTACACGGCGGAGACCACTTCGCTGCCGTCGCGGCCGGAATCGAAGCCACTGGACGCGCCGGTGACCACCACGACCTTCGGCCGCGCACTCACACCATGCCGCCGTTGGCCCGCAGGACCTGGCCGTTGACCCAGTGCCCTTCCGGGCTGCTGAGGAACGCGACCACGTTGGCGATGTCCTCGGGGGTTCCCAGCCGCTCCAGCGGCGGGGTCTTGGCGAGCTGCTCGATCTGCTCGGGCGTCTTGCCGTCGAGGAACATGTCCGTGGCCGTGGGCCCGGGGGCGATGGTGTTCACGGTGACGTCCCGTCCGCGCAGCTCGCGGGCGAGGATCAGCGTGATCGACTCGATGGCGCCCTTGCTCGCCGCGTACGCGCCGTACCCGGGGAACTGGGTGCCGACCACGGAGGTCGAGAACCCCACGAAGGAGCCGCCCGCACGCAGGCGCCGGGCCGCCTGCTGGGCGACGACGAAAGCGCCGCGGATGTTGGTGCGGTGCACGGCGTCGAGCACGGCGAGGTCGAGGTCGGCGATGGGCGACAGAGCGAGTCGACCGGCGCAGTTCACGACGACATCCACGCCGCCGAAGTCCTGCTCCACCCGGTCGAACACCGAGGCCACCGCGCTCTCGTCCGCCACATCCGCCTGCACGCGGATCGCGCGCCCGCCGGAAGCGGTGATCGCCGCCACCGTCTCCTCGGCGGCGGCCGCGTCGTGGGCGTAGTTCACCACGACGGCCAGGCCGTCCTGGGCGAGCCTGCGGGAGACCGCCCGGCCGATGCCGCGTGATCCTCCGGTAACGACGGCAACCCGCGCGGCCGCCGGTTCATGAGTCCGAGCTTGGTGGTTCGTAGTCATGTCCCCCACGATGCACCGCTCTGAGCTGCGCAACCAGGGGATGTCATCCCCTGGGCCAAGGGCCCGGCGAAGCGCACAATGGCGGTCATGAGTTCTGCGAAGTACACCGAGCTGGGAGCCTTCCTGCGTTCGCGGCGTGAACGCATCCGCCCGGCCGACATCGGGCTCCCGAGCGGGCCCCGGCGCCGGGTTCCCGGGCTGCGCCGCGAGGAGGTCGCCCAGCTCGCCGGAGCATCGGTGGACTACTACAACGAGCTCGAGCGTGGAGCCGGGTCCCAACCGTCCGGGCAAATGATCGCCGCGCTGGCCAGGGCCCTGCGCCTGAGCGCCGACGAACGCGACTACCTCTTTCACCTGGCGGACCGCCCGGTGCCCGTACAGGGCGGAGCGGCCTCGCACGTGCACCCCGGCATGCTCGACCTTCTCGACCGGCTGGCATCGGCACCAGCACAAGTCATTACCGACTTGCACGTCACCCTCGTGCAGAACCCGGCCGCGGTGGCCCTGCTCGGAGACCAGACCGGCCTCCGAGGCCCTCGGGCCAGCTTCGTCCACCGCTGGTTCACGGAACCCGACGCCCGACGTCTCTACCCCGAATCCGATCACGAGGCCCAGTCCCGTGCCTTCGTCGCGGATCTACGGGCCGCTGCCGCGCGCAGGGACGCGAAGGACACCGAAGCCACCTCGATGATCCAGTCGCTGCTCGGCACCTCCTCCGAATTCGCCGCGCTGTGGGCCGACCACGACGTGGCGTTCCGGCGGAACGACCGCAAGCGCCTCAACCACCCCATGCTCGGTCTGGTCGAGGTCAACTGCCTCAACCTGTTCAGCGAGGACGGCCGGCAGCGCCTGCTCTGGTTCACTCCCGCGACCGGTACGGACAGTTCCGGCCTGCTCGACCTCCTCGCGGTCATCGGCACGCAGGAAATCGCCGAACCGACACCTTGACGACCCAGCTGGCGGCTTTCGACTGGAAGGATCGTCCTCGTGGCCCTGCCGACCCGGCGGTCGCCAACCGGATTGGCGCTGCGGAGCGGAGCCTGGAGGGCGGCAAGGGCAGGTCGATGTTCTTCGAAATGCCAACTCCAAGTGCTCGGCGCGGTTTTCAGCGTAGCGAGTTTGCCTTTCGCCGAGGGCGTCATCAGCTCCGCCCGAAAGCGGAGTTGACGTGGCGCTGCGGCCGCCGAACAGTGCCCAGGCACTGAATCGGCGGCCCGGGTACGGGTCGCCTCCCCGGTGGAGGCACCGTGGCGCGGGTCAGGCGAGCGCAGCCTCCAGTCGGATGGCGAGCTCGGCAAGCGCTTCTCGGCGACGTCCGCAGCCGGGTCCGCCGCCGGGCGGCCGGGATGACCCTGGAGGACATCCAGCAGGCCCTGCACCGGGCCCGGGACGACGAGCGCACCGCCGACCGGTACGCCGACGCCGGAGACGAGAACGCCGTCGCCACCACGGCCGCCAGCTGCGCCGGGTGGCAGCGCGTGCGCGACCACACCGCCCAGACCCGCGCAGAGCGCTACGACCCCGACCACGACACCGCCCTCCAGCACGCGCGGCGCGCCGTGAGGGTCACCGCCGGGACGTTGCCGAATGCGCCTGCGCGGCCGCCCGCCAGGCCCGACAGACCACCGACACCGCCCACCGCCGCCTCGCTGGCACCGCCGCGCCCCTCTGCACCGCCCTCGACCGGGCCGCCTCCGGCGCCTTCTCGGGGCCGCCGCTCTTTCGTTACGCCGAGCGCCCTCAGAGCCGGCTCCGCTCATGATCGCCCGGGCAGCTCCTGGTCCCGCCCTTCCCCCGCGGCGCGGTGGGCCCGGTGGGCGGCGACGCGGACGCGGGTGGCGCAGCGTGGGGTGCAGTACCGCTGCGGGGTGCGGCGGCCGGTGTCGATGAAGAAGCGGCCACAGCCAGTCGCGGCGCATTCGCCCCAGGCGCAGTGGCCGCGGTCGCTGAGCCACAGGCCGAGGGCCAGGGCGGCGGTGGAGAGCAGCCAGTGGGTGAGGCCGGCGTCGGGGGGTGCCTGGGTGTGCATGGACCAGGGGCGGCCGGGGAGTCGGACGAGGCGGGGGCGGGCCGGGAAGCGGTCGAGCAGGGTGTTGATCGCTTCGGCGGCCTGGTCCGGGTCGCGCATCGCAAGGATGGCGATCACGTGGGCGGTGGCGTCCCGGAGTTCCCGAGCGTCGGCGTCGGTGAGGTCGAAGGGCGGGCCGCCGTGGCGTTCGAGGAGTGCCCGGAGGTCGGCGGCGCCCGTCCCGGGTTCGTCGCGGACGGTGTTCGCGAGGTCGGTGAGGAAGTGGAGGCCGCGGGGGTTGCCGCTGTCGAGGTCCCGGGTCATGGGGGCGGGGTCGTCCTGCTCGTTCGCGTTCATCCCCGTCATGGTAACTTCAAATCACCTGATTAGGCGTTACAGTCGAGGCGGAGGAGTGGTGCCATGCGATCCCCGGAGACGACGTCCGTGCCGGTGCTGGTGGTCGGCGGCGGTCCGGTCGGTCTGACGCTGTCGCTCCTGCTGTCCGGGCACGGGGTGCGGCACCTGCTCGTCGAGGCGCATCCGGACACCTCGCGGCATCCCAAGGCCCGTGGCGTGTCCGCGCGTTCGATGGAGATCTTCCGGCGGTGCGGCCTGGAACCGGCGATCCGGCGGGCGGGGCTCCCGGCCTCGCAGGTGTTCTTCTACCGCGGCCGGAACCTCGTCGACCCGGACTTCGTCCGCACCGGGGTGGCGGGCGGCCCGGCGGGCGGCGCCGAGCGCACCCCGTCGCCGGGGCTGATCTGTTCCCAGGACGCCCTGGAGGCCGTCCTGCTGCGCCGCGCCCGCGAACTCGCCCCGGACGGCGTCCGGTTCGCGACCCGGCTGGTCTCCTTCACCGAGGACGCCGGGGCAGTGCTTGCCGTACTGGAGGACCGGACTGCCGGTGAGCGGCACACCGTCCGCGCCGACTGGCTGGTCGGCTGCGACGGCGCGGCGAGCACCGTCCGCGCCGGGGCCGGGATCGCGATGGAGGGGCCGACGGGCCTGGGCCACTTCCTGAGCATCCGCTTCGAGGCGCCGCTCGGCCCGGTCGTGGCCGATCGCGCGAGCGCGTCGTACTTCCTCACCGAGCCGGGCCGCGGCGGTTTCCTGGCCGTGGACAACGACCGGCACTGGATCTACCAGCACCCCTACGACCCCGGGCGCGACGACATCGCGGCCCTCGCCGCCGACCACCCGCGGCTGGTCGGGCTGGTCCGGGACGCCACCGGCCTGCCGGGCCTGGAGGTCACCGTCCGGGACACCACGACCTGGCGCATGGACGCCCGGCTCGCCGCGTCCTACCGCAGGTCCCGGGTGCTGATCGCGGGCGACGCGGCCCACGTGGTGCCCCCGACCGGCGGGCACGGCATGAACACCGGCATCGGCGACGCGGACAACCTGGCCTGGAAGCTCGCCGCGGTCGTCGCGGGGACGGCCGGCGAGGCGCTGCTGGACACCTACGAGGCCGAACGCCGCCCGGTGGCCCGGCAGGTCATCGACCTGTCCCTCGCGAACTCCCGCGCCCGGACGAGCTACCGGATCGACGACGAGCTGCTGCTCACCGCCGCCTACCGCTCCACCGCCGTCCTCGCCGACCCCGACCCCGGCACCGACACCCTGCCGCGGCCGGCCCTGGATCCCGAGGGCGAGCACCCCGGCGGCGGGCCCGGCTGCCGGGTCCCGCACCTGCGGCCGGCCGGGACTTCCGGGGTCCCGTCCACGCTCGACCTGCTCGGCCCCGGCTTCACCCTGCTCACCACCGGCGCGGACCCCACGGACCCCGCCTGGCAGCGGCAGGTGGAAATTGCCGAGGCGGCCGGCCTGCCCGTCGTCCTGCGGTCGCCGACCGGCGAGGACTGGTCGGACCTGTTCGGCCTCCCGCCCACCGGAGCGGTCCTGGTCCGCCCCGACGGCCACATCGCCTGGCAGGCGCCACAACCGACCGCCGACGACGCGCAGTTGCTCGACGCGCTGCGCCGGATCCTCTCGGCCCGCCCGTCCGCGGACGTCGACCGGTAGCCGGCCGGGCCCGGGGGCGGGGCGGCCGGAATTCGCGGGACAGGCCGCCCGCCCTCCGGTAGGAGCGCCGCGGCCTGTGTTGATGACGGGCAGCGGATAGAACCGGCCGTCCGGCTCGGCGACGTACGGCTGCCCGCAGCCCGTGCACCACAGCGCCATGCGAGCCCAGGCGGCCGGGGGCTGTTGCCCGTGCAGCGAGCCGGCAGTGAACCGCCTGGCGTCCGCCCCGCACGGACGCCGCCGTCAATGTGGCGCTCCGCTGGCTAGCACGTACTTCGGTTGCTGACGCCCGGTCACCGCACCCGGCGGGTCAGGGTGGCCGTGAACGGTCGCGGACTCATCGAGGAGCTGCGGGCCGGGCGGATCGGGCGGCCGGGAGTCGGGGTGACCGACCAGCGGGTGGCGATGGTGGCGATGGCGAGGGCGGCCTCGGTGGTGCCGAAGGCGTCGCCTATGCAGCGGCGGGCACCGGCCCCGAAGGGGGCGTAGGTGCCGGGTGCGGGGCGGGAGTTGGCGAGCCAGCGGTCCGGGTCGAAGCGGTCGGGGGCGGGGAACAGGTCGGCCCGGCGGTGCAGCAGGTACGGGCTGTACAGGATGGTGGCGCCGACCGGGATGCGGTGGCCGCCAAGGTCCGCGTCACCGTCGGCGACGACCCGGCTGAGGATCCAGGCCGGCGGGTAGAGCCGCAGGGTCTCGGTGACGATGCGGGTGGTCAGCGGCAGGGCGGGCAGGTCCTCGTGCCGGGCGGGGCGGCCGTCGAGGACGGTGTCGAGCTCGGCGTGCAGCCGCTCGCGGACGGACGGGTGGGCGGCGAGCAGGGGCCAGGTCCAGGAGAGGGTGGCGGCGGTGGTCTCCATCCCGGCGAGCAGGAAGGTGACCATCTGGTCGTGGATCTCCTCGTCGGACAGGCCCCGTCCGTCGTCGTCGCGGGCGGCGAGAAGTATGGAGAGCAGGTCGTGATGGTCGGTGTCGGCGGCGCGGTAGTCGGCGATGAGGCGTCTGGTGATCTCGGCGAGGTCGTCGCGGGCGCGCTGGTAGCGGCGGTTGCCGGGAGTGGGGATCCGGTTGAGGCCGGGCAGCGGCATCATGACCCGCCGGGCGACGCCCTTGATGACGATGTTCATGCTGTCGTGGACGGGCAGCGAGCCGGCCTGTTCGTGGGCGGCGAAGAGGCAGCGGGCAGTGGCGGCGATGGTGAGCCGGTGCATCGCGGCGGGGACGTCGATCACCTGGCCGTCCCGCCAGGGCGCGATGGCGCCGACGATCTCCTCGGCCATTATGGCGGCGTAGCCGGGCAGCCGTTCGCGGTGGAAAGCGGGCTGGAGCAGGCGACGTTGGCGCCGGTGGTCGGAGGCGGGGCAGGTGACGAGGCCGTCGCCGAACACCTCGCGGGCCTTGTCGAAGATCAGCCCGCCCTTGTCGTAGACACGGTGCTCGGTGAGCAGCCGGCGGACCAGGTCGGGGTGGCAGGCGACGTAGGCGTCCAGCGGGCCGAGCCGGAGCCGGACGAGGTCGCCGTGGGCGGGCAGGCCTGCCACGAACTCGTACGGGCGCCGGACGAAGGCGGGGGCGTGGCCGAGCAGGGGCAGGGCGCCGGGGGCGGTGGCCGAAGTGTACTGGGTGGGCACGGGCGTCACCTTGAGTGTGGGGGTTGGTGATCGGCAGCTTCCCTGGCCGCGATCGGCGAAAACGGCCGCCTCCCGGCGGCTGGGTGAACACGGGAGCGCATGCCGAACGTGTGTGCGCCGTCCGGCCGTTGGTGTGAACGGGCGCACCGGGGGCGCCCGACGGGCTATCCGCGGGCGCCGCCGCGCGCCCAGATGATTGATGCCAAGGGCTCGCTGGCGCGCATGACATGAAGCGAGGGAGTCCAAAGATCGGTTGTGACGCCTGATCTGGACTCCCTCGCCACGGGTGTTGCGGGTTGGTTGAGAGGTTTTGTGTACGGGTGCGGCGGGTCGGGTCGGGTTGTTCGGCGGTGTGAGGTTGCTGCCCGACGTTGGGACTGAAGGGGGCACCTATGGGTGGTAGAGAGCGTGGGCGCGTGTCACGTCGGTAGGCCCGTCCTGGCCGATGTGGAAGAAGTAGTTCATCTGCCATGCCTGCGTGCTGCGGGCTTGCCGGTTGGTCGTGGCCACCCACGGCGGGTAGACGCGGAACCCTCGTTTCCCGCCGGAGCCGTTGCGGGAGACGATGTCGCGCCCGCACAGCACCTCACGCGGAAACACGAACTGCCCGAAGCCGTTCTCGTCGCGGCTGCTGACGACGAAGAGATCCACCCCGTCGGCGGCGTCGAAGGGCCGGATCGGCCCCTCCTCGGACCGCTGCCACACGGTGACGAACTGGCCCACCTTCGCCGGGGTGGTTTTGGCCACGCGGAACCGGACCGAGCGGCCATCGATCGTGAACCCGCAAGCCGCGTACTCGGCACTCTCCGGTTCGACCACTGGCAGTGAACAAGCGAAACCGCTCGGGTCGTACACCAATTCCTTCGCCGCCAGCAGGTCACCGTGAAACCCCGCCCACGGCTGATTCATCACCATCCCGTCATCCTGCCATCGCCACCGCTGGCCAGCTCCAGTGCCTGCCGCGCCCGCAGGCGACGTCGAGCAAGGCGCTGTCCCTCGCCCGGCGCCCGATGCGGCGGTGATGGTACCTGCATGCGCATGGTGCGACTTGACCCGGAGCGGGCTCGGCCGGACCGGTCCCGGCCCCGCCCCGCAGACAGCCGTCCCGGCCGTCGTGCAGCCGGTCGAGCAGACCCCGCCCGGACCGGGTGCCTCGGTCGCTCCGGTCGCTGCGCCCCGCCAGGCCGCCCCCGCGACAGGCCTGGCTGCCGCGCCGAGGGCTTCCTCCACGCTCGTGACGACGCCCCGAGTGAAGCGGTCAGCGGTGTCACCGGCGTCGGCTTCGTGGTCCAGGGCAACGAGGCACGCGCTGGGTTTCCACTGAGCTCCAGGAGCCCGGTCATGGGCTCCGACTGCAGGCCGACACCGTTTTTGGTGGAGTCGGTCGTCATTCGGACCGGTACCAAGACCTCGCGCATCATCTACGCCAAGACGCCGCCGTCCGACGCCGACACCCGCGCCTGGTGCGCGTCGTGCGGCGCTGACGACCAGGCCGCCGACCTCATCGCCCGCAGCCGCCAGGCCGACGCCATGTTCCTGGAGTGGTGCCGCACGGAACGCTCCGGCCTGCGCCAGGCCCAGCAGTCCGTCAGGCCTCTGTACGAGCGCACCAGATCCTTCCGCTCCTACGCCCCGTGGGTGCTGCCCGGCATCCTCCAGACCCGCGCTTACACCACCGCGATCCTCACCGCGATCCGCGACCGCCGCGGCCTGGCCGACGACGTCGAAGCCGCCGTCGACGAACGGATGAAGCGCCAGCACATCCTCCACGAAGGCCGGCACTGCTTCGCCCCGCTCATCGAGGAGAGCGTCCTGCGCAACGGCCTCGGTGGCCGCCCGGTGATGCTGGGGCGGCTGCGCCACCTGCTCACCGTCGGACGGCTGCCCAACGTCAGCATGGGCGTGGTGCCCATGCGGCCGGACCGGGACAACGGCTGGCCGGTGGAGGGGTTCTGGATCCACGACGAGCGGAAAGCGGAAAGGGGAAGGCGGCCGGTCGAAGCGCCGACCGCCCTCGGTGCGCCCCGATGCCGGGCGCCCGTGTCACCGGGTGACGACGGTGATCGTTCCGGCGCCGCCTTCTCGGCGCTGTGCGGCCAGGGCTTCCTGGTAGGTGACGTACTGGCGAACGGTGCCGTCGGGCAGGCTCAGCTGGTAAACGACGGTTTGCGGTGATCCTCCGCCGCAGTTGCAGGCCATGAGTTCAGTGTCCTAATTCGTGAGTAGTGATTCCACTGGGCCCGGTTGGGCCGGTGGGCTTGCTACCGGGTGGGACCGGCTCTCGTCAGGGTTTCCAGGCCTGGGCGAGGGCGGCTGTTCCATCCGGGGTGGGGTTCCGGACGCCGAGATCCTCCTGAGCTTCCCCGGACTCGGGGTCCAGCTCGGTGCCCGGGTACTCGCCGAGATCGGAGACGACCGCACCCGCTTCGCCGACGCCCGCGCGCTGAAGGCCTGCGCCGGCTCCGCACCGGTCACCCGCGCCTCCGGCAAGAAGCGCCACGTCGGACGGCGGTTCATCAAGAACAACCGGCTCATCACGGCGGGGTTCCTCTGGGCCTTCTCCGCGCTCAGGGCCTCGCCCGGCGCCGACGCCCACTACCGGCGAAGGCGTGAGCACGGCGACCGGCACGCCCAGGCCCAGCGGCACCTGCTCAACCGCATGATCGGCCGGCTCTGCCACTGCCTGCAGACCAGGCAGCTCTTCGACGAACATCACGCCTTCACCTCCTCATCAGCTGATCTGGCCGTCGCGGCTTGACTTGTTAGGCACGTGAGATGTCTTTCCGGGTGCTGGGGTTCGGGTCTTCTGGAGAGGGGGAGTTGGTCAGTCCAGCCATCGTGAGGCCACACCCGCCAGGTACGAGACGCTGAGCGCGGTCGCCGGTATCCGGAACCACGGGCTGCCCTCCAGGCACGCGGCACAGCCGACCGCGACGGCGGCCACCCAGACGCTCGAACACCAGCTACAGGTGATCAGATAGGCGGCCTTGGACTCCTCGCCGAAGCGATCGGCGACCCAGATCCTGAGACCGCCCGCGAGGGTGTCCTTGGTCAGGAAACGGGTGACGCGGCAGGTGGCGCCGAGCGCGAGAAGGAACATGGTCAAGCTCATCGGGACAACTCCACTGACCAGGGACGCGGCAGTACGGTTGCGGGCGGCGCGGCGGGTGCGGTGGCTTCGCCGCTACGCCCCCAGCGCGTCCGTCCCCCCGCCGTGCGAGGGCGGGGGGACGGACCTTCGAGGTCGGCCGCTCATCTGCGGGCGATGAGGTCAGGCCTCACCTGGCTCGGCCACCAGTACCGGTCCGCGATCCACGTCCCGGGCCCGACAGGACCGGTCCGGTCACTACTGCGGCCGGCAGGGCAGCAGAGTGGCGGTCGACTGCAGCGTCGTGCTGCCGACGGTGGCGGTCGCGGTGAAGGTGCCGGATTGGACCTGAAGCAGGTTCAGGTCGGTGGTGAGGGTCGCGATCCCGGACGCGTCCGTCATCGCCGAGCCCACCGGCTGTCCGGCGATGAGGAAGGTCACCGTCACGCCGGCGGCCGCGGGAGTGAGCTGGGCCTTCAGTGTGGCGGTGACGGGGTACGGCTGCCCGTGCGAGGGGTTCGCCTGTTCGTGCTCCCAGTGGCCCCACCAGCAGGACGGCAGAGCCTGCAGGCTCGCGGCGGGGCCGCCTACGGTGACGGTGATCGGGACGGGGAGCGAGACGACGTTGGTGCAGGTGCAGGTGGTGCCGGCCGCGGTGACGGTGGCGGTCAGCGACACCGGTCCGGCGGTGGGGAAGGTCATCGACCCGGTGGCGATGCCGAGTGCGTTGGTGGTGGCGGTCACCGGGGTGGCCCCGCCGCCGTTGAAGGTGACCGCCGCACCCGGAACGGGCACGCCGTTGCACAGCACCACCGCGGACACGACGGTGGGCTGGCCGGCGACTATCGGGCCGACCACCGGCTGGATGACGACCACCGAACAGGTCGGCGGCGCCGGCACGGTGACGGTGATCGGCGCGAAGGTGCAGGCCGCACAGGTGCCGGCGGCGGGGGTGAAGCTGACCCCCACCACCTGACCGGCCGTCAGCGAGAGTCCCAGACTGACCGGACCGACCACGCCGTTGACCACCGGGGCGGTGACCGTGCCCCCGCCCGGCAGGGTGTAGGTCAGGGTGCCGTTGACGGAAGTCAGGCCGGCGCTGCAGGTCAGGGTGGTCTGGGCGGTCACGAGGCCGCCGACGGCGATCGACAGCGTCGTGGAGATGGTCCCGGCCGGCGCCGCGTTGACGGTGACCGTGCCGCTGTCGGCCCCGACCACCGTGGCGACGGCATTCAGGTAGGTCACCAGGACCAGCTGTGCGCCGGAGCCGACAGCCGTGAACGTCGCCGGTCCGGCGGCGCCGGCGACCACCGGCAGCGACTGCGGGGCGGCGCCGTCATAGAAGAAGACAGCGGTGACGGCCCCCGCGGGCGCGCCGGTGGCCGTGGCGGTGAAGGCGGAACACGCCGCCACGGGGGTGGGAACGATGGTTACTGCCATGTGAGCAGCCCCTTGAGTGAGTCGGGAGTGGGGCTGTCCGAACACGGCCGCGCCGGATGGTACGGCCGACGAATTCCACCTGTCAGGGTGCCCGTGCATGGGGACGGTGACCCGTCAAGCGATCACCACCCCGACGCCCCGACAGGGGAATGGGCACCCCACAGTCGGTCACTGCCATTACAACTACACCGGCCGGCCAAGGCCATACCCCCCCGATCGAATAACCTGTATGGACCAACGTTCGAAACACCACCACACCCAACAGTCGCTCCAGCCACGGAACTTGTACCGCACGGGGCGCACTGCACGACTCCGCACGCCCCGTTCCCGCCGCACTGACCGCCTGTCCGCGGCCAGCAACAGGTCGAAGGGCGACGAGAGTCACCGACTCCGCCGTGACGCCCAGGAGTTCGGCCACCTCGTTCCGGTCCCGGCCCGCGCGAAGCGCCGCAACCGCCCGCATCCGCAGAGCTTCCTGAGCCTTCGGCGACAGGCGCCGTGCGTCCCCCACCGGATCCGTCACGCCCGGATCAACGAGCGCGGAACCTTACCGTTTCGGGTCAATAGCTCAGAGACTAGATACTCTTTTGAATCGGCGGGCGTCGTATTCGGACAAGCCGTCGAGTTTCCAGAGCAGCGCCTTGCGGTCCCGCCGCAGTCTCCCGTGCAGGTTGTCTTTCGCGAAATCATCGATCATGCGCCATGAGCCTGCCATGGGCTGCTCGTGGTCTCAAGATCCCTACGTGGTCCGCAAGACTGGCGGAGCCGAGGCGTGGCCACGGCCGCCGCCCTGACCTGCTGCAAGAAGCTCGTGAAACTCGCCACGTGAGACAACCTCTCGGCAGCGCTACCCACTCCTTCTATTCTGACCGCCATTGCCTTTTCGCTGCACCCGGCAGTCGTGAATTTAAAGGGGTTCATCTGGCCAGTGGCCTGGGTGAATTTGCCGATAAGAACACTTCCCGGAAATTCCTGGTGAGTGTCCACGGAGGAACCTTCGGTCAAGCGCTGTGATCCGAGGGAGGCGGGGGCGGTCCTCATGGGCATCCAGGCGGGCGACTTTCCGACCATGCCCTGAACCCACACTGCCCTTGGGGCGGCCCCGCGAAGGTCGCGGCGCCGCCCCAAGGTATCTCCCAACCAGGTTTCTCAGCCGACGGGGTTGAGGATGAAGCGCTGGTTCGGGTTGTTGACCGCGTACCACTGGATGATCCGCGTGTTGTCGGTTACGGCCGCGCCCGTGACGTCGAGGAACAGGCCGCTGTTGAAATTGACCACGGCCATGGTGCTGCCGCTGACGTTGACCTTGCCCCAGCGCTGGTTGTCGCCACCGTTGCAGGTCCACTGGTCGATCACCGTCCGCACGGCGGTGCTCCAGCCCGGCACCTCAAGGCACTTGCCGCTGTTCACGTTGACGGCGAAACCGTCGCTGACCTGCCACTGCTGGCTGGCGTCGCCCGTGCAGGTCGTCTGGACGACGGGCGCGCCGTCGTCCGTCCGGCCGTCCACGGGCTGCAGGCACTTGCCGTTGAAGGCGGCCTGGAACTGCACTGCGGTGTCGGCCGACAGCACCGGGAACTTCGTCCCCTCGGCCGAGGCCGGCGCGGCGGCCAGCAGGCCTGCGCCCAGGCCGAGGGCGAGGACGGTGGCTGCGGAGCGGATGTTCATGGTTCCCCCCGGGGGTTCATACGTATCTGGTGTGGAGTGAGCGGCGTTTGGGTCCCCCCTGCCTCTCACTTCCATAGACGTGTGGGCTCCACAGAGGTTGCAGGTCCGTCGAAAAATATTTTCGACCGTCAGCAAACCTTGGTGGCCGTCGTCCTCACCGTTCCGGAGCCCGCCGTCCTCCGGGTCTGGAGGATGAGGGTGGCCGCTGACGGCGACGATCACGGTCGCGGGCTCACCGGCGCCGGTGGCGACGGGCGACAACGGGGTGCCGTTCTGGAGGGGCCGCGCCTCACCTGTCGTTCCAGGGCCCTCGGTCGCGATGTGCACGTGCTGCACCTCGGCTGGGCCGTCGCTCGTCGAGCCGGGGCCACTGCTGCCCTCCCATGGGGGCGGCAGTGAGGCCATCGCCTGTCGTTCCGGCCAGTACGTGAACCGGGTCAGCCAGCGGCAGCGTGCGCTCTGTTCGTGGGGCCGGGTTCCAGATCCGCACTGTTCCATCGGTGCCGCCGGAGGCCAGGTGTGGGCTGCCGTCGGCTGCGGTGAAGGCCGCCATCGCCCGCACTTCGCCGGAGTGGCCGATAAGGGGTCCGCCAACCTGGGCGCCGGTGGCCGGGTTCCAGATCCGCACTGTCCCGACCCGCGCCGGCAGCGTCACCACGGGCGCGTCGGGGCGGTCTGGCTCCGCGACCTGGAGGGTTCCGCCGGACACCGTGAAGGTACCCAGGTCGTGGCGGGTGCGGGCCGGAATCGCGCCGCCCTGGTCGAGCAGGAAGGCCAGTTCGGTGCAGCCCCGGGGGAGGGGGCGGCTCGTGCAGGAGTCGATCGACAGCCCGGCCTCCTTCACCAGCCGATAGAGCTTCTGCTCGAAGTAGGCGGCGCCCCGTTCCGCGTCGTCGCGGATGCCAGCCAGCGCGTGCAGCCGAGGGGCGGCCGACAGCGGTAGGTCGCGCAGGGCGCTGCCGACGGCTCGCTCGTGCTCGACGCTGAAGCGCTGCCGGTTGCAGAGGGCTCCCCGGCGCAGGCGGGGCGCAGGCCGCGACGGACATCGGGGCCACCTGGAGCCGGTACGCCGCCGGAGACCACCAGCGCTGACCGGCCCTGGGCGTGCCGGTGGGACACGGGCGCCGGGCCTGACGGCCCGGGTGGTTGCGGTGGCTCCCGGCCCTGTCAGGTAGGCCGGTTGTTCGCCGGTGTGGTCTGGGGGCTGCCCGGATCGGGGGCGGACAGTGGCCAGTTGGGGTGGGCGAGGTGGTGGCGCAGGGCGTCGAGCCGGGCGAGGTGGTGGTCGAGGGCGGTGGCGACGGTGCTCGTGGTGGCGGCTACTCGTGCTTCGAGGCCGTGGATCCGGTCCAGGAGGTCCTGCCAGCGCCTTTCGGCGGCGGCGACAGGGTCAGGCGCGGCGTCGGTCGCTGTCATCGCGGAGCTGGGTGGTGTGGTGGGTGAGGGCGTCGAGGCGGGTGGCGAGGTCGCCCTGGCCGGTGCCGAGGTGGGGGCGGATGGCGGCGAGGGGCTCTATGAGGTCGGCGGGGTCGGTGGCGCCGAGGGCGGCGGTCAGGGCGGCCTGGGCGGGGCGGGCTCCGGGCGTGAGTGCGGTCGTGGTGATCTGGGCGGCGAGGACCCGCAGCTCGGCGGCGTTGTCGCGGGCCCAGGCGGTGACCGTTCGGTCGGCGGCCCGGCGGTCGCGGACGGCCTTGACGCGTTCGGCGCCGGTACCGGCCTGTGGCTTGCCGCCGGCGGGCTTGAGGCGCAGGTAGCGGTTCTCGGCGGCCTGGCGGCTGGCGACGCCCATGGGGCGGGCGAGGTCGGCCCAGGTGGCGCCGGCCTCCCGGGCGCTCTCCACCAGGCCGGCTTCCCAGCCGGCGAGCTCGCTGCGCAGCTCGCGCAGCAGCACCAGGGCGGCCAGGGCCTGCTCGGGGCCTTCCTGCGCATCAGGGGCGATCGGGGGCTGGGACGCGGGGTTCTGGGCGGTGCGGACGGCGTCGTCGATGGCGGCCAGCGCCGCCGCGGCCGCCAGGAACGAGGCGGGCTCGACCGGCCGGGGAGGGCCAGCGGTGGGTCTGCGGGGCTTCTCACTCATACAGTCACTCTATAGGCGACACCACGACTTGTCATCGGATGGATGACGCGCTAGAAAGGAGTCAGGTGAAGCGCACTGGCACCCATTCGATCAGTGGAGGTGTTTCGCGATGCTGCTGCGCACTGACCCGTTCCGCGAGCTGGACCGTCTGACCCAGCAGTTCCTGGGCAACACGGGGACCTGGTCGCGTCCGGCCCCGATGCCGCTGGACGCCTACCGGGCCGGCGACGAGTACGTGATCTGCTTCGACCTGCCCGGGGTGGACCCGGAGGCGATCGACATCGACGTCGAGCGGAACATGGTGACCGTCAAGGCCGAGCGCCGCCCGCGCCAGGAAGGCGAGGGCGTGAAGTGGGAGCTGTCCGAGCGCCCGCTCGGAGTGTTCTCCCGCCAGGTCATGCTCTCCGACACCCTCGACCCCGCCGGGATCACCGCCGACTACGACGCCGGCGTGCTGACCCTGAAGATCCCGGTCGCCGAGAAGGCCAAACCCCGCAAGGTCGCGATCAGCCACAGCGGCGACCGCAGGCAGATCCAGGCCTGACCCGTTCCCCGATGCCGTTCCGGCCGCCCCTGATCTCTCCCCCCTCGATCGAAGGGGCGGCCGGAACACCCCCGACCGCCGGCCGCCCTCGCCCAGACCGGCCCACCCGCAGCGACGCGCAAACGCCATGAACGGCCAGAGCAACCAGCCCTTCATTGTGCGGGCGAACGGCGAGATCGACCTCGACACCGCCCCCGCGCTGCGCCCGCGCTCGAGTCGCACCGGGAGGTGGCGCTCGATCTGTCGGAGGTGACGTTCATGGACTGCGCGAGCCTGGGCGCCCTCGTCCGGGCCCGCAACCAGGCCGACCGCAGCGGTAGGCGCCTGATCCTGCGCGGGCCAGCCGCTGCGTCGTCCGGCTGCTTAAGCTCACCGGTCTGCACCGGCGCCTGGCCGTCGAGCCCTGACCGGGCACCAGTCGCGCCGGCCCTTGGGACGGAGGGAGAAATACGGTGACTCTTCGATGGGAGGCGTTCCTGGAAGAGGTCCGGGAGCGCGGTGAGTACGACACCCCGCAGCAGGCCGAGCGGGCCGCCCGAGTCGTCCTGGCCCTGCTCGGCGCCCACCTGGTCGGCGACGAGCGCGCGGAACTGGCCGCCCGCCTGCCGGAGACCATGGCCCTGATCCTGCTCAACCCCTTGCAGGCTGCCGAGCCGCTCAGCCCGGAACGCTTCGTGCGCGCCACCGCGGCCTGGATCGAGGGCGCCACCGAAGCAACCGCCCTGTGGGACATCGGCGCCGTCCTGTCCACGGTGGCCGACGCCGCCGGCGACGACCTCACCGGGCGCGTCCTGCTCCAGCTGCCGCCCGGCTACGACCTGCTGTTCGGCCGCCCGACCGCAGGCGAACGACCCTGACCACCCCTCACGCCGCCGCGGGCCCGCCGGCGGCCAGCCCCTGGAAGGCCCCACGGTCATGACCCGCTACCGCCACCTCCTCCAGCAGGTCCGCAACCTCGGCCGCTACACCACCAACGAGGAAGCCGAACGCGTCCTCACCGCCGTCCTGGCCGTCCTCGGCTCCCAGCTCACCGGCGACGAACGCTGCGACCTCGCCGCAGCCCTGCCCGAACGCGCCCGCGCCGTCTTCACCAACCAGACCCCCCTCCCGGCACCGGTCACCGCCCCCGCTTTCGTCGAAACCCTCGCCCACACCCTGGGCACCAGTCTCACCGCCGCCCGCTGGGACGCTTCCTCCGTCCTGGCCGCCCTCACCCCCCTCACCGACGACCACCTCACCGACCGCCTCCTCGCCCACCTGCCCCGCGGCTACGCTCTGCTGTTCGGCCGCGCGGACCTGGCCGCCGTCGCCTGAAGCGGCGGGCCCCGGCCCGCGAGCGCGTGAGCTGCCGGGCCGGGCCTTCTTTCGGTGACGGAGCCCGTTGGACGAGGCCACCGGCCCGGGGCAGGCTCCCTACGTACGCGGCTCCCCGGCCGGAAGGGAGCTCTCATGTCCTCCCGGAACGGCACACGCTCCGAAAACACGGGTGTCTCCGCGCCGCTGCTGCGGATCCCGTGGTCGGTGAGACCTGGAAACGCTCGGCGGCCCGTCGAAGCGGCCAGCCGTCCTCGACCACGCAGCGGGCCAGGCGCAGGCGTCCGGTCTCGGTCAGCGGTGCGTTACGGTGTGGCATGAGGGCCTTTCTGGTCGCCGGGTGGATGTCGCAATCCACACCGAGCCAGAAGGCCCTCACTCATTTCAAGATCACCACGCTGTGAACCCCGTCACCAACCTCCGTGGTCAGAACACCTAGGAGCAGCCGGGTACGGTGCTGGGGCTACCGCAGTTGTTGGGCTGGTTGAGGACGACGGGACTGACGTTCAGTGTCACCGTGCCGCTGGCCCTGAAGATGCCGCCACCGTCTGCACCCGTTCCCAGCGCCTGGTTCTTGGTCACCGGGCTACGCGTGAGAGTCGCGTTGCCGGAGGCCGTGTTGATGATGCCGCCACCGCGGGAGTTCGTACCATTGGTGGTGTTGCCGAGGACCGGGCTGTCGGTGAGCCGCACCGTGCCGGTCAAGTTGTAGATGCCGCCGCCCTGCGCATTGCTACCAGTGGCGGTGTTGCCGGTGACCGTGCTTGTCTGCAGCGTGATGGTGCCGGCTTGCGCGATGCCGCCGCCCAGCGGATTGCTACCGGTGACGTCGTTGCCGGAGACTACGCTGCTGGATAGCGTCACCATCGTGCCGACCGCGGCGGCGATCCCGCCGGCCAGGGTTCTTGCGTGGTTGCCGACGATCGTGCTACTGCTGACGGCCGTCGTGCCGGAACCTCCGAACGGGCTGACGAACAGGGCCCCGCCGGCCGCCGCGGTGTTGTTGCGGAGCGTGCTCCCGTTGACGGTCAACGCGCCATTGTCGTTGTCGACGGCCCCACCAAAGGTGTCGGCGGTATTGGCGGTGAGGATGGTGTTGTTCAGCATCAGTTCGGGCCCGCCGCCGCTGAGCCAGATGGCACCGCCCCGGCCGTTGCCGAGGCTACTGGACGCGTGACCGTTGCTGAGGATCAAGTTGTTGAGAGTGAGGTTCCCATTGGAGCCGTTGACTTGGAAGAAGCGGAAATTGGCCGCGCTTGCCGCTCGGGTGATGGTGTCGCCGCTTCCGTTGATCGTAACGGTGCTCGTGATGACCGGCAGTCCGTTGTCGTCGTTCGGCGGTGCGGCGTCAGTGAGGGTGTAGGTGCAACCCGGTCTAAGGTTGACCGTGCCGCCCACCGTGGCGACAGCGCCGATCGCGGCCTGCAGGTCGCTCTCGCTGCAGCTGGCCACGTTCACGATCGGCCCCTGGGTGGTGGCACGATCGGTTCTTCTTGCCTCGGCGGAGGGAATGCCGACCACCGGGTTGATGGGCCCCGTAGCCGACTGCGACACGCCGAGTACGTCCGTGTCCGAGGCGGCCGCTTGTGCGGTAGCGGGTGGCGTAATGACGCCAAAAGCGACGAGGGTGAGTCCCATGTGAATGGGGGCTAAGCGAGAGATGCTCAGTCGCATCGGGGCTCCTTCGGGTGGATCGCGAGTGTCGTTCCAGTGAGTGACACCGGAACACAGAAATGATCTATGTCGTATCAGCCGATGAAATGAACCGGGACGCTCCGATATCACCCGGATGGGGTGTTCTGTGAGGTGTGCGCAGGGCTGCGGTTTGACCGACGCGGTGAGCTGCCCCGAGTTTTGTGGAGTCCGCGATCGTGTGATCAAGCGGTCTGCGGGGCTGGTTCCAGTTGCGCCCGGTAGGCCTGCTCGTATTCGTCGGGTGGCAGGTAGCCGAGGGCGGAGTGGAGTCGTTCACCGTTGTACCGCGCGACCCACTGGAAGACGGCCCGCTCGACCTCGTCGAAGTCCCGCCACGGCCCCTGATGCTCGATCAGTTCGGCGGGCGGTCGCCGCCGGCGGGACGGTGATGTAGAGGACCGGGATCCGGCCGTGGGCGTCCGGGTGGATGCTGCGGTCGTGGAGTTCGTGCGCCAGGCCGGGCTGGGTGACGGCGAGGGTCTTGCCGGTACCGGCTGGGCCGGTGACGATCAGACTGCGGCGTGCGCTGATCGCGTGCCGGTTGAGCACGACCAGGCGGCGACCGGAGTCGTCGGTGTCCGGCAGCGTCATCGTCGTTCGGCGGTGGGGCCACAGTTTTCTCGAAGGACCGAACCTTGTCCTCCGCGGCACCCCGGTCACCTTCTGGCGGTGTGCACGTCCGGCCAACCGTCGGGACGTGCCCCGCCGCCCGCTCCGCTCGTTGATCGCCGAGCGCCCTACCAGGGCGGCGGCGGAGACGGGAAGGAACTCCACGACATGGCGGACCAGCAGCAGGCGGACCCCCAGCGCGGCCTCGGCCCCCGGGCCAGGGTCTACCGCACACCCGAGGACGGCAAGCGGGTCTGCGTCCAGCTGTGCATCCCCGCCTGGGGCGCCCTCGCCTCCGGCGGCTGGCAGATCCCCGACGGCCTCGCCGCCCCGGACCTGGCCTCGCTGCTCGGCACCTACGCCAAGCGCGTGCTGACCCCCCCGCAGCTCCACCGCCGTATCCGGACTGGAGCTGGTCACCGCGCTGCGCCCGCCCACGAAAGCGGTGCGCACCGAGGCCGGCTGGGCGTCAGCATCCTGCTACTTCCCCCCTTGCTTTGTTTGGTACGTCATCAGGCAGCTTCCGCGCGGGCCTTGGGCTTGAAGGGGCTTCTCGGTGCCGACGCCCCCGAGGACGTCCTCGACTGCGCCTGCCACCTCGACCTCACCGCCCCCGCCCTTTGACCGACGGAGATACGAGAGGCTCTTGCCGCCCACTACTCGCCGAACTCGGCGATTTCCGGGCCACCGTGCCGGGCCAGGACGGCCTTCACCTCGTTGATGGTCCGCGCGTCACCCATCACAGCGCCACCGCGCGTGACGCGTATCAGGGACGCTCCCGGGCCGGGTTCTTCCGACGCATGGTTCGCCAACGGACAAAGCGGCGGCGCCCCCAAGAAGAAGGTCACCATCCAGGACGTGACGATCGCGGAGAAGCAGCCGACGAGACTCCGCAGGCTCAGCCGTGCCAGGTGAGCTTGACCGCGGAAACGAGCAGGACCACGGCCGGCACGGGGATGAGCCGCCGGCGCGGCGTGCCTGGTCAAGCGCCGTCGATGCGGTCGAGCAACGCCTGGGCCTGGTTGGTGCGGATGTTGTCCGGGCCGAAGAGGGCCAGGCAGTCGTCGTGGGCGGCTGCAGCCAGCGAGCGGGCCTCGGCGCCACGGCCCAGCCCGAGGAGGGCGGTGGCCGTGGCCAGCTCGACCGCCCCGGTTTCCGGGCCGCGGTGCTCCGGGGGCAGGCTGCGGTGCACCTCGTCGGCGCGCTCCGCCTCGGCAAGGGCCTCCTCATGGCGGCCCTGGGTATTGAGGCTGAGGGCCAGAGCGAGCCGCAGGAGCAGGGTGAACTGGTCCAGTTCGCAATGGGTGGCGAGGGTCCGGCACGCCAGCGCCTCGGCCGCCGGGTAGTTGCCCAGCGCGTTGAGGGCCTGAATCTGCCCGTTGAGGGCGCCCATCACTATGGCCTGCATTTCCGGCCCTTCGCTGAGGGCTGCGGTCCGGGCGATGGCTGCGCACTCTGCCTCGCATTCGGCGTGCTGGCCGAGCATCATCAACGCCTGGGCGCGGTCCGCGCGCAGTTTCAGGGTCATCCAGTGTTCGGCGCCGAAGAGCGTGCCGAAGACCGGCAACTGCGCGTCGAATGTGGCGACCGCTTCGGCGTGGCGGCCCTGAGCGCTTGCCGCGAGCCCGGCGATGCCCAGCGCCATCGGCGCGACCAGGTCGTGCAGTGGCTGCTTCCGGGCCGCAGCCACGGAGCGAGCCTCGGCCTCGGCCTCGGCATAGCGCCCAGCACGGTACAGGGCCCTGGCGTGGGCCAGTGGGTCTGTCGTCATCTGACTGGCTTCGCGTCGGCCACGCGACCGAAAGAATGTCATGCTTAGAGCATACGAATGCTACGCACGCCCGTTCGGAGAACGCAGACAAGAGTCGAGCTGCGTCTCGGGCGCACGGGGGCGAGTAGATCGTTCGTCAGACGCCGTGCGAGAACCTGTGATTCGTAGCCAGCTGGGCCTGCCGCCGGAGCACAGCACTGGGCGTTCCCAGCGCGGCCGATCGGGCCGGCGTCGGTACGGCCGCGGCGACGGCGATGCGCTGGGGTCCTGGGTGCGGGGGCTCGAAGGCGCCGCCGCGGAAGCTCCTACTGTCCTGACCAGGGCCGGAAAGACCGGCCCGGTGAAGCACTCGTGAGGGGAGGCGGCGATGGCCTGGCCGACTGCGGAGGTCGCCCGGATGTCGGGCGGCTCGGAAACTGCGGCACTACGACGAGATCGGTCTGCTGCCGCCCGCCTGGATCGGTACCAACGGCCACCGCTACTACGAGGAAGGCGAGCTGCTGCGACTGCAGCAGATCCTCGTATTGCGGGCGCTGGGCCTGGGGCTGCCCGAGATCGGCAGGGTCCTGGCCTCGCAGGTCGACGAGGTTGAGGCCCTGCGGGGCCACCATCGTCGCCTGCTCGCCGAGCGCGACCAGCTCGACGCCCTGGCCGGCACCGTCGCCCGCACGATCACCGAACTGGAGCATTCCAGGAGGGACGGCAGACCCATGACCATCAACCGGCCGGAGAACCTCTTCGAGGGGATCCAGCCCGCCCAGTACCGGGAGAGCCTGCAAGACTTCCCGGAGCTGGCCGGGGCGATTGACCGGCACACCGCGACGAGCAGGATCCGGCGGTGGGGCGGATGCCGAGGGGCCGAACTCGTCGAAAGCGAACGTGCGGTCCGGACGCTCGTTGACCGCGTACTCGATCCGGGCCAGCGCTCGACGATGCCGGCGAAGGGAACCCCGCGCCGCACGACATAGTCCCGGCGGATGACTCCGGCGTCGTCTCCTACCAAGCCGCAGCCACCCTCGCCTCATTCCTCATGTGAGCCTGACCCTTTGACGACATGCCTACGGCTACGGCTACGGCCGTCCAGTCGACGGTTCGGCCGGGCGGGAACCGCCCGAGCGGCTTCAGGCGTCGATCGGACGCAACACCGCGTAGTACGCGAACGGCGGACCGTACAGCCGGGCGACCCGCAGCCCGGCTCCCTCCGCCAGACTGATCAGCGAGGACGGCCGGATCTGATGCCGGTCGAAGAACTCGCCGACCACCAGCCGCCCGAACGGCTTCAGCGTCCGGCGCAGCTCGGCCAGCGTGCGCGCCGGATCCGGGATCTCGCCCAGCGCCGTCACCACGTAAGCCGCATCGAACGAGCCATCCGCAAAAGGAAGTTCATGTGCGTCGGCGCAGTTCGGCACGATGTTGTCGACGCCCTGCTCCTTGGCCCGGCGGCCCACGTGGTCGAGCATCTCCTGCTGGATGTCCACGATGTCCAGCTGACCGTTCGGGCCCAGCTGCGGTGCGACGTGCAACGACTGCAGGCCGGTTCCGGGGCCTATCTCCAGGATCCTCTCGCCCTCCCGGGCCTGCAGCACGTGGTCCAGACGCTTCAGAGTCAGGAACGGCAGCGGCAGGTCGAGCAGCCAGCGCTGAGAGTACGGGTACGGCGCGGAGTCGGTGAACCACCAGGTGGCGACGGCGGCGGCAGCGCCCGCGCCGATCAATGCCCGCGAATGCCTCATAATTCCTCCCTAAATGTCCGATTGGGCCATCGAAGCATCTTCGATGGTCAATCAGTTGTGTTTGTGTGCAATCTGCTTGCGCCAGCGCCGATTTTGTCGGCACTCGACCCGAGCGGGCCGAACGAACCGCCCGTGGACCGCCGTTGCGGCAGGCCGGGGACTTCCCGAAACGGACCGGACCGCAAGCGCCGATCACGTCACGAGCTCTTCCGCTCAGCGGCCCGGCCGAGGGAAGGTCCGGGTCGCGAGAACCGCGCAGGCCACCGCCAGCGGCAACTCGGCGAAGACCGCCATCAGCACCGCCAGCTTGAAGTCCGAACCCGGGGCAGCCGCCATGGTGTCGAACCAGGCGTCGACCAGCAGCAGGGCCGAGGTCGCGGCGGAGGTCAGGCAGGCCCGGCAGTCGCCGCGCCTGAGGAGCAGTCCGGTGGAGAGCAGGCCGAGCGCCTCACAGCTGTCCAGACCCGTCCACGTCCAGGCCCAGTGCGAGGCCTGAGCGGTGGCCGGCAGCCCGGTGTGCAGGAAGACCAGCCAGGGAATCATCGCCAGCCCGAGCACGGTGAGGACCGTGGCCGCCCGGCGAAGCAGCAGGGGGAACGTCGAAGCGGCCGCGGCCTTCGGAAGGATCCGCGGGACACCGGAGCCCGAACCGGCGTCCACGCGGACCGGACGGAGCGAATGAACGCCGGTCAGCTGAGCGCTCGCCATGACACCTGACTCCCTTCCGTGCCCGCCCCTCGGGCACAACATCAGCATGTCGTTCGCGCGCGCCCGAGGCAGTAGCACTCCTATCCGACTTGATGGTGGTGCTGGGTACACCTTCCGCATCCGGCGACACTGCGAGGAGACCCGGCCTGCCGGCAGGCCGGACTGGAGACACGGAGCAGGTGGAGGCGAGCGGCGCCGATCGCCCGTGCCCAGCGCAACTTGGGCCGTTGAACGCTTCGCAGCGCCCAGGAGCCGCCGATGCGATGGTTCCGGCCTCACCGGACTCGGCCTGGGTCTGCCTCTACTAGGACGCGTATTCGGTCGTGATCAATGGGTTCGGGTGAGGTCCTTGATCCAGATCATTGCGCCGCGAAGGTGAAGGCCGGCGAGGTAGCTTTC
>NZ_JBSFGU010000066.1:0-28878 GCF_053596725.1 Kitasatospora sp. NPDC001660 | reverse complement strand
CTGGTCCGTGCGTGGCGCCGCCCTGGGGGCGCCGCGGGCGTGGTCCGGCACCCTGGTGGGTGCCGGACCTCGCCGACAGTGGAGCGCCAGGCCCGGGTTGCACGGACTCTCCCTACTGAAAGTAGGACGTGCTCTGGTAGCACCGCTGACGCCTGGCGAGGAATCATCTCCCTCGCGACGAGAGAAATATTAGCAGGTCAGCGGCGCACCACCAAAGTTGGATGTTCAACGGCCCGCCTCACGGGGTCCGGCGGGCGAGGAGACGGTAGGCGTTGGAGCAGCCGGTGCGGCCGGCGACCGGCGCCAGGAGTCGGTCGAGCAGCATCGCGGCGATCAGGAGAGGGGCACCGGCCAGGAGCAGTGCCGGACGCAGGGTCCGCCGCAGGCGCCCGGGTGGCCCGCCGGGATGCCAGGGCGCGTCCTCGCGCGGGGCGAGGTGGTCCAGCAGCAGCCATCCGGCGGCCAGCAGGTCGATCGGGTCGTGTGCCTCGCCGCGCTGTTCCTGCAGCACGGTGAAGCCGATGGCCTCCAGGCGTTGGCGGAGGTTGGCGGCGGGGGCGAGGTGCAGGTGCTGCGGCTGCAGCCAGGGCAGCCACCACCGCCCCAGGAGGCGCGCGAAGCGGCTTCGGGGGTCGGGGACCTCGATGAGCAGCAGCCCTCCGGGGCGTAGCACCTGGTGGGCCGAGGCCAGTTCCCGGGCGGGGTCCATGGTGTGTTCGAGGTAGTGGAGCATGCTCACCACGTCGTACTGTCCGGCCAGCCGGGGCGCGAGCTCGGGGAACAGGCCGCGCAGGCCGCGCCGCAACCGGCCGGCCCGCTCGGCCAGTTCGACGCCCCGGCTGAGGTCCACGCCGTCGAACGCGGTGCCGGGAAAGACGCCGCGGGCGGTCGCGCAGAAGTGGCCGTGTCCGGTGCCGACGTCCAGCCAGCGCTGTGGGGCCGGGCTGTGCGGGAGCACCGAACGGGCCTGGTTGCGGTGGACGGTGGTACGGGCCGCGAAGGTCTTGCCGAGGCGTTGTTCGCCCAGGCCGTCGTAGAAGTCGCGGTAGTAGAACTCCAGTCCCTTGTCGTTCAGTTGGGGGTTCTGGAAGGTGTGCCCGCAGTCCTCGCAGGTGTCCAGGGTGAAGCGGCCGGGCTTGTGCTGGAGCAGATCGGTGGTGTGCAGACGGGTGCGCAGTGCGGTGGAGGCGCACCAGGGACAGTCGGTGCGGCGCTGGTGGAAGAAGCGGTCGGTGCCGTGGGCCAGGTCGGCCTGGTAGGCGGAGCGCAGGGCGGCGACGCGTTCGGCGGGACGTGCCGCTGTCTGCCCGGCGGGCGCTTGCTCCGGGTCTGCGGTGGTCATCGGGACGGTTCCTCCGCGGGTTCGGGCAGGGGGCGGGTCAGCTGTTCGAGGTGGGTGGCGGCAGCGGCTGCGCCGCCGGCGGCTCGGAAGGAGTCGCCGATGCGCCGGGCGGCCGCGCGGCGGGCGGCATTGTCGAGGACCTCGTCGAGGGCCTGGCCGAGGCGGGTGGCGTCGGTGCGGCCGAACCGTACCCGGACGCCGGCGCCGGACGCCGCCACCTGTCCGGCCACCACCGGCTGGTCGTCGCGGATCGGTGCGACCACCAGGGGGACGCCGTGCCAGAGGGATTCGCAGACCGTGTTGTGGCCGGCGTGGCAGACCGCGGCGTCGAGGTGTTCCAGCAGCCGCAGCTGCGGGACGGAGGGGAGGACCAGGACGTCGGTGTCGGGAGGCGGGGCTCCGAGGGCGCGGCCCGGGTCGGCGATCACCGCCTGCAGGCGGTGGGAGCGGTCCCGCACGGCTCGGTGGCAGGCGGTCAGGAACGCCGTGCCGGTGTCGGTGTTGGCCGTGCCGAGGGTGACCAGGACGGTGGCGCGGCCGGGGTCCAGCCAGTCCCAGGGGAAGGGCGGTTCGGTGGCGCGCGGGGCGATGGCGGGGCCGACGAAGCGGATCGGCCGGCTGAGGGTGGTCGGTCCGGTCAGCTCCGGTGTGGTGAAGGCGAGCACGAGGTGCGGGGAGAAGCGGGGGTCGGTGGTCCGGCCGGGGGCGCCGATGCGTCCGCGCAGTGCGTCGAGGAGTCCGCGGATCCAGGCCTCGACCAGGGGCAGGCCCGCCAGGGCACCGGTGAACTCGGCGGAGGTGGTCGCGGAGGTGGCCCAGGGCAGGCCCCGGCGCTCGGCGATCAGTGCGCCGGCGACGGCCTGCTGGTCCACCACGAGGACGTCGGGGCGGAACCGGGCGATCGCGGCCTCGATGCCGGGGGCCATCGCGTCGGCGAGGGGGATCAGGAAGCTCTCCCACAAGTACTTCAGTGCGGCGGTACCGCGTAGTTCCGGCGGGCGCCGGTAGGCCTGTTCGAGCGGGCCGGGGGCAGGAGCGCGGTCCGCGGGTGGGAGGACGGCGCAGGGGTGGATCTCGGCTTCCGGTCCGGCCAGGGGGGTGACCGCTTCGGGAAGGGCGGCCCAGGCGGTCCGGTGGCCGCGGGCGGCCAGTTCGGCCGCGACGCCCACGGCGGGGTTGACGTGTCCGACCAGGGGCGGGACGACGAACAGGAACCGGCTCACCGGGCCCTCCCTTCGGCGACCCGGACGCCGGACGGCTGCACGGACGGCTGCGCGGACGGGTGGCGCAGGTCGGCGCCGTGTTCGGTCAGGAAGGCGAGCGTGAGGTTTCGGACCGTGTCGGGGGTCCCGACCAGGACGGAGTGTTCCTGGTCCGGGACGGTGACGCTCCGGCAGTGCGGCAGCAGTTGTTCGAGCCGGGCCGCCTGCTCGGCCAGGTCCGACTGTGCGCCGTAGACGGCCAGCACCGGGCAGGTGATGGCGCGCAGTGCGGCCTCGGCGGGCAGCCGGCTTGCCGGGATGTCGCGGGCCAGGGTCGTCTCGGCCAGCAGGGTGCCGGCTGCGCGGGCGAGGCGGGCGGTGTGGGGGCCGCGGCGGCGGGCGATCCACCTCAGGACCTTCTCCCGGCCCAGCTTCCGCTCGGCGTCCGTCAGGATGCCGTCCAGTTTGGTCGCCCATGCCGCGGAGGCCGGTTCGGACTCGATGGCCAGGATGCCGGCGACGAGTTCGGGGCGGCGGGTGGCGAGGGCGAATGCCACCGTGCCGCCGAAGGAGTTGCCGACCAGGTGCACGGGGCCGGGGAGGTCGAGTCGGTCCAGCAGGGTCTCGAGGTCGTCGGTGAAGTGCTCCAGCCGGTAGCCGGTGGCCGGACGGGCGCTGCGGCCGTGGCCGCGGTGGTCGTACATCAGCACGTCGAGGCCGGCGGACGCGAGGGTGGGGGCCAGGGTGAAGTAGAAGCTGGCGAGGCTGTCCGTGAGCAGCCCGTGCAGCAGGACGGCGGTGGCCGCCGGTGGACCGCCGTCCTGCGGGCTCAGCCGCTGTACGTGGCAGCGCAGCCCGTCCAGGTCGATGAAGGCCATGTCAGGTCCGTTCCGTGCTGTGCAGCCGGTCCTCGACGTGGCTGACGAGCCGGCCCACGGTCAGGCCGATGATCTCGTCGAGCTCCATGTCGGCGATGAACTCGGCGAAGTTGATCCGGTCGCCCCAGCGCTCGCGCAGCAGCCCGGCGAGGGTGACCAGGTCGATGCTCTCCAGGCCGAGGTCCTCGGTGAACCGGCTCTCCAGGGTGACCTCGGCGTTGTCGAGGCCGTACTCGCCGAGCACGGCGGCCAGCATGCCGGTGATTTCCACGAGGATCTCGGGGCCGGTGGGGGGAAGGTGCTCGCTGGTGGTCACGCCGTCAGTCCTTCGAGGTCGGGGTGGTCGGGGTCGTCGGTGGTCCAGGCCACGACGTAGTCGCGTCGCGGCAGGCCGGGTGGGCTGCCGACCCGGGTACAGCGCACGTGGTGGGTGCGGAGTCCGCCGGGGGTGACGACGGCGACCCGCAGGGTGGTGGGGTCGGCGGTGACCACGGTGAAGTCGTGCGGCCGGCTCCGCAGTCCGGTGCCTTCGGCCTTGCCGGCTGCTTCCTTGGCGGCCCGGAACCGGGTGAACCACACGTCCCGGGAGGCGCCGTCCTCGGCCTGGCAGGCCGTCAGGAGCCGGATCTCCCGTGGCAGCAGCGCGACGGGCAGGGTCTCGGCGGGGCGCTCGGTGACCTCCTCCACGTCGATCCCGGGGCCCGGAGCACCAGTGCGGCGGGCGGGGCGCACGAGTGCGACCGCGATCTCGCTGCGGTGGGCGAGGGTGACCTCCAGATCCGGCAGCAGCCGGCCGTGCAGGCCGCGCACCCGGGGGCGGCCGGAGGGGTCGTCGAACACCTGGATCTCGGCGGGGAAGGGCCGGTCGGGCGAGTCCTGCCACAGCAGGCGCCGCACCGCGTCCTTGACCGCGATCCTCCCCAGCAGCCAGGCCCGGCGGCCGCGCGGCGGCTGGCGGTCGTACTGGTCGCGCTCGGCCGCGCCCAGGTGGTTGCGCATGATCAGGTCGCGGGAGGCGAGGTCGGGCCAGCGCTCGTGGAGCAGGACCCAGCCGCCGGGCTGCGGGGTGGAGAGGGTCTCGCGCTCGACGAAGCGTTCGACGGGCCGGGTCTCGGGGTGGCTGTCGAAGCGGCGGTCCTGCCAGCCGTCGATCTCCGCCCAGACCTCGCCGTCGGCCAGGAGCTGGACGTCGGCTTCGAGGGTGGCGCGGGTGAGTGCGGTGATGCGGATCCGGCAGTCCAGGTCGGTGCCCGGGCGCGGCTGCGGTCCGTGCAGCCGCAGGCGGCGGATGCCCACCGGGAAGACCACGGAGCGTTCGGTGCGGGTGGCCATGATCCAGTAGCCGAGCAGCTGGCCGACGTTGTCGAGCAGCGCACCGGGCGCGGAGGGCGCGGTGATCACACCGCGTACGTGGTTCTCGCCGAGTTCGGTCAGGGCGGTCAGGCCCTGGAAGGCGGGGCCGTGGAACATCCACCGCTCGTCGTAGAGCCTGGCGGCCGGCATCGGCGCCCGGCGCGTGCCCCCGGGCGGCTCGGCCGGCCACGGGGTGGGCGGGGCCGGGTGACGGGGCGCCAGTTCCAGGGTTCCGGCCGCGTAGGTGCCGAAGGCGGCAGCCAGCAGTCCGGGGCCGGTGTCCTGCAGGGTGATCTCCACGTCGAGGGGGGTCGCGGCCGGCACCCACCGGCCGAAGCGCAGGTCGTGCAGGGCGCAGGTGACCTGCCCCGGCCTGGCCTGTTCGGCGGCGTCCATCAGGTGCTGGACGATCGTGGTGGCGGGGACGACCGGCCAGCGGTCCGACAGGTCGGGCCAGCCCGGGCGCTGGCGGATGAAGCAGTGGTCGAGCAGGTGGGGCATGGTGTCGGTGGAGATGCGCAGGCGGCTGCTGTGGTGCGCGTGCTCCCGGCGCGGCGCGGGGGCAGCGGGGACGGGCCGTACCGGCGCGGTCCGGCGCGGTGGCGCGGCGGTCGGCCGGCGGTGGGCGAGCACCTCGGTGACGGCCCGTTCGGTGTCGCGCAGGAGGGCGCCGAGTTCGGCCGCCGCCGGGTGGGTGTCGAGCAGCGCGGCCAGGGAGTCGCCCGGGGCGTGGGCCGGCGCGACGGTGCTCGGCGCGGTGGCCTGCGCGGCGGTGCTCGGCGCGGTGGCCTGCGCGGCGGCGGGCGGCACGGCCGCGGGCCGGGCGGGGGTGTGCGCCGGCGCCAGGGCGGGGGCGAGTTCGGCACGCAGGGTGGCGACGGTGGCGGGCTCGAACGAGACGAGACCTCCGGTGAGGTCCAGCGGTACGGACGGGTGCGTCCGTACCGCAGGGGCGGGGCGGGTGCCCGGGGTCCGCGCCCGGGCGGGCTGCAGAGCGGCCGAGTCGGGTTCGGCGCCCTCGACCCACAGGGCGGCGGCGAGGCGGCGCAGCTGGGCGAGTCCGTCGCGGTGCGGCGAGTTCGCGGCGATCACCAGGTGGTCCCGCGGGCCCAGGGTGTCGCCCACCAGGGAGCCCAACTGGCCGGGGCCGACCTGGACGAAGGCCCGGAATCCGGCTGCGTGCAGGGCTTCGACCAGTGGTCTGAAGCGCACCGGTTCGAGCAGGTGGCGCAGGAACAGGGAGCGTACCTGGGCCGGGGTGTCGGGGAACGGCGACGCCGTGGTCCCGGACCACACCGGCACGGTCGGCCGGTGCAGTTGGAAGCGTTCGGCGGCCTGGCGGATCGGGGCCAGGTAGCGGGCGAGCATGGGGGTGTGGAAGCCGGACCGGAACGGCAGGACCTGGCCGAGCACGCCACGGGCACGGAACCGGCGGACGAGTTCGGCCACGGGTTCCTCGGGGCCGCAGACGATCGACTGCTGCGGGGCGTTGTCGTGCGACAGGACGACCTGGCCCATGCCCTCCAGGCCTGCGAGCGTCTGCTGCACGTCGTGGGCGGAGGTGCCGAGCGCGGCGAAGGCGAGCCCGGGGACGTGCAGCGCGTCGGGGTCGAAGGAGTCCAGGAAGGCGTCCACCTGGGTGCCGGAGTAGAGGCCGGCGGTGATCATGGCGGTCCACTCGCCGACGCTGTGCCCGGCCACCGCGTCGGGGTGCACGCCGATGCGGCGCAGCGCGGTGTCGAGGAGCCGTCCGACCGTGACGACGCCCGCGCCGTGCCGGCCGATGTCGTCCGTCCGGGCGCCGTCGGCCAGGGCGGGGCGGGTCAGGCCGAAGTGGTCGGCGACCTCTTCCACCCGGGGGGTGAAGTCGCCTTCGAGCCCGGGGAAGAGGAAGGCGACCTTGCCCCGGCCGGCGGGTCCGGGGCCCAGCAGCGGCGCGGGGGTGAACCAGACGTCGCCGCGGCCGCGCCAGGGCCTGCCCCGTTCGACGGCGCGCCGGGCCATGGCCAGCCGCTTCCCGGTCGGATCGGCGATCGCCAGCCGGCACGGGGGAGCCGGGGGGCCGCCGGGGCCGTCCGGCTCGGGCCGGCCGGCGGCCAGCACGGCGTCGTCGTCCGCGGACAGTAGCTCGGCCAGCCGCTCGGGGGTGTCGGCGGCCAGGTGCAGTACGCGTTCCGGTTCGGCCACCACGGTGGTGGCCTGCGCGGTGGGCAGGGCGACGGGGCGGGGGAGGGCGGGGGCCTGCTCCAGGACCACGTGGGCGTTGATGCCGCCGAAGCCGAAGGCGTTCACCGCGGCACGGCGCGGGCTCCCGCCGGCCGTCTCCCAGGGGCGCGCGGCGCCGATCGTGCGGAAGCGGGTGGCGGCCAGCGCGGGGTGAGGGTCGTCGCAGTGCAGGGTCGGCAGCTGCACCCCGTGGTGCACCGCGAGCGCCGCCTTGACCAGGCCGGCGATGCCGGCGGCGGGCATGGTGTGGCCGATCATCGACTTCACCGAGCCGAGCACCGCCCGCTCCCCGGGTGCGGCGACGGGGCCGAACACCTCGGCGAGCGTGGCCAGTTCGGCCGCGTCGCCGGCCGGGGTGGCGGTGCCGTGGGCCTCCAGCAGGCCGAGTGCGCCCGGCGCCGCGGGGTCCAGGCCGGCCGACCGCCAGGCCGCGCGGACGGCGCGGCTCTGGCCCGCCGGGTCGGGGCTGGCCGGCCCGGCGGTGCGGCCGTCGCTCGCCACACCGGTGCCGCGGATCACCGCGTACACGCGGTCGCCGTCGCGCTCGGCGTCGGTGAGCCGTTTGAGGACCACCATGCCGGTGCCCTCGCCGATCAGCAGGCCGTCGGCACCGCGGTGGAACGGGCGGATCCGCTGGCTCGGGGAGAGCGCGCGCAACTGCGTGAACACGCTCCACAGCGTGACGTCGTGGCAGTGGTGCACACCGCCGGCCAGGACCGCGTCGCAGCGCCCGCTCGCCAGCTCGCCGACCGCCTGGTCGACCGCGACCAGCGAGGACGCGCAGGCGGCGTCGACCGTGTAGGCGGGGCCGCGCAGGTCCAGCCGGTTGGCCACCCGGGAGGCGGCCAGGTTGGGCACCAGGCCGATCGCCGATTCCGGGCGGTCGGGGCCCAGCCGGTCGGCGAACGCCTCGCGCACGCGGTGCAGCTGGTCGGCGGACAGTTCGGGCAGCAGTTCGCCGAGGGTGCGCACCAGCTGGTGCGCACCCCGTACCCGCTGGTCCAGGCGGACCAGGCCCGGTGTCAGGTAGCCGCCGCGGCCCAGGACCACCCCGACCCGGTCGCGGTCGGGCAGCCGGTCGCTGCCGCCGGCGTCCGCGAGGGCGGCGTCGGCGACCTGCAGGGCGATCAACTGGTCCGGCTCGGTGCCGGGGACCGAGGCCGGCATGATGCCGAACCGGGTCGGCTGCACCTGTGCCAGCCCGTCCACGAAGCCGCCGCGCCGGCAGTAGAGCCGGTCCGGCGCGGCCGGCCCCGAGCCGGCCCCGGGGTCGTAGAAGCCGGCGTCCCAGCGGCCTTCGGGCAGATCGGTGATCGCGTCGACGCCCTCGACCAGGTTCCGCCAGTAGGCGGCTAGGTCGGGGGCGCCCGGCAGCAGCACGGCCATCCCCACCACGGCCACCGGTGGCATGCGCGTGTCCGTCAAGGGTGTCACCACCCGGAGGCGGTGTAGACGACGGCGCGGGTTCCCGGTTCGCCCCAGGCCAGTTCCCGCAGCAGCGCCAGCGTGCCGGCCTGCGGGTCGATCAGGTGGACGCCGCGGCGGGCGTAGTCCTGGGCGAGCTCGGGCGAGACCATCCCGCCGTGCCGGCCGGTCGGTGCCCAGGGGCCCCAGTGCACGGTCAGTGCCCGGTTGCCGGTGCGCTCCGCCCAGCGGGCGCCGGCCTGTTCGAGGGCGTCGTTGGCGGCCGCGTAGTCGCTCTGGCCCCGGTTGCCGAGGGCTGCTGCGATGCTGCCGAAGAGCACGGTGAAGCGCGGTGCGGACGGCAGCTCGCCCAGCGCGTCGAGCAGCGCGGCGCCGCCGTCCGCCTTGGTGGCGAACACCCGCTGGAAGGACGCGGGGTCCTTGTCGGCGAACACCCTGTCCTCGATCACGCCGGCCGCGTAGACGACGCCGTCCAGCCGGCCGTACTCGGCGTGGATCTCCTTGACGGCCTGCCGCAGCGCGGCGGGGTCGGCGGCGTCAGCGGTCCGGTAGCGGGCGGTGGAGCCCAAGTCCGAGAGTTCCCCGAGCGTGGCTGCGACCTCACGGCCGGCCAGCACGCGGGAGGCGGTGGCGTCGATCTGCGGCAGCGGGACGCCTTGGCGGGCGAGGACGCTGCGCAGCTCGGCCCGGTCGCGGGCGCCGGCGGTCACCAGATCCTCCGGGCCGCTGGGCGCGGCCGTGCGGCCCAGCAGTTCCAGCCGGCAGCGGGAGGCGGCGGCGAGGGCGGCGGCGAACCGTGCGGTGATGCCGCGGGCCCCGCCGACGAGCAGCACCACGGCGTCACGGTCCAGGCCCAGGACGGCGGCCTCCGCCACCCCGTCGCCGGCCGGCCCCGCCCCCCTGCCGGCCACCGCGCCCAGGCTCGCCTCCACCAGCGCGATGCCCTGACGTCCGGCCGGGCCGCGCAGCACCACCGGCTCGCGGTCCTCGGCCAGCAGCTCTCCGACCAGTGCGTCCGAAGCCTGCCGGGCGGGGTCCTCGATGTCGAGGAGCCGAACGGTGGTGTGCGGGTACTCGCGGGCCAGGCTGCGGAACAGTCCGCGCAGCCCGTCGCCCCGCCCGGTCGCCGCCCGGTCGTGGCCGGGGCTGCCGGGTGCGGTGGCCGGCCGGGCGGTCAGCAGCCAGCGGGGGCTGCGGGCAAGGGCGGCCTGCAGCACGGGCACGCTCGCGGGCAGCACCGGCGGCCCGTCCTCACGCAGCGGGTCCAGGAGCAGCACGCCGTCCACGGAGCCGTCCGCTACGGACAGTTCGTGTGTCGCCGCCAGGGGCAGCACGCTCGCGCCGAGCACGGCGAGCCGGGCGGTGAGGGCGTCGGCGGTGTGGTGGGCGTCGTCGCCCAGCAGGGCGAAGCGCTTGCCGGCCAGGGTTTCGGACGCCGCCGCGGGGTCGGGCAGCGCGGTGGTGGTGAAGCGCAGCCGCACCGGTTCGTGCCCTGCGACGCTCGGTGACCCGGTGGACCGCACGGCGGGGATCCGGGGCGTGGAGGGCTCGGCCGTGTCGGTGCGGGCGGTGAGCCAGCGGGCGATGGCCAGGGCCGTGCGGGCCCGGGTCAGCTCCTCGACCTGCGCGTCGTCCAGCTCCGGCACTGCGCCCGCACCGCCGCCGAGCCGTCGGGCCAGCAGACCCACGATCTCCGTCCGCTTGATCGAATCGATGCTCAGATCCGCTTCGAGGTCCAGCTCGGGCTCGATCATGTCCGCCGGATAGCCGGTCCGTTCACTGATCACCTCGACGACCACCCGCAGCATGTCGTCCACCCCGCCCGCCGCCACCTGCACCGGAACAGCGGCAGGAACCGGAGCCGGAGCCAGGGCGGGTGCCGGCTGCTCGTCGACGGCGACGGACGGCAGCGGCTGCGCCACGGCCGGCGTGCCCGTTCCTCCCGTCAGGTAGGTCATGAGGACGTCGCGCTGGGCCGCGATCAGTTCCCGGCTGCTGCGCAGGAAGTCCGCGATCAGCGCCTCACTCTCGGCGGATCCGGTGTGCGGGCCGGGCTGCTGGGTCGTCATCAGGGTCTCCGGTACGCGTCGGGCCGGCGCGAGCGCGCCGGGCAGAAGGTCTCCCGCGGCGGTACGCACCAGGTGGCCGTCCACCGTCCAGCCGGGGCGGCGCGGGGACTCGGCCCGCCCGGCCTCCACCGCGTCGCGGCCGCGCAGCAGGCGGCCGGTGCGGACCGGCACGCCCGCGACCGCCAGCTCCGCCAGCGCGTCGAGGTATCCGGCGAGTCCTCCGCGCCGCCGTTCGAGGGGGATCGCCCGGTGCGGCCGGTCGCCGAGGACGTCCGACACCAGGCGGGTGAGCACCGTGCCGGGGCCGGCCTCGACGAACACGCGGGCTCCGGCCCGGTACATGGCCTCGATCTGGTCCGAGAACCGCACGGGTGCGCCGATCTGGGCGGCGAGTTCGGCGCGGACGGCCGCCGGGTCCGACGGGTAGGCGGTGGCCGTCCGGTTCGACCAGACCGGGATTTCCGGGGTTCGCACGGTGCGGTCCGCCAGCGACGCGGCGAAGCGCCGGCCGGCGCCGGCGACCAACGGGCTGTGGAAGGCGCAGGCGACCGGCAGTCGCTTGACCCCGTACCCCGCCTCGCGCAGCAGCGCGCCGGCCGCGGCCACGTCGTCGGTCGCCCCGGAGATGACCGTCTGCCGCGGTGCGTTGCGGTTGGCCGTCACCACGCGTCCAGCCAGTCCCGCTGCCGTCAACACCTGCTCGACGGACCGGGCGTCGGCGGTCACGGCGGACATCGTCCCGGGGTCCGAGCCCTCGCCGACCGCGTCCAGGATGCAGCGGGCCCGCTCGGCGCTGAGCGCCGGCAGGTCCTCGGTGACGAGCGCCCCGGCCGCACACAGGGCGACCAGTTCGCCGTAGCTGTGGCCGCCGGCCAGGTCGGGACGTACACCGGCCAGTGCCAGCAGTTCGTGGGCCGCGAGGCCCGTCATGCCCAGGACCGGCTGCGCGACCCGGGTGTCGGTCACCGCGGCGCGCTGTCCTTCGCGGGCCTCGGGGGTGAAGGCGCTCGGCGGGTACAGCAGATCGGCGTACGCCCGTCCGAGCCGCAGCTGTCGCCGTACCTGCGGGAAGGCCGCGAAGAGTTCGGCGAACACGCCCGGCTTCTGGCTGCCCTGACCGGGGAAGAGGAACGCGACCTCGCCGTCGAGGCCGCTGTCCGGGTCGGCCAGGTGCAGCCCGGCGCCCGGCGCGTGCTCCTCGGCCACCGCCCGGCCCAGCAGGTCGACCAGTTCCGCGACGCTGGAGGCCACGATCGCGGCCTGCACCGGCCCGTGCCCCGTCTGCGCGCGCCGGGAGGCGGCCAGTGCCAGGTCGCGCAGCCGCCACGGCGCGCCGTCGGCCCGGGCGAGCCGCAGCAGTTCGGCCGCCCCGCGCAGCGCCCGTGCCCGGTCGCCGCCGCGGAAGGTGAACAGCTCCGCCGGCCACTCCTGCAGGCCGTGGGCCGGTGTCGGACCGGCGTAGCCGCGCAGCACGGTGTGGAAGTTGGTGCCGCCGAAGCCGAACGCGCTCACACCGGCGACCCGTTCGGCCGGCGGCTGGACCCACGGCCGGGCCTCGCCGTGGAACACGAAGGGGCCGTCGGCCTGCCAGGCCGCGTTGGGCCGGCGCAGGTGCAGGGTCGGGGGCTTGATGCCCGTGTGCAGTGCCATCGCCGCCTTGATCAGGCCCGCCAGGCCGGCCGCGCACTTGGTATGGCCGATCTGCGACTTGACCGAGCCCAGCACGCAGCTGCCCGGCGCGGCGCCGGCTTCGGTGAACACCGCCTCCAGGGTGGCCAGTTCGGTGCGGTCGCCGACCACCGTGCCGGTGCCGTGCGCCTCCACCAGGCCCACCCGGTCCGGCCCGATCCCGGCGTTGCGGTAGGCCCGCTCCAGCGCCGCGCGCTGCCCTTCGGGCCGCGGTGCCGTCAGTCCGAGCGAGCGGCCGTCGCTCGCGCTGCCGATGCCCTGGATGACCGCGTAGACCCGGTCGCCGTCCCGCTCGGCGTCCGCCAGCCGCTTGAGGACCACGCAGCCCACGCCCTCGCCCAGCACGATTCCGTCGGCGGACGCGTCGAAGGGGCGGGAGCGGCCGGTGGGCGAGAGCGCGTGCACGGAGGAGAACAGGAGGTAGTCGTTGATGCCGTTGTGCAGGTCCGCGCCGCCGCACAGGGCCAGGTCGCTGGTTCCGGTGACCAGTTCCCTGCACGCGACGTCCAGGGCCGCCAGCGAGGAGGCGCACGCCGCGTCCACCGTGAAGTTGCCGCCGCCCAGGTCCAGCCGGTTGGCGATCCGCCCGGAGATGACGTTGGCGAGCATGCCGGGGAAGGAATCCTCGGTCAGGACCGGCAGCTGCTGCGCGATCGGTTCGGGTACGCGGCCCAGGTAGGCCGGCAGGACCGCACCGAGCACGCCGGCGTTCGACAGGTCGCTGCCCGCCTCGGCGCCGAACACCACGCCGGCCCGTGACCGGTCGAAGGCCCGCCCGCCGTCACCGACCCCGCTGTCGTAGCCCGCGTCGACCAGGGCGCGGCGCGCGGCCTCCAGTGCCAGCAGCTGGACCGGCTCGATGCTGCCCAGCGCGGACGGCGGGATGCCGTAGGTCAGCGGGTCGAAGGGGATCCGGGGCAGGAAGCCTCCCCACTTGGAGGGGGTCGTGCCGCTCCCGCCGTCCTGCGCGTGGTAGACGGCCGGGTCCCAGCGTTCGACGGGGACCTCGGTGACCGCGTCCACTCCGCCCACCACGTTCGCCCAGAACGCGGGCAGGTCGGGGGCCTGCGGGAACATGCCCGACATGCCGATCACCGCGATCTCCAGCGGCGCCGGCCCGGGCGCGCACGCCACCTCGCCCTCCAGGCGCTCCAGCGCCTCAGCGGCACTGGCGGACAGGAAGGCGGCCGCACCGGTCGTGACGGCGGCGTGGAGTTCGCCGAGCGTCGTGGTGGCCGAGCGCAGGACCGCGACCTGCCCGGCCATGAACATCCCGCGTTCCAGTTGCTCCTGCTCGCCGACCGCGACCAGCCCCTCCGGGGCGCGGTCGACGCCCTTGCTGGCGACCCGTAGCCGTCCGACGTTCAGCTGCTCCAGACGCTCCCACGCCTCGCGGTCGGGCACGCCCTCGGCCCGCAGCCGCTCGCGGGCCGCCAGGAACTCCCGGGTGAAGGGGCTGGGCACGCAGCGGGTGGCGTGGCCCGGGGCGGTCTGGAGCAGTTCGGTCCCCTGCGCGGCCAGCACCTGCCGCTGGAACTGGGGCTGGACCGCGCCGAGCGTCACCGCCTCCTGGGTGAACAGGTAGGCCGTGCCCATCAGGAGCCCCGCCGCCACCCCGCGGTCCGCCAGCGGTGCGGCCATCGCGGCCACCATCGCCGCCGACCGCTCGTCGTGCACGCCCCCGGCGAACAGCACCTCGAACTGCGGCTGTCCCCCGGCCGTGTCGAGGAACTCCTCCAGGACCGCCAGCTGCGCCTCCCACAGCGGGAAGCTGTGCTGCGGCCCGACGTGTCCGCCGCACTCGGATCCCTCGAAGACGAATCTTCGCGCCCCGTCCTCCAGGAACTGCCGCAGCAGCCCCGGGGAGGGGACGTGCAGGAAGGTGCGGATCCCCGCCTCCTCCAGCACACGCGCCTGGGAGGGGCGGCCGCCGGCGATCACGGCGTGACTGGGCCGGGCGGCCAGTACCTCGGCCAGCTGGACGCTGCGCAGCTCCTCCGGCGCGAAACCCAGGACGCCTACACCCCAAGGGAGTTCACCAGCCGCGGCACTGGTGCGGGCGAGCAGGTCACGAGTGCCCTCGGCGCCGGTCAGCGCAAGGGCCACGAACGGGAGGGCCCCGGCTCCGGCGACCGCCGCGGCGAAGGCGGGTTGGTCGCTGACCCTGGTCATCGGACCCTGCGCCACCGGCAGTGCGGTCCCCAGTGCCCGGCTCAGCGGCGTCCGCAGGCCGAGCAGGGACGACGCCGCTCCTTCGGGCGCCACCGACCGGAGCCCCGCCAGCACGCTCTCCCGCACCGCGCGCACCGCCGCGGCCGCTGTCCTCCACCGGTCGGCGAACCTCTCGGCCAGGAAACCGTCCTGGCCGACCGTCAGAAAGGCTGTCGTGTCGCTGGGTTCGCCTCTTCGGGCGCGTCGCAGCACCCTGCGGCCGTCGACCACGCCGGTCTCGGAGCCGTCCATGCCGCGTACCGCGGCCGCGGCCTCGTCGGATATCGCGGACTCCGCGAGCAGGGCCAGCTGGCTGTCGAGGACCACACCCGCCGCTCCACCCGCCACCGCGGCGGTGGCGGTACGCGGTCCGATGCCGCCGCAGGCCCACACCGGCACGTCGATCCCGGGTGCCGCCAGCACCTGCTGCAGCAGGACGAAGGTGCTCAGATCCCCTACCCGGCCGCCGCTCTCGCAGCCGCGGACGATCAGTCCGTGGGCGCCGGCTCCCACCGCTGCCAGTGCCGCCGGCAGGTCCGTCACCTCGACCAGCACCCGGTAGGCGCTGGCAAGCCGCCCGAGGTCCCAGCCGCCGACCTCCGAATCCACCACCACGGTGTCCACGCCGGACTGCTCCGAAGAGCCCAGGTCATCCGGCACGAGCCGGCAGCCGGCACCCACCCGGACCCCGAACCGGCCCGGGCGCCGCTCGCGCAGGGCTGCGAGTTCCTCGCGCGCCCGCCGGTCGCCGGTCCCTAAGTCCAGCACTCCTAACGCGCCGGCTCGGCACACGGCCTCGGCGAGGGCGGCGTCCGGCTCCTGGAACGGGGTGATCCCTATGACCAGATCAGCCAGGGGAACAGTGGGCCTCATGGGTTCTCCGTAAAGTCACGGTGCAAGGGCCGGCCAATGACGTGACGCGCGTGCTGTCGGGATGCGAGGGCGCGTTTCTTCCTGAATGGAACGTCCGGGCTTGGGGGATGCTACCCAGCGGTAAGGCATCACAGGTTAAAGCTGAACATCATATACATGTCAAGAAGCGGGCGGGTGCGCAACGTGCGACGGATCGAGATCCTCCGGCTTGCAGGTGCAGCCGCCTGTGTGCTGACACTGTGTCAACGCGGCTTGCATGGAACGATGATGCGGCGCAAGGGAGTTGTGGCGGAAGGGGCTCGAGCGGCGTGCTGGTCGCCGCCATGAACGAGTGGCTGTGAGACGCCATCCGCTGAGATCGTGCGGCAGTGAACGCAGGACTTCCCGGAGGGTGGACGATCGAGCGGGTGCGCTCCGCACCAGGGGACCCCGGAGCGACCGGCGATCTCCGGGATGGCCCGCGCCGGCCGGGTCGGTGGAGCTACGGAGCTGATCGACGCCAGGTCGCCATCTGCTCCTGGAACGTGGGACAGGTGAGAATGTCCTGCTTGCTGCACTGCAGGGCGTGCGCCAGCAACTGGTGGGCGTGGTCGAGGTCGACCATGAGCTGTTCGATTTCGGCGAGCTTGGTCCGGATCATTGCCGCTCTGCGTGGCTGGTCCTCTTGGAACTCCCTGATCTGGGCGAGGGTCAGCCCGGCCTGCTGGCACTTGCGCAGCAGCACGATCCGCTCGGCGGCCTCCGGCGGATAGCGACGTTGCCCGCTCCGGCGTTCGGGTGTCGGCAGCAGGCCGTGGCGCTCCCAGAACCGGATGGCAGAGGCGGGCACTCCGGTGAGCTCGGCGAGTCGGCCGATCGTCATCAGCACGTCATTCCCCCGTTCGCACTCGGGCGCTTGACTTGAACCATAGTTCAAGTCGGAGGCTGCCGTTACGCAACCGGCGGCGCAACAGGGGCCGCCGGCCAGGAGACGTGGAGAGGCTGCGATGGCAGACACATCCGAACTGAACGACCCGGCTCACCAGCTCGTCGAGGCTGCCAGGCAGCTCTTCGTCGCGGGAGTGATGTCCCACTCCGGGCACGCCAACCTGAGCGTGCGGCTCGACGGCGGGCGCTTCCTGCTCTCCCCGGGGTGGGTGCGTGACCTGCGGTCCGAGCAGTTGGCGACGCTCAACCTCGACGGACAGGTCCTGGCCGGCGAACTGCAGTCCGCCGGCGCCGAGATCATCGCCATGCACAGCGTCGTCTACCGTGCCCGCCCGCAGGTGGGTGCGGTGATCCACACCCACTCGCCGGCGGCGACGGCCTTCGCGGTGGCCCACCGGCCGCTGCCGTGTCGCACCGAGCCGATGCTCCGCTTCGGGCAGGCCGAGGACGTGCCGGTGGTGCCCTGGGGGCCGCGCGGATCGGACGTCTCGGTCCGGGGCATCGCCGAGGTCCTGGAACGTCGCCCGACGACGGCCGCGGTCCTGCTGGCCAACCACGGCCTGCTGGTGTTCGGCGCCGACGCACAGGCTGCCGCCCACCTGGTGATGGCGATCGAGGAGAGCGCCGAGGCGGAGCTCGCGGCGCGGGCGCTCGGCGGGGCCGTGGACTTCCCCGACGGCGCCCTGGAGGCGGTCCGCGCGTCGATGGCCCGGGTTGCCTCATGACGCACGACGAGCGCATGACGGACGACGGCGGCAGGACGGGCGACGGCCTCGCCCAGCGCGCCGAGGTCCTGCGGGACCGCTACCGCTCGACGCTGGGCGCCGTCCCGCACGGGGCGGAGGACCGGCTGTATGTGGCCCGGACCCTCGGCCGACTCCACACGGAGGAGGCTTTCATGACCCTGCGGCACATCGTGCTGACCGACAACCCGCTCGGCGCACGGGTCCAACAACTCGTCCACTTCGGCCAGTTGCTGGCGCTCGGCCGCCCGGGTCCCGCCCGGATTCACGCCCGCGGAGCCTTGCACACGGGGGCTGGGCTCGCCGAACTCGCCGGAGTGGCCGAAACCGCGCTGCTCACCTCGGGCGCACCGGCCTATGCGCTCGGCATCGAGATCATCGGCGAACTCCTGCGGGGTGAGGGGGGCGCGGCAGGCTGAGCGGAGGCCCCCACCTCGGCCGTGCTGCCGGCCGATACTCCAGTGTGACCTCGCGACCACACGTTGGAGCCGGGTGGGAGCACCAGCGGCCACCGCGTGATCATCGGGGGTTGTGTGGACTCCTGAGGATCGTGCGGTGGCCGCGGGTCACGGTGGAGCGGATGCGGCCGATGGCATTGGCGACGCAGGTCGTCGGCGAGGGCCCGAGCCTTACCGACGGGGCGGAGTCGTACGAGCTCCTCGATGGTGCGGTCCTGCACCGCCTGGCCCACGGCACCGGCTGAAGCGCACCGCCGCCGCGCCGTCGGTGCCCTGACCGCGGCAGTCCCCGGGGCGTGTGCGGCGCTTGCGTGGCTCTGCCCCCACGGGGAGACTCCACGCATGACCACGCCACCATCGCCGTTCGGAACCCGGCAGACTGACGGGTCGTCCGTCAGGATCGGCGCCCTCGCGCCGCTGACCCGGCCCGGCTGGGTCGAGGCGGGCCGGCACCTGCTCGCCGGGCTCGAACTGGCCGTCCGCGAAGTCAATGACGCCGGTGGGATCCTCGGGAAACCGCTCGAACTGCTGGTCCGGGACACCGCGGCCGATCCGCGGCGGGCCGAGGCGGCCGTCGACGAGCTGGCCGGGCTGGGCGTGGCCGCCTTGGCCGGGGAGTACCACAGCGTCGTCGCCCGAGCCGTTGCCGCCAGGGCCGATGCCCTCGGCCTGCCCTACCTCTGCTCGTCGGCGGTGCTCGACGCGCTCACCGAGAAGCCGACCGCATGGGTCGCGCGGATGTGCCCGGCGCAATCCCACGGCTGGCGGGTCTACGCGGACTTCCTCCTCGGCGCCGGCCACCGTCGGATCGCCGTCGCAGCCCAGCCGAGTGTCTACTGGGCGTCGGGGACCCGCATCCTGCGCGAGCACCTCGCTCCGCGCGGCGGTACCGTCGTCGAACTCGACACGGGTGCCCTCGACCCCGCGGCCGTGTGCGAGGAACTCGTCCGCCACCGCGCGACGACGCTTCTCCTCCTGACCGGTGTCCCGGAGCCGACCGTGTCGGTGGTCAAGGCCGTTCGCGCAGACCAGCGCCTCGCCGGGACGCTGATCGGTGCTCCGGCGGGGCAACCGGAGTTCGCCGAATGGGCGGGGCTGCTCGGCGACGACGGCGCGGCGGTCCCGTTCCTGCGCTATCTGCCGGAGCGTCTCGGCCCGCTCGGCGCACGAGTCGGGACGGCCCTGCGCGAACGGCTGGGCCAGGCGCCCTCGTTCGTCGCCTTCGAGGGCTACGACACGGTCACCGTCCTCGCCGACGTACTGCGGTCGCACGGAGCGGACCGGGCGCGCATCGCCGACGCGTGGCCGAACGTCGACGTCGAGGGCACCCGCGGGCGGATCCGGTTCTCCCGCACCCCGGGCGTCAGCGTCTGGCAGTGGGCCTGGCCGCCCGTTCAGGTCGCCGACCGGGACCTGGCGGAACCCGGCCGCTTCCGGATCCTTCACGTCGGCTGAGGGGCACAGACCGGGCGGCCGCTACCAGCCGACCGTCCCGTCGCCGGGGAGCACCGGCCGGTGCATCGACCCGACCTCGGGTGGGCCGCCGGGGCGCCAGGGGTGACTCGTCCCAGGGGATGACTCATCACCCCGAACAGTAGCCATGGACATAAATAGCCACGGCGGCGCTGCGGTCCCGCTGCTCACCCGCTCGCCAACTCCAGCGCCTGCACCAGGTTGTACTCGGCGATCGCCGCCATGGCCTCCCGCGCGGGGAAGTCCCCGTCGAGCAGCCGCAGCGGTCCCGCGGTCAGGGACAGACGCTGCGCCAGCGTGTAGAGGGCCAGCCGGTCCTCGTCCAGCCCCTCCGCCGCCAGCGGTCGGTAGGAGTCGTGCAGGCGGATCCGCAGGAAGACGTGCTCCCACTCGACGTCGAAGTACATCGCGCCCTCGATGTCGATCAGCACCGGCCGCCCGTCCGGATCCACCAGCACGTGATCGGGTCCCAGTTCACCGTGCACGACCGCGTACTCCGCACGCGGCCGCACCGCTGCCGCCAGGCTCAGCAACCGCTCCTCCAGCCGGCCGGAGGCGTCCGCGATCCGGGGATCCCGCGAGGCCGCCTCTTCGAGGTCCCGCCGCGCCCGGTCCAGGACGACCGCTTCGCACGACGTCCCGCGCGACGTTCCCCCGCCGTCGACGACGGCCACCTTGCCGAACGTGGGCTCGCGGTGACGTCCCATCTGTTCCAACGCCTCCCCGAGCCGGGCCATGACCGGCCCTGCGGCACGCGAATCGCGCGTGAGCAGCGCCTCCAGGCTCTCGCCCCGGAGGTCCTCGACGATCGCCAGGTCGGCCGGGAAGTGGACGCGGTCGCGGTCGACGAACCGGATCGCCGGGACGCGGACACCGAGGCCGTCCAGCCGCGCGTGCGCCGCCTCGAACAGGCCGAGCCCGAGGCCGGGCGAGAACGGGTCGGTGATGTCCGCGTCGCCCTCGGCCGCCGGCCAGTAGTTCTCATCGGCGTCCCACACGTAGGCGATCGCCGTCGTCGCATCGTCCATCACCAGGCGGTACACGCCCTTCTTGCTGCCGCCCGCGACCCGCTCGACCGCCTCCAACCGCCGCCCGCCACCAAGTGCAGCCCGCGCCGCACCAGCCAACCGCTCCCGCGCCCCTGCCTTGGGTGCCACGTCCCGACCCGCCCCTCCGTCACGACGAACCTACGCACCCTACGGGAGCTGCGCCGCAGGCCACTGGGCGAAGTCGTGCACACGAACGAGCCTCACTCCGTGCAGCGCGGTGCGATCGCCTGGCGGGGGACAAGGCCAGGGTCGCGTGCTGAACCACCCCTGGCGGTGAAGGGGGCCGGCGGACAAGCCGCTGCGGCTGAGAGAGGCAGCCTCGGCGGCCACCATGACGACTGCCCGACCAACGGCGAGGGCCCGGACATGGGTGGCGCCCCTGTTCCGCATGACAGAGAGATCCCGGCCCCGCACCGGCGCCTTGATCAAGTCGAGCCGGCGGGTTCCTTGCGGGCCTCAGGAGGCGAAGACCACGCCCTGGCTGATCGGCTGGAGGGAGCCGACCGTGAAACCGGCGGCGGACACGGTCAGCACTTGCCGGACCGGCTTGCCGTCGGTGCCGATGAGGTTGGCGGTGAGCTGGGTGGTCTCGTCGGGCGGGGTGATGGTGATGCCGCCCAGAACCTTGCAGGTCGGATCGGCCTTGTCGCAGGAGGACCACTTGAGGCCGGAGAACGCCGAGACGCCCGGCTTGAGGCTGACCTCGACCGGCTGCCCGGGGTGGGCGACCCGTGAACTGCCGGTCGCCACCGGGCCGTTGTCGGCCAGCAGACCGCCGTAGCCGAGGTAGCCGTAGACCGTGCAGGTGCGCGAGCTCGTGTTGGTGAGCATCACCATCGCGGTGGGTGCAGCGGGGAGGGGCTGCATCTGGATGTCCGCCTTGAGGTCGGCCGTGTGGCAGCGGTCCGAGGCCTTCCCGCCGGGCGACGCCGGCGCTGCGGGCGTGACCGCCGCGCCGGACCCACCGGAAGCGGCCGGCTTCGCCGAGGCCCCGGCCGCCCCGGCCCCGCCCGATCCCGCTGCTCCCGAGGCCGCCGACGTCGAGGACACGTCGTCGTTGCACGCCGCCGCCCCCAGCCCCAGCGCCAGCACCGTCGCCGCCACCGCCACGCTCCTGCCCACCTGCATGGTCCATCCCCTGGCTCAGCGGACGGTATTCGGTCACCCGTCCGATCACCCCTCAGGACGCCCCGCTCTCGCCCACCAGTTCGCCTCGTTCCGTCCCGGGGGCGTAACAGCCGTGCCACCGGAGCGAAACGCCGACGGCCGCCCGGCGGCCGCCGGTAGCCGGGACAGCGTCAGGCGGTCGGCAGGTGCCCGCCGTGGAAACGCGGAGCGCTTGATCGGGGTGAGCTGTGATCGGTGTCGCGGTCGACCTGTGCGGCTGTGCGGGAGGCAGCCCGAGGCCGTCTGATGCAGGCTGGCAGCATGGGTCTCACGGGTGCGGACGACGCAAGGGCAGGGAACTCCGTGGCCGAAAGCGGCGTGGCGCTGTCGGGGTGTGTTGCGCTGGTGACGGGTGCGTCCAGCGGTATCGGAGCTGCCACTGCCCTGGCGCTGGCCCGGGAGGGGGCGGCGGTGGCGCTGGTGGCCCGCAGCACCGAAAGGCTGAAGGAGCTGGCAGCCGTGATCCGGTCCCACGGCGGCTCGTGCGCCGTCATCAGCGCCGATCTGCGTGACACCGTACGGGCCCGGGACACCGTCGAGGAGGCCGCCGAGCGCCTGGGACGGCTGGACGTGCTGGTGAACAACGCCGGCTACGTCGCGATGGGGGCTGTCGAGGAGGTCGGCGCCGAGGAGGTCGACCGGATGGTCGAGCTCAACCTGACGGCTGTCCTCCACCTGTCACAGGCGGCGTTGCCGCACCTGCTGCGTGCCGCGGCAGGCGGCCCGCGCAAGGTCGCCGACCTGGTCAACGTCAGCTCGGCTGCGGGCCGTGTGGTGCGCCGCGGCAACGGCGTGTACTCGGCGACGAAGCACGCGGTGTGCGCGTTCAGCGAGGTCCTGCGCCAGGAAGTGACCCGGCGCGGCGTCCGGGTGGGCGTGATCGAGCCAGGGCTGACCTCGACGCACATGGCGACCGGCCCCGGGCTCGCCTCGGCCCGCGGCATGGCGCAGGAGTCCTGGCTGCGGGCGGAAGACGTCGCCCGCTCCATCGTCTTCATGGTCACCCAACCCCCGCACGCCGCGATCAACGAGATCATGGTGCGCCCGACGGCCCAGGAACACTGACCCCAGCCGACGGCCCGGCCCTCACCGACTGGCCGGCGGAGCGGGGCCTGACCGGATCCCGCACGGTCCAAGAGCAATGAACGCCGCGGAGGACCAGCGCCGGACGCGCGGGGGGCGGTGCGTGCCGTTCGGTTATGCCCTGGGTCGGTGGGCAGTCGCCTCCGCAAAATCATCCGCGGTCATGCACGATGGGCCAGCCGGGCTACGCGACCGAATGTGTCACCGTTCCGGTGTAGGTGCCGTTCACCGCGCTGGCAGGGATCGCGACGACGAGCGTGGGGTTCCACGTCGCGGAGTTGTTGCCGGTGCCCCCGGTGAGGCTGTAGGCGGTGCGGCTGACGTTGAGGCTCTGGGCTTGGGCGGCCGTGGCCTGGCCGGGCGTGAAGACGCCCAGGCCGGTCGTGGAGCTCGCGGTTCCCGACCAGTAGGAGACCGCGCCGGCCGGGATCGTCTCTGCGGCCGTGCCGCCGCCCGTCTTAAAACTGGTGGAGATCGCGGACGCGGTCCAGGCCGCCGTGAGCAGGGCTCGGGAGTCGGTGACCGTGACATTGCCCAGTTGTCCGCTGATGGAGTTTCCGGGCAGTCCGCTCCCCAGGCCCACCGGGCCGGCGGGGACCGAGATCGCTAACGAACCACCCGAGACGGAGAACGTGACCGTCGTGTCTCCGGGCGCGGCGCTGGCCACTCCGGTGCTGGCGACAACCATCGCGGCCCCGGCGGCCACGGAATATCGGATACGCATGGGTTCTCCTTTGGCGTCCATGCCCGGAACAGCAACCGTCCGGCGCAACCCGCCCTGTGGGGAGTGGCGGAGCTGGCCATTGGTCCGGGCGTACTGAGCTTCCGTCCCAATCGAACTCACTCTTTGTCAGCTCCTGAAGGGCTGGGCCCCGAGACCGCGCGTCTTGTCAGGGAGACGACCCCGAGGCCCACAAGTACAACGTAGCGATGGCCCACGGCAACGCCTCCCGGGACACTCCGCCCCGATTATCAGATCACCCGACAAGTGACTCCCGTTGCCCCCCCTGCGTCCGCACGCAGCGCAGCCGCCGGACCCCGTCATCACCGGCGACCGGAGGAACCTCACGCCGCCGAACCCGGCGACGCCGGAGAACTCCGCTCTGCTGAACCTGGCGCCGCCGGTGAACGTCGCCCCGCGGAACCCGGCGTCGCCGGAGAACGTCGCCCCGTCGAACCTGGCGTCGCCGGAGAACGTCGCCCCGTCGAAGTTGGCGTCTCCCAGCCTGGGCGCCTTGGTGGAAGGCTCCCGGACCGACTCAAGGAGTGCCACGAGCAGACGTTCGGTGAACGGGGTGCCCCGGTGGTCACCTCGATGAAGATCACGGTCATCGGAGCCACAGGCGTGGCTCGCGCAGCGTCAGCGAGGCCGAGAGCCGGAGACAAGCGCTTACCTTGAGGGCGTAGGCCACGTCTCCCAGGTGGGGGCGCCGCCGCACGGGACAGGTGGAAAATTGGTTGAGCCCCGAGTGATCACGTGGCAGGCTCGCCAGCCTTGACGGAGATCACCAAGTTGCACGATGACGGGGGTGGACATCGATGCATCCCTGGTGGCGTGTCTGCTCTCCACCCCGCGACGACATCCGGGCTTTGGTGAACAGTACGTGGAGGGCTGATGGCATCGATCAAGCAGTTCCAAGTCACCTTCGACTGCGCAGAACCTGAGCGCCTCGCTCGTTTCTGGTGCGAGGTGTTGGGGTACGTCGTGCCGCCGCCACCGGAGGGGTTTGCCACTTGGGACGATTTCAAGCGTTCGCAGCCTCCTGAGCAGCGGGATTCATGGTTCGCCTGTAGCGATCCCTCAGGTGTGGGCCCGCGACTGTACTTCCAGCGCGTCCCCGAAGGGAAGGCCGCCAAGAACCGGCTGCATCTCGACGTGCGGGTCGGCACCGGGCTCGTAGGTGAAGAGCGCCTCGCCGCACTTGAGGCCGAATGTGCACGACTGGTCCCGCTCGGCGCGGTACACGTGCGAACGCTGTATGACGGCAATGATTCGTGCATCCCGATGCTGGACATCGAGGGCAACGAGTTCTGCATCGACTGAGGGGCCGCGAACGTGTCCTCGTTCCGGCCCCATGGGCCAGGACGAGGAACCGCCTCCGACCTGTCAGGGCGCCGTGGTGCAGGTCGCCGGATCAGGCGCTCGGGACGGGTGAGCCGTCCAGCGTGGAGGTGGTTGGTGAGCCCGCGAGGGCCGGTCAGTGAAGCGTGTCGGGCAGTTCGTGGGTCTTGTCCGTCAGACCGAGCAGGGGCAGACAGGCGCTGAGTCCGTCGATCGAGACGTCGGCTCGCTGGTGCTCCTCCCACCGTGCGCGGGAGAGCCGCAGTCGGCGCATGACGGTGGCCTGGCCGCGCACGGTGAGGTGCTCGATGCCGTCTGGTTCATAGCCGAGCTTGCTGGACACCCGAAACGATGACGGATTGTCCGCGAAGGCGCCAGAGGTTGCCTCGGCTGCTTCCAGCCCTGCGAACGCCAGGTGGAGGACGGCTGCGCGCATTTCGGTGCCGATGCCTCGTCCCTGGTGCCGAAGGCCGATCCAGGAGCCGGTGTTGACCTCACGCAGGGCCGCGTAGTGACGGGCGGCGATCGTCTGCAGACCGACGATCTGGCCGTGCTCGAAGACCGCGAGGTTCAGCGCCCAGTTGTCCGGGGTCCAGTCGCCGAGGCGGAGCCAGTGGTGCTGCACCACCGAGCGTGCTCGTTCCCGGGGAGGCAGATCTGTCCAGGGGACGGAGAAGGGCATGTGGTCGGGATCGTGGACGCCTTCCGCCGCAAGGTTGGCCAGCTCGGAGAGTTCCTCACCCGAGGGCAGGCGGAGTTCCAGCCGAGGCGTGGTCAGTCGAAGTCCGAGCAGAGGCCAGTGGTCGATGAGCATGAGTCATTCTGTGGGACTGACGGGGCTCCGCTCACCTTGTTTTCGCCGAGCGGAGGCGCGCTGACCGAGATGTCGTCGCCGTGTCGCGCCCCGAGCGCGACGGCCGGATCACGGCGTTCTCCGAGCGCGCCCTGGACGTCGCTACCGTCGGCCTCCTCACGAAGGCGGGCATCGGTGCCGTCGAAGGACCGGTGAACGGGCTGCGCCCGTGCCGGGCCTCGGGATCGGCCGCGGAGAGGACCCGGTCCCAGGCCGCCTTGCGGGCGATCCGGAGGACCTTCCCGTCCACCGGCTGAACCGTTGCCCTCCTTGCCGCCCGCCGAGCTGCCCGAGCTCGTGACTGTCTTGCAAACGTGCTTCGTCGATGGTTTGGCACCGAACTCTGTGACGTGAGGTCAAGTCCTTCGGTCACGTCCTGTGCCCTTGCTCGACCGTGGCCGATTCGCGCCAGGATGGCTGAAACCAGCGACTCCTTCACGTGATTCAGGACACTGCCGATTGCGCTCCGTAATCGTCGATCGTGGACGCTCTAAGTGGGGCGTTGAGATGTCCTTCCGTATGGTCACCCACCGTGCAGCCGGAGTGGCGGAACCTCGCCTGACCTCTGGGCTTCGCCCGCAGTGATCTTGTATGGTCGTCTTCGCGCGGCAGGACCGAGGGGCTGTCGCGGCACAGAGTTGACCGAACTCATCGACTGCAGCGATGGGTGGCCAACTTTCAGCCGGGGGATTTTCTGACGACCTGACCGTGCACTGGTGAGTCGTTTCTTTAATTCGCAGAAGGCGAATTCTTTTCTAGGGGGACAAGTATGAACACGTCTAGCCGTCGGTCCATCCGGACTCTTGTGGCCGGACTCGCCGTGAGCGCCGCCATCGTCTCCGCGGCGCCCAGCGCCTTCGCGGTCGATGCGATCTCCGGCGACGCGAAGACCGTGGCGTCTTCGACGCAGTCCACCAGCGGGGTGACGTCGTTCGGGGACGCGGTCGCCAAGCCCGGACAGCTGACGACGTTCTACCGGGACACCCAGTGGCAGCTGGCGGTTCCGACCGGCTCCACCGTCCGGGCCACCGCCGGGGGCGGCATCGAGTTCGTCGACGCCAGTGGCGCCGTCACCGGTGCGTACGCGCCGGCTCCCATGGCCGATGCGTCCGGTGTCACCCACCAGATAACCTGGACCATCGAAGGCACCACGCTCCGTCAGCACGTGGACATCACGACCGCGTCGGTGCAGGGCTCGCTCAGGCCGGAGCACCACGTCCAGCCCCGCGGCTTCTGGGACTGCGTCACCAAGACCGGCAAGGGCGGCATGGCTGGTGGCCTGGTGACCGGTTGCGTGGCCGGGGCGGAGACCGGCTGCCTGCCCGGTGCGGCCGTCGGTGGCTTCGCCGGCGGGCTGGGTGGCATCGCCACTGGGATCTTCACCTGCTGACAGGTAACCGAACAAGGGGAGGCAACCGATGGACAACCAGGGACATGGGCAGCGGGGCGGTTCCGCCACGCTAATCGCGGTGGTACTCGCCTCCGTCGTGTCCGCCGTGGTCTCCCGCGGCCTCTCCAGCGGGCCCGGGCTTGTGGCGAGCGTCGTCATCGGAGCTGTCGTGGGCGCGGCCGCACGCTGGTTGCTGTACCGCGCGCGACTTCGCGGCGACGTTGACGCGCACCGGCAGTCCTAGGCAGCGCACACAATGGTCAGGGGTACCGGGCAGTCTCCGGTACCCCTGACCGCGTCTACAGCGAAGCCCGCACGGGTCTCGGCGACGGCGCCGAAGAACAGTAGCCGGACCCCCGGCTACAAGAAGCAGACAACATCTGTGTCTGACACTCGACGCAGCTGAAGCCACAGACGCCTGCTGGCGAGCAGCTTGTTCAACTGCCGCCAGGTTCCGGTGGGGTCGGGCCGCTGACGACCGCACACGGTCGCCGGCGGCCCGACCCCCGTTTCCTTTGGCCTCGGAGGCGAGGCGAGCCGCGGTGGCGCGGCGGCAGGCGAGCCCGCCCGAGGCTGAGGGACGCGAGGCGTTCGGCCTCGCCTCGCGCAGGACGCCGAAAGACCGCCCGAGCGCCCGACCGTCTGCCACCGTCGGCGAGCAACCACATCAATCGGGTCACATCTGGAACAACGTAGGATGATTCAACTCCCGCGCTACGCGCGAAGAGTTCCATAAATATTCCATTTGTCTGATTCACCTCCCGCTTCACATGCACGGAGTCACCCTCATGGACAACCCGTCCACCGCCGACACCGACGGCGCGATAGAGACACGCGGTATCGAACCCGTCCCCGACCACGAGCGCGGGGGCAGAGTCCGCGAGCTCTTCCCGACCTGGGTCGCGGCGAACATCAGCGTCCTGCTGCTCACCATGGGTGCCGCCCTGGTGGTGTTCAATCAGCTGAACTTCTGGCAGGTCCTGATCGTCGCCGCGTGCGCCGCGCTCGTCTCGTTCGGCATGGTCGGCGTGCTGTCGGTCTCCGGGAAGTGGGGCGGGGCGCCGGGCGCGACCCTCTCGCGGGCCACCTTCGGGGTGCGCGGAAACCTCTTCCCCGGCGCGATCCTCTGGATCGCCCGGTTCGGCTGGGAGACGATCAACGCCGTCACCGGTGCCTACGCCGTGCTGACGGTCCTTGACCTGCTCTTCGGCGTCAAGAGCAACACCGCGCTGATCGTCATCACGCTCTTCGCCTTCGTCGCCTGTACCTTCCTGGTCTCCGGCATGGGTCGGAAGGCGCTGAACGTCTGCAACACCTGGTCGACGTACCTCTTCGGCGTCTTCAGCGTCCTGGTGCTGGGCTACCTGATCGCGACCATGCACTGGAGCGAGGTCTTCGCCAAGCCCGCGGGTACCACCGCGATGATGATCGCCGGCATCGGGACCATCGCCGCCGGTGGCATCAGCTGGGTCCCCACCGGCCCGGACTTCGCCCGCTACCTGCCGCACGCCGCCTCCGGCAGGAAGATCGTCGGCGTGACGGTTTCCGGTGCCGGCCTGGTGATGGTGCCGATGGTGCTGATGGGCGCCGTGATGGCGGTGGCCTCGCCCGGCCTGGCGCAGGCCGCGGACCCGGTCTCCTTCCTCGGTGACCTGCTGCCGACCTGGCTGGCCGTGCCCTACCTGCTGACCGCGATCGTGGGCATGCTGCTGATCAACAGCCTCTCCATGTACTCGGCCGGCTTCACCGCGCAGACCATGGGTGTCAGGCTGCCGCGCGCCCTGGCCGTCAGCATCAACGCCGTGATCTCGCTGGTCGGCGGCCTGCTGCTGATGCTGGTCGCCAAGAGCTTCCTGGGCTCGTTCATCACCTTCCTGATCCTGCTCGCCGTCTCCTTCTCGGCCTGGATCGGCGTCTACGCGGTGGACATGTTCCGGCGCCGGTCGCGTGCGGTGCGCTACGACGCCGCCGCGCTGATGGACACCAGCAGGAACAGCCGGTACTGGTACGCGGGCGGCTTCTGCTGGCAGGCGATGGTGTCCTGGGTGCTCGCGCTGCTGATCGGGCTCGCCTTCACCAAGTGCGACTGGTTCGCCGGCCCGCTCTCCGGCACTCCCGTCGGCAGGTACGGGCTCGCCTGGGCAGCGACCATCGTGATCTCCGGCGTGATCATGGCCGTGCTCCCCGCGCCCCGGGAGAACACCTCCGCCACCGCCGAGCAGCCCGCCGGCCTCCGGACGGAGCGGACCGAACGGGTCACCGTCTGACCGCGCGACGCGAACGTCCGCACGCCCGGACGCCCCGGACCGCCTGGTCGCCGGCGCCCCCGAGGGCTGACCCCGGAACAGGGCCCTCAGGACATGGCCTTCGCCCTGATATGAGGGGCTCGGCTTCTCCGCTGTAGA
>NZ_JBSFGU010000065.1:0-29755 GCF_053596725.1 Kitasatospora sp. NPDC001660 | reverse complement strand
TCGATCTCCACCGGGATGGTGTCGAAGTAGCCCTTCAGCAGCCAGGCGCAGTACGGCACGGTGGTGGTCGAGTAGACCAGGACACCCGGGCGGTCGGCGCGACCGGACACCGTCCCCCACCCTCCACCCCCGGAGACGACCTTGGACCGCAGACACCTGCCCTCGAAACTCCGCACCGCCCTCGGCGCCGCAGCCCTGCTGCTGGGCGCGCTGGGCGGCCTGGTCACGCCGCCGACCGCCCAGGCCGCCCAGACCGCAACGAGCGTTCAAACCGCCGTCACCATCGACGGCAGCCGGCCGGGCCTCACCTTCGACGGCGTCGGCGCGATCTCCGGCGGCGGCGGCAACTCCAGGCTGCTGGTCGACTATCCGGAGCCGCAGCGCGGCCAGCTGCTGGACTACCTGTTCAAGCCCGGCTACGGCGCCTCACTGCAGGTGCTGAAGCTGGAGATCGGCGGCGACACCAACTCCACCGACGGCGCCGAGCCCAGCATCGAGCACACCAGGGGCACCGTCGACTGCAACCAGGGCTACGAGTGGTGGCTGGCCGAGCAGGCCATGGCACGCAACCCGAACATCACGTTCTACGGCCTGACCTGGGGCGCCCCCGGCTGGATCGGCAACACCGGCAGCGGCGGCAACTTCTGGTCCCAGGACACCATCGACTACCTGATGTCCTGGATGGGCTGCGCCGCCCAGCACCACCTGAACGTCTCCTACCTCGGCGGGTGGAACGAGCGCGGCTTCAACGCCGCCTGGTACGAGAACCTCAAGAGCGCGCTCGGCGCCCACGGTTACGGCGCCACCAAGGTCGTCGCCGCCGACGACACCTGGTCGGTGGCCGACGCCATGGCCACCGACCCGGCGTTCAAGAACGCCGTCGACGTCGTCGGCGTGCACTACCCCTGCGGCTACATGAGCTCCTTCGGCAGCTGCCCCAGCACTCCCAGCGCCCAGGCCCTCGGCAAGCCGCTGTGGGCGAGCGAGAACGGATCCGAGGACGCCAACGACGGCGCCGCCGCGGTCGCGCGCGGGATCAACCGCGACTACCTCGACGGCAGGATGACCTCGTTCATCAACTGGCCGGTCATCGCCGCGCTCTACCCCAACCTGTTCTTCTCCACCGACGGCATGTCGATCGCCAACCAGCCGTGGTCCGGCAACTACACGATAGGCAAGACCACCTGGGTCACCGCGCACACCACCCAGTTCGCCCAGCCCGGCTGGCACTACATCGACTCCGCGAGCGGATACCTCGGCGGCGCGCGCACCAACGGCAGCTACGTCACGCTCACGTCCGGTCAGGACTACAGCACCGTCATCGAGACCATGGACGCCACCGCCGCCCAGACCGCGAGCTTCACCGTCACCGGCGGCCTGTCCACCGGCGCCGTCCACGTCTGGTCCACCGACCTCGACTCGACCGACCCCGCGGACTGGTTCGTCCACACCCAGGACGTCACCCCGCAGCGCGGCTCGTACGCCCTCACCCTCCAGCCCGGCCACGTCTACACCGTGACCACCAGCACCGGCCAGGGCAAGGGCACCGCCACGCCGCCGGCCGCCGCCGCACTCCAACTGCCGTACGCGGACCACTTCGAGACGTCCGCGACCACCACCTCGCCGAAGTACTTCACCGACATGAACGGCGCCTTCCAGACCGTCCCGTGCGGCGGTGGCCGCACCGGCACCTGCCTGCGCCAGATGGCCCCGGCCTCGCCGATCCGCTGGACCGACGAGCGGTACAACGCCCCGTACACGATGATGGGCGACGGCAGCTGGTCCAACTACACCGTCACCGCCGACACCCTCTTCGAGCAGTCGGGCACGGTCGAGATCCTCGGCCGGATCAACCAGCAGGGCCGCAACAACAACGGCCTGAACGCCTACCACCTGCGCGTCAGCGACTCCGGCGCCTGGTCCATCGACAAGAGCGACACCAGCTGGAACTTCACCACCCTCGCCAGTGGCACCACCACCGCGCCGGGCACCGGCAGTTGGCACACCGTCGCGCTGTCGATGCAGAACACCACCCTCACCGCCAGCATCGACGGCGTCGCGGTCGGCAGTGCCACCGACGGCAGCTTCACCAACGGCCAGGCCGGCCTCGGTGTGACCGGCTACCAGACCGACCAGTTCGACGACTTCAGCCTCACCCCCGGCACACCGACCACCCACACCGGCCCGATCGCCTCCGCCCTGCCCGGCAAGTGCGTCGACGACAATGCCGACTCCAGCGCCAACGGCACCGCCGTCCAGCTCTGGGACTGCAACGGCGGCGGCGCCCAGGCGTGGACCCGGTCCAACGGCACCCTCACCCACAACGGCAAGTGCCTCGACGTGACCGGCGGTGCCACCGTCAACGGCACCCCGGTCGAACTGTGGGACTGCAACGCCGGCGCCAACCAGCAGTGGACGCCGCAGGCGGACGGCACCCTGAGGAGCACCCAGTCCGGCCGCTGCCTCGACGACCCGGCCTTCGCCACCGCCAACGGCACCCGGCTGGAGATCTGGGACTGCAACGGCGGCACCAACCAGCGCTGGACCGTGCCGTAACAACAGGCCCGTCGCCCCCGCAGCCGCACGGTTTTCGGGTGGACGACGGAGGTTGAGGACGACCGCGTGCCGACGAGTGGGGACTTGCGTCCGAGTTCCCGGCCGAGAAGACCTGCGGGAGCCGGGCCGACGGGTCCGCCGGCCGACGGCAACGGGGACAGTGCGCCGGACACCTGCGTGCCGGCCGAGCGGCTTTCCACAGGCAGCGGCGCGGCCGGCACGCGGGGATCAGTGCCACGCGCACGGACCGGTCAGGAGGTGCCGCGCAGCCGGTCGGCGGTGAGCGCGACCGTGGCGCCGACGCCGAGTACGGCGATGCCGAGCAGCAGGAAGTAGAGCGGCAGCGGCAGCACAGTGGTGAGGCGGAACAGCTGGCCGCCGACGACCACGCCGATGGCGCCGAACAGGCCGTTGAGGGCGAGGAAGCGGCTGGTGCTCCCGGGTGGGGCGACGGCGGCGGCGAGGGCCAGCCCGGCCGGGGCGAGGGAGAGTTCGCCGAGCGAGTAGAGCAGGTAGACCAGCAGCAGCCAGTACGGCCCGACCGGCCCGTGCTGGGCCAGCAGGGCGGCGGCGGCCATCAGGACGAAGCCGGCGCCGGCCGCCAGCAGGGCAGCGGCGAACTTCACCGGGGCGTCGGCCCGGGGCCCGGCCCGGCGCCAGCCGCGGGCCAGCAGCGGGGCGGCCAGCAGGACGAAGAGCGGGTGCACCGACTGGAACCAACTGGCCGGGACCTCGAAGCCGAGCACCCGACGGTCGGTGTGCTGCTCGGCGAACAGGCTGAGCACCGAGCCGCTCTGGGCGAAGAGCATCCAGAACGCGGAGGACGCGGCCATCAGCGCGGTGAACCCGCCGAGCCGGACGGCCGAGTCGCGGCGCAGCGTGCGCAGGTACCAGAACGGCAGCAGCACGGTGGTGAGTCCGAGCACGGCGAGTGCGCCGGGCACCGCCCCGGCCACGGCGGCGGCCGTCGCGAGACCGCCGACGAGACAGACGACCGGCACCGTACGGCGGAGGACCCGGAGCGCCTCAGGGCGGCGCAGCGGTCGCGCCGGGCGCAGGCCGATCTCGCCGAACCTCCGCAGCCCGCGCGCGAACTGGACGAGCCCCCCGAGCATGCCGACGGCGGCCGCGGCGAAGCCCAGGTGCCAGGCGACCTTCTCCGCGAGCAGGCCGGTGACCACCGGTGCGATCAGCGCGCTGACCTGGATGCACAGGTAGAACTGCGCGAAGGCGGCTTCCCGGCGGCCCGGGTCTGGGCCGCTGACCGCCGCGACCAGTGCGGCCATGGCCGGTTTGACCAGGCCGGTGCCCGCCACCACCAGCAGCAGCCCGCCGTACAGTGAGGCGGACCAGGGGGTGGCGAGCACGGCGTGCCCGGCGGCGATCAGCGCGCCGCCGAGCAGTACCGCCCGGCGGGCGCCGAGTACCCGGTCGGTCAGCCAGCCTCCCGGCAGACCGGCCAGGAAGCTGAGCGCCATGTACAGCGCGAACACGGCGGTGGCGTTCTGCGCGGCCATGCCGACCCCGCCGTTGTCCCGACCGGCCGTCAGGTAGAGCGTCAGGATCGCGGCCATGCCGTAGAAGCTGAACCGCTCCCAGAGGTCGACGGCGAGCAGGGTGCCGAGCCCGGGTGGCCGGCCGGCCGGGGAGGTGGCCTCGGCGGCCGGCGGTGCGGGCCCGACCACCGAGGTGTGCGAGATGTCCACCCCGGTCACCCGGCGGCCTTGACCGCCACCCCCGCCAGCATGGGGAGGGCCGCGTCCGGCTGCTCTCCGGGCTCGGGCCGCCAGAGCGGGGCCCGGACGACGCCGGGCTCCAGCAGCTCGTGTCCGGCGAACAGTGCGGCCAGCTCCTCGGTGCTGCGCCAGATCACCTGGCTGACGGCGCTGCGGTAGTTCTCGGCGGCCTGCGGCGCGGCCTGGGGCACCTGGTCCGCGCCGGCGTGCGAGAGCAGCAGGTAACTGCCGGGCACCAGCCGGTCGGTGTACTGCCGGATCAGGTTCAGGGGGTCGTCGCCGTCGGGGACGAAGTGCAGGACGGCGGCGAGCAGCAGCGCGACCGGCCGGTCGAAGTCGATCAGTTCCCGGGTCTTCGGCGCCGTCAGGATCTGCTCGGGCTGGTACAGGTCGCCCTGGAAGATGGCGGCCCGGGGCTCGTCGGCCAGGATGGCCCGGCCGTGTGCGACCGCGACCGGGTCGATGTCCACGTACACCACGGTGCTGTCGGGGTGAGCGGTCAGCGCGACGTCGTGGACGTTGCCCTCGGCCGGGATGCCGGAGCCGATGTCCAGGAACTGCCGGACGCCGAGCGCGGACAGCTCGCGGACCGAGCGGCGCAGGAAGGCTCGGTTGGCGCGCAGGGTGCGGACCATGTCGGGGTTGCCCGCCGAGACCTTCTCGGCGAGCTCGCGGTCGACCGGGAAGTTGTGGGTGCCGCCGATCCAGTAGTCGTAGACGCGGGCGATGCTCGGGGTCTCGATGTCCACCTCGGCGGGTGCCCAGCTGGGACGTGTCACGGGAGTATCTCCTGGCGGTAGGTGATTGCCAAAGGGTTGAGGTGTGGTCAGGCCGGGTGGACGGGAAGTTCCTCCAGGCCGCGAAGCATCAGGCTCTCCCGCCAGCGGAGCTCGCCGGGCTTCCCGGCCAGCCGCAGGTCGGGGAAGCGCTCGAAGAGGCGGCCGATCACGATCTGCCCCTCCAGCCGGGCCAGCGGGGCGCCCAGACAGTGGTGGATGCCGTGGCCGAAGGCCAGGCCGGCGGTGTTGGCCCGGTTCAGGTCCAGCCGGTCCGGGTCCTGGTGGCGGGCCGGGTCGCGGCCGGCCGCGGCCAGCGAGATGGTGACGAACTCGCCTTCCGGGATGAGCACGTCGCCGACCTTCACCGGCTCGGTGGTGAACCGCCAGGTGGCGTTGGTGACCGGCCCGTCGTAGCGCAGGAACTCCTCGATCGCGGCCGGCCAGAGCGACTCGTCGGCGGCCAGCTGGGCGCGCGCCCGGGGATGGGTGAGCAGGGCCAGGGTGCCGTTGCCGATCAGGTTGACGGTGGTCTCGTGCCCGGCGACCAGGAGCAGGAAGGCCATCGGGATCAGCTCGTCCGCCGCCAGTTGGTCGCCCTCGTCCCCGGCGTGCACCAGATCGCTGAGCAAGTCGTTGGCGGGCTCCGCGCGCTTCGCCGCGATCAGCGCCCGAAGGTAGCCGATCATGGCCGCGCTGGCGTCCCGGACCTCGTCCGTACCCGCGCCGGAGACCAGCAGGTTGGACCAGCGGCGGAACTCGGCCCGGTCGTCCGGCGGGACCCCGAGCAGCCAGCAGATCACCGTGAACGGCACCGGGAAGGCCAGGGCCTCCATCAGCTCGACCCGGTCCTGCCCGGCGAAGCCGTCCAGCAGTTCGTCCACGAGTTCGGAGATCCGGGGCCGGAGCGACTCGACCCGGCGGGCGGTGAAGGCCCGGCCGACCAGGCGGCGCAGCCGGGTGTGGTCCGGCGGGTCGCTGTCGAGCATGTGGGCGCTCAACTCATGCGGGAACTGGCTGCGTTCACCCGCCTCCGCGAGGAACGCGGCCCGCTTCGCCGGGTCCGCGAAGTTCTTCGGGATCAGCCCGGAGCCGACCCGCATGTCCTTGCTCAGCCGGGGGTCGGCGAGCAGCGCGCGGGCGTCCTCGTACCTGGTCACCAGCCAGGTGCGCAGCCCGTTCGGGGTGAGCACCGGGACGGCCGCCGCTGCCTCGCGCAGCTCGGCGAGGACGGCGTGCGGGTCCTGGTGGAAGGCGGGGGTGAACAGGTCGAGCGGCGCCGCCGGGGTGGCCGGGTGGGTCATGCGCTGGCTCCTTCCGGGTCCGGCTCGCAGCGGGTCGCGCCGTAGCTCGCGAGCTCTCGGTAGATCTCGAACGGCCGCTCCCGCTCGGTGTCGCGGAAGCGGCGCAGCGGTGCGGTCTGGTCGCGGTGGGCGGCCCCGACCTCCCAACGCTGGAACGACGTCCAGTCGGCCCAGCGGCTGACCACCACGAAGCTGTCCGGGCGGCCGACCGCGCCGAGCAGCTCGTTCCCGAGCAGGCCCGGGGTGCCGGCCATCCGGCGGCTGGCCTCGTGGTAGGCGGTGAGCACCGCCTCCGGGTCGTCGCTCAGGTGGTACAGCACCACCTCGACGGCGCCGGCGGTCACGGCGTGCGACCGGCCGCGCCGGCCAGTGCCGCGACCACGTGCATGGTGGTCATCGAGCCGGTGCTGCGGTACGGGTGCAACTTCTGGCGGTGGATCAGGTGTCCGTCGCTGGTCTCGAACTCGCGGAACCTCGGCTCGTCGGTCCAGTCGCTGACGATCCAGTAGACGCCGTTCTCCTCGGCGCTGCGGGAGAGCCACTGGCCGAGGTTGGCCGGGTGGTCGGTGACCGAGTCGCCGACCTCCCGCCAGACCCGCTCGAAGTCGGCCTCCATGCCGGGGTTGATCTGCATCTTGAGCATCACCCGGAACACCTGGTCGCGCATCAGATGCCCCCGTCCACGTTGATGGTCTCGCCGGTGACGTACCCGGACAGGTCGCTGAGCAGGAACAGCACGGGGGCGGCCAGTTCGGCCACCGTGCCGAGCCGGGCCAGCGAGGTCTTCTGCGCGTAGGTGGCGCGCAGCGCCTCGGCGCGGTCGGCGGGCATCGTGTCGAACGCCTCGGTCTCGATCACCCCGGGCGCCACCACGTTGACCCGGATACCGCGCGGGCCGAGCTCCTTGGCGAGCGAGCGGGTCAGTCCGATCATGGCGGACTTGGCGGCGGTGTAGTGGGCCCGCAGCGGGATGCCGGCGGCGGCGCCCCGGGAGCCGATGTTGACCACCGAGGAGCCGGCCCCGAGCAGCGGCAGGGTCTGCTGGATCACCCGGTAGGCGGCGGTGAGGTTGGTGTCGATGATCCGGGACCACTCGTCGGCGGGCAGCTCGGCGAACGGTATGTGGCTGATCACGCCCGCGTTGTTGACCACCCCGTCGAGGCGGCCGTACCGCTCCTTGGTGAGCTCGGCCAGCCGGTCCACCTCGTCGGTCCGGGCCACGTCGGCGCGGACCACGTGGTGGTCGCCCGGGGTCTCCTTGAGCTCCCGGACCAGGCTGTCCACCGCCTCGCCCTCCTGGCGGTAGCAGGTGAGCACGTCGGCGCCGGCCCGCGCGGCGGCGAGCACGATGCCGCGGCCGATGCCCCGGGTGCCGCCGGTGACCAGGATCCTCTTGCCGTGCAATGCGAGTTCCATCGGGTTTTTCTCCTCAGGGAATTGGGGGTCAGACGCAGCCGTCGGCGTGGATGTTCTGGCCGGTGATGTAGGCGGCCTGCTCGCTGCCGAGGAAGAGCACCAGCTGGGCGATCTCCGCCACGGTGCCGAGCCGGCCGAGCGCGGTGAACGAGGAGACCAGCCGGCGCTGCTGCTCGGCCACCTCGGCCGGCATCTCGTCCAGCGCCTCGGTGGCGATCCGGCCGGGAGAGACGGTGTTGACCCGGATGCCCTGCGGCCCGAGCTCGCGGGCCAGCGAGCGGGTCAGCCCGACCAGCCCGGCCTTGACCGCGGTGTAGTGGGCGCCGCCGGTCATCCCGATGCCGGCCACGGTGGAGCCGAGGTTGACGATCGAGCCGCCGGGCCCGAGTAGCGGCAGGGCGCGCTGGATGACGAGGTGGGTGGATGTCAGGTTGCCCTGCACGGTGGCCGCCCACTCGGTGGGGTCGAGCTCCTGGTAGGGCGTCGGCCGGAAGGACCCGGCGTTGTTGACCACCACGTCGAGCCGGCCGGACGCGGCACGGCACTCGTCCACCAGGCGCTCGACGTCCCGCTCGTCGGAAGCGTCGGCGCGCAGCACCCGGTGCTTGCCGGGAGTCTCGGCCAGTTCCCGTTCGAGCGAGTCGACGGCGGCCCCTGGGCTGCGGTAGCAGGTCACGACGTCGGCGCCGGCCCGGGCGGCGGCCAGCACGATGCCGCGGCCGATGCCCCGGGTACCGCCGGTGACCAGGAACCGGCGGCCGGACAGCTGCCGGTCGGCCCGGGCGGCGGCCTCCACCTTGGCCTTGATCAGCCGCATCTGGACCAGGGTGTTGCGGTTGAGCCGGTCGGTCATCCCGGCGTCGTCCAGCGGGGCGCCGGGCTTCATGGCGAAGTCCTGCACCCAGCGCATCCGGACCCCGTCGGCCTGCTGGGCATACTCCCAGCGGATGTCCATGTGCTCGAACGGGCCGGTCTCCACCCGGCGGGCCCGAACCGTCCTGGTGCGCGGGTCGGGGGTCCGCTCGGAGACCCAGCTCCACACCTGGCCGTTCTCGTCCGGGTGCAGCGCGAGCCGGAACCGCAGGGTGTCCCCGTCCCGCTCCAGGACTTCGGCACTGGCGTACTCGCTGAACAGCCGCGGCCACTGGGCCACGTCGTTGGTCATCGACCAGACCAGCTCCATCGGGGCGTCGATGGTGATCGCGTTGTCGGTGCGCCCGGCCATCAGCGGGCCACCTCGGCCAGCCGGGAGTTGACGTAGTCGATCATCTGACGCGGCGTCTCCTTCTGCCCGACCTCGCCGTCAGGGATGGTGAAGCCGTACTCCCGCTCCACCCGGCTGGCCAGCTCCAGCAGGGCCAGCGAGTCGTAGCCCAGGTCGACGAACGGCACGTCCGCGAGGTCCCTGCCGTCCGATTCGCTCCGCTCGTCCGCACCGGCACCCGCGCGCAGGATCCGCAGCAGGTCCTCCATCGTGAACTGTGCCATCAGCAGCCGCCTTTCGTCGTTTCGGATCATTTCGTGGGGTGTCGGCGTTCACTGGCGCCGACCAGCAGCGCGGAGGTGAAGCCGCCGTGGCCACGGGCCAGCACCAGGGCGGTGCGCGGGTCGGTCCGCCGGGGGCGGTCCAGCACCAGGTCGATCTCGTAGCCGGGGGCGGGGTGGGTCAGCCCCGCGGTGTGCGGGATCAGGCCGGCCCGCAGCGCGAGCAGCGCGGTGGCGGTGTCCAGCGCCGCGCCGCCGGCGTAGAGCCGACCGGTCAGGGTCTTCGGTGCGGTCACCGGCACGCCGCCGGGGCCGAAGACCTCGGCGATCGCCCGGGCCTCGGCCAGGTCCTGTTCCGGCAGACCGGACGCGTCCGCGAACACCATGTCCACCGCCGTGGCGGGGAGATCCGCGTCGGCCAGCGCGCGGCGGATCACGGTGGCCATCACCGGCGGCCGGTCCGAGCCGGGTGGCGGGTCGAACCCGGCGGCGTAGCCCAGCAGTTCGCCGTAGGGCGAGGCGCCGCGCTCGGCCGCCCCGGCGGCGTTCTCCACCACCAGGAAGGCGCCGCCCTCACCCGGAACGAAGCCGGCCGCGTCCTGGTCGAACGGCAGGTACGCGCGGGCCGGGTCGCCCTCGGTGGACAGCCCGCCCGTCGACAGCTGGGCCACCAGCCCGTACGGGCAGAGCGAAGCGTCGGTGCCGCCGCTGACCACCAGCCGGGAGCCGGAGTCCAGCAGCCGCCGGGCCTGCCCGATCGCGTCCAGGCCACCGGCCTGCTCGCAGCAGAGCACGCCGCACGGGCCGCGCATGCCGTGCCGGATGGAGACCTGACCGGTGGTCGCCGCGTAGAACCAGGCGATCGACTGGTAGGCGCTGACCCAGGACGAGCCCTGCTGGTACAGCCGCTCCATCTCGTGCTGGCCGAACTCGGTGCCGCCGGAGGAGCTCGCGCTCACCACCGCCATCTCGTACTCGGGCAGGGTGGCCGGATCGGCACCGGCATCGTCCAGCGCGGCGGCCGCGGCGGCCAGCGCGAAGTGGGTGAAACGGTCGGTCTGCGGGACCAGCCGGCCCGGCACCTCCGCCGAGGTGGCGAAACCGGGCACCTCACCGGCCACGCTGACCGGGTAGCCCGCGGCGTCGAACCGGGTGATCCGGCCGAGGCCGCTCTTTCCCGCGAGCACCGACTCCCAGTGCTGCCGGGTCCCGACCCCGGTCGGGGCCACCACGCCGATCCCGGTCACCACGGCCGGTCCGGGCCGTCCGCTACCGATGCCCGAGGCGGTCATGCGGCCACCCCCGCGGTCGGCCGGCCGAGCACCATCGCGGTCTGGAAGCCGCCGAACCCGCTGCCCACGCTGAGCACCCGGTCCAAACGCTGCTCGCGCGCCGTCACCGGCACGTAGTCCAGATCGCACTCCGGGTCGGGCACCGCGAGGTTGGCGGTCGGCGGCACCACCTGGTGGCGCAGTGCCAGCGCGCAGGCGGCGATCTCCAGGGAGCCGATGGCACCCAGTGAGTGACCGATCATCGACTTGATCGAGCTCACCGGCACCTCGTACGCCCGGTGCCCGAGGCTGCGCTTGAACGCTGCGGTCTCGTGCCGGTCGTTCTGCTTGGTGCCGGAGCCGTGCGCGTTGATGTAGTCGATGTCGGCCGGGTCGACCCTGGCGCGGTCCATCGCGACCCGGATCGCTTCGGCCATCTCCCGGCCGTCCGGCTTGAGTCCGGTCATGTGGAAGGCGTTGCTGCGCCCGGCGAAGCCGAGGATCTCCGCGTACACGATGGCACCCCGGCGCCGGGCGGCAGCTTCCTCCTCGATCACCAGCACCGCCGAGCCCTCGCCCAGCACGAAGCCATCGCGCCGGCCGTCGAAGGGCCGCGAGGCGTGCTCCGGATCGCCGTTGTTGGGGGTGGTCGCCTTGATGGCGTCGAAGCAGGCCAGCGTGATCGGCGACAGCGGAGCGTCGGTGGCCCCGGCCAGCACCACGTCGGCGCTGCCCTCCTCGATCAACTGCACGCCGTGCCCGATCGCGTCCAGGCCCGAGGTGCAGCCGGTGGAGACCAGCGCCACCGGCCCTTCGGCCCCGACCTCCCAGGCCACCTCGACCGCCATCGAACTGGGCACCATGTAGCCGTACAGGTGCGGGACACCGTAGCTGTGGTCCACCAGCCAGTCTCGGCCGTGGTCGGAGAGCACCGCGTACTCCTCCTCCAGGCCCATCGTGCAGCCGACCGCGCTGCCGACCGAAACGGCCACCCGGCCGGGGTCGGTGGCGGCCAGGTCGACACCGCTGTCGGCGACCGCCTCCCGCGCCGCCACCACGGCGAACTGGGCGGCCCGATCCATCCGCCGGATCTCCCGGGGGCCGAGCCCGGCCGCCTGCGGGTCGAAGTCGCACTCGGCGGCGACCTGCGAGCGGAAGCCCGCCGGGTCGAACAGGCTGATTCGGCGGGTTGCCGTGCGGCCCGCCGACAGCAGGTCCCAGTAGGCCTGCCGGCCGATGCCACCCGGCGCGACCACCCCGACACCGGTGATGACGGCTCGTCTGATCACCGCGACCCCCCGACGTCCGGGTTCCCGGCGCCGGCGTCCAGGGGCTGCTCGGTGTCGATGTGGCCGAGCTCCGGCCGGGGGGCCAGCGGCGAGAGGTGGAACACCGCCTCGGCCTGCTCGGTGCCGATGTTGACCAGCCGGTGCCGCGCTCCGATCGGCACCAGCAGCGAGTCACCGGCGCTGAGTTGCACCGGCCGGTCGTCCAGCCTCATCTCCAGGTGGCCCCGGACGATGTGCAGGAACTCCTCGGAGTAGGGGTGCAGGTGTTCGGTGACGTACTCGCCCGGGGCCAGCGTGAGCCGCCCGCCGAAGCCCGAACTGCAACCCACTGTCCTGGGGCTGAGGGTGACCCGGATGTCGCCGCCACGCTTGGTGTTCGCCTCGACCGCGTCGGCCGCCACCTTGACCGTGGGGGTGCTCATGCGGCACCGCCCAGGTTGGCGCGGGTCGGGCGGGTGATCTCCGCGCCGCCGTCCGGCGTCCAGGAGTAGAACGGGACGGCCATCGCGTCCCTGGGCTCCCGCCAGTTCGGGTCGAACGGCGAGATGAACTCACCCAGCCGGGTGTTGATCTCCTGATACCTCGGGTGGCTGCGCGCCCGGTACAGATTGGGCGCGATGTCCTGCTCGGCCTCCACCAGGTGGAAGTACAGGTTGTGGAAGGCGAACAGGGTTCGCCTCGACACACCTACCAGATGGGGAAGTTCGGTACTGTCCGAGTCGGCGAAGACCTGCGCTACGCCCTCGGCGTCGGCGAGGTCCATCCTCGCCACGATCAGCGTTCGATGCACGATGCCCTCCGTTGCTCGTTGCTACCCGACTCATGCTGGTGGGCGGTGTTCGAGGGACTCTCGAAGCCCTCTGGAGGCCCGCTGGGCGCGACCGGCCCGGCCCCGGTCGTACGACGACCCGCCCCTGGACGCACGACGGCCCGTCGCGCCGGGCGGCGCGACGGGCCAGGGTCGGTCGGGTGGTTCGGGTCAGCCGGGGACGCCCGGGCGGGCGAGCAGGACGGTCTTGGCCGGCTCGTACCGGGGGTCGACGGCCGGGGCGTCGTCGCCCCGGAGCAGCAGCAGGGCCTGCCGGGTGAGCCGCGGCACGGTGTACATCGGTGCGGCCCCGGAGTGCCGGTCCTCGGCGCTGACCGGCAGCTCGTCCACCAGGTGCACGTCCACCAGGTCCTCCAGCAGCAGCTCGGCGTCCTCCGCTCGCCGAGAAAGCAGCGTCGCCGCGTCGTCCGCCCGCCAGCACCTGCGGTTGCGTTCCGCCAGGAGGTGCAGTAACTCCTGGTGCTCATCGGACAGATGACGGTAGCTCGACTCCACGGTGCTGACCAGCGAGTGGGTGTCGGCCGGCTGACCGAGCAGCGCCGACTGGTTCCGGTGGAGCCTCTCGACCAGCCGGGCCGCCGACCAGCCGGGTCGGGCCGCGAGCCGGGCCGCGGCCGCGCGGACCACCAGCGGCAGCCCCTCGCACATCCGCAGCAGCTCGTGCACCGCGGCTGGTTCGTCCTGCCAGCGCCGCCCGGCGGCGGCCCGGTTGTACAGCCGCAGCGACTCGTCCGTGGAGAGCGCGGACAGCACCACCCTGCGACCGGTGCCGAGGCTGTTCACCTGGTACCGGTTGGTGGCGATCACCGCACATCCCGAGCCGCCCGGGATGAAGGCGCGCAGCTGGGAGACGGCGAGCACGTCGTCGACCACCACGAGCACCCGGCGGTCGGCGGTCCAGCTGCGCAGCAGCCGGCTGAGGTCGTCCAGGCCGGTGGGCAGCTCCTCGCGGCGCAGTCCGCACGCGCTCAGGGCGGCCGCCAGGGCCTCGGCAAGCTGGGCGGTGCCGTTTCCCACCGCGGACAGGTCGATGTAGAGCTGGCCGTCCGGGAAGTGCCGCCGGAGCCGGTGGGCGGCGCGGATCGCGAACGCGGTCTTGCCTACACCGGGGGCTCCGTGCACCTCCACCACCCTGGTGCCGGTCTCGGCCCGCCGGGTATCGCCCAGGTAGGCCGCCAGCTCGTCGAGCTCGGCCTCGCGTCCGACGAAGTTGTCGATGTCGGCCGGGAGCTGGGCCGGTCCGAGGTGGCCCAGCGGGTTCGCCACCGGGCGCCCGGTACCGGTCTTCACCGGGGCGGCGGGCTGGCCGCGGTCGGCCAGTACCTCCTGGTGCAGCTGCTGCAGGGCGGTCGAGGGTTCCAGCCCGAGGTCGTCCACCAGCCGGGCGCGCAGGGTGCGGAAGACGTCCAGCGCCTCCGGCCGGCGGCCGTCCCGGTGCAGGGCCCGCATCAGCTGGTCGGCGAACGCTTCGTGGGTCGTGTGGGCCCGGAAGGCCGCCGAGAGCTCGTCCAACACCGCGTGGTGTCGCCCGAGTTCCAGCTCGATCGCGAACCGCCGCTCCATCGCGCCGCGGCGGCGCTCCTCCAGCTGGGCGGACCAGGCGGAAAGCCGTCGGCTGCCGGTCACGTCGACCAGCGCCTGGCCCTGCCAGATCCGCAGCGCCTCGGCGAGGGTTCCGGCCTCCTGCTCGGGCAGGCCGGCCCGCTGCTCGGCGCGGCCGCGCTCCACCAGCTGCTGGAAGCGGTAGGCGTCGACCGCCTGCTTGTCCTCGAGCTGGAGCTCGTAGCCGCCGACCCTGGTGAGCAGGGCGGGGCGGCCGTGCGGCGGGCAGGACGCGAACGGCGCGCCGTTCTGCCCGGTGGCCAGCCGCAGTCGACGGCGTAGCTGGTAGATGTAGGTTTGAAGGGTGGTCAACGCGCTGAGCGGAGGATTGTCCTCCCAGAGTTCCTCGCACAGCTGGTCGGCACTGACCAGGGTGTTGGCGTTGAGTACCAGCAGTACCAGCACCTGACGCAGCTTGGGAGCGGACGGGGTGACATCCTCGCCGTCACGGCATACTCGAAGTGAGCCCAGAATTCCAATCTCCAGCATGGAAAATCCTCATTTCAGCCACATTTACGCCTGACAATCGGGCCGAGCGCACGGGAACAGTCGTTATCTGACCTATTTACCCTCCCCCTGGACGGCAATGGCCGCCTCGACTGAATCGAAGGCCACCCGTGGGCGCCGCCGAGGCTGTGGCGGCGGCGGTACGGACAATGCAAGCCCCGAGTTGGTAATCGCCTGTTCGCTTACACCATATTCACCATGATCGTATATGGCAAGAGTGCTCAATTTCGAGCCATTCGCGAATGAAATCAGGACGAATGCGGTGGCGAGGCTTTAGGCCGCCGGATCAGAGCTGGAGGTCCACCCGGTACTCGGTCAGCCAGGTGTCGAGCTGGATCATCATTTCCATGCTGGCCCGCTCCACCCAGGCGAACGCCCCACTGGGCGCGCTGCCCGAAGCCAGCGCGGTCTTGGTCGCGGCGGTGTCCAGCAGCGGCGCGACCGCCGCCCCTCGGTCGGCCGCCAGCTCGGCGAACCGGGCCCGCAGCCGCTCCCCGTACTCCGCCTCCTGGGTGGTCGGGTAGGCGCTCTTGCGCCGGTTCAGCACCGGCTCCGGCAGCAGGTCGGCAACCGCTGCCCGGAGCAGGCTCTTCTCCTGGCCGTTCACCCGCTTCAGCTCGGCCGGCACATTGTAGACGTACTCCACCAGCGCCCGGTCGCAGAACGGCGGCCGCAGCTGCACGCCGTGTGCCATGCTCATCCGGTCCGCCCGGTCCAGGTGGGTCGGCGCCCAGCGGGTCAGCGCCAGGTAGGTGACCTCGCGGGCCCGGCGCTCGGCCTGGCTCTCGCCGGGCACGTGCGGTACCTCGGCCAGCGCGTCGCGGTAGTGCTGGTCGGCGTACTCCAGGAAGTCCAGCTCCTTGCGCAGCCCGAGGTCCACCAGCGAGCAGCCGAGCCCGCCGGCCGCCGCGTCGTGCCCGCGCTCGAACGAGACCCACGGGAAGGTCCGGGAGTTGCTGTGATCCGGGTCGTACGCCCAGAAGTAGCCGTTGAACACCTCGTCGGCGGTCTCACCGGACAGCACGGCGGTCACCCCCGCCCGGCGCAGCTCGGCGAAGAACAGCAGCAGCGAGACGTCCATGTCGCCGAGCGGCGAGGGCCCGTCCTGGCTGCGCAGCGCGGCCGCGTGCACCTGGCGGTCGGCCAGCGCGGCGGTGTCCAGCAGGATCTCGGTGTGCGCGGTGCCGATGTGCCGGGCGGCCAGCTCGGCGAACGGGGCGTCCGGGGTGGCCCGCATGGTCGGGTGCGGCTGGAAGTTCTCGGTGTAGCCGGTGAAGTTGACCGAGAAGGTGCGCAGTTGGCCACCACCGGACTCCCGCAGGGTCCGCTGGGCCAGCGCGGTCAGCGCGCTGGAGTCGATGCCGCCGGAGAGCATCGCGCCCACCGGGACATCCGCCCGCAGGTGCCGGGCCACCGCGTCGGCGAGCAGCTCCCGCACCGTCGTTACCGTGGTCTCTGGGCTGTCGGTGTGCGGCCGGGCCGGCAGCGACCAGTAGCGCTGTTCGGTGACACCCTCCCTACGGACCGTCAGCCGATGGCCGGGCAGCACCTCGCGCATGCCCCGGAACACGCCGGTGCCCGGCTTGCGGCTGTGCGCGAAGAGCTCGCGCAGCCCGTCCGGGTCCACCACCGGGCGGACCGCCGGGTGGGCCAGCAGCGCCTTCGGCTCGGAGCCGAACAGGGCCCCGGCCGCGGTCGGGAAGTAGCAGAGCGGCTTGACACCGAGCCGGTCGCGGGCCAGCAGCAGCTCCTGGCGGCGGGCGTCCCAGACCGCGAGCGCGAACAGCCCCTCCAGCCGGGGGAGGAAGTCGGCGCCCCACTCCAGATAGGCGTGCAGTGCCACCTCGGCGTCCGAACGGCTCCTCAACCGGTGTCCCCGGCCGGCCAGTTCGGCGGCCAGTTCGACGTGGTTGGTGATCGCCCCGTCGAGCGTCAGCACCGCCACCGGGCGGCCGCCGTCGCCGAACACCGCGGGCTGCCCGCCCTGTTCGAGGTCGAGCAGCGCGAGCCGCCGGTGTGCCAGCGCGGCCGGCCCCTCGGCCCACTCGCCGACGCCGTCCGGCCCGCGGTGCGCCAGTACCGCGGACATGGCCCGGAGGGTGTCGGCCTGCCCGGCCGCGTCCCGCTCGAAGTCCACCCACCCCGTGATCCCGCTCATTGCGTTGTCCTCTCGTCGAGTCCGATTTCGGTGCGGCTCAGGCCCGGGCTCCAGCCCCAGGTGTCCGCGTCCGGTGTCACGTCCACCAGGGCCAGGCCGTGGGCCGTCACGGCGGCGCGGAACGCGGCCAGGTCCGGGGTGCCGGTGACCGTGATTCCCAACCGCCGCCCGGCCGTCTCGCCGTAGCGGTGGTACAACTCCAGATAGCCGCCCGCGGTCCGTTCGGCGTCCTCGGCCAGCCGGTAGCGGACCGGGCCGCGCCGGCCGCGCCAGGTCAGCTCGCCCGCCGCGCCGCCCGCGAAGTTGTGCCGCCAGCCGCTGCCGGTGGCGACCACCAGGCCGTTGCCCAGCCGGTGCACCCCGGCTGGCACGGTGTACGGGCGTCCGCTGCGACGACCGGTGAAGTGCAGCAGCGCGAGGTGCTGCGCCACCGGCCCCGGGTCGGCCCGGGAGAGCAACTCGCGCATCCGGCCGTCTGCCTCGGCCCGCTCCGGGCCCGTGGGCAGCGCCCGCCGGACGGTGCCGCCGCTCACGACAGCACCACCGCGGCCGCGGTCAGGGTGCAGCCGGCGGCCGCGCAGCAGGTGCGCACCAGGTGCCAGTCCCGCCACTGCGGCCGGGGGTCCTGCCAGTCGGGGCCGAGGTCGGCCGGCTCGGTGGCCTTGACCCGCCGGTTGATCGGCACGTTCCTGGTCTGCGACACCACCGCCACCCCCACCATGCACAGCGCCGCGGCGCCGAACAGCAGCCTGGGGGTGCCGGCGGCCCGGACCGCCAGCACCACGTCGATCAGTGCGGAGCCGGTCACCACGAACGGCATGATCCGGTCGTAGTACCGCCCGAGCAGTTTGTGGGTGGCCACATACCGCTCCGGCGTCATCGCGATCAGCGCGGGCATCACGCTGATCGCGACCGCGAACAACACGCCCGCCACCAGCCCGGTGCCCACCAGCACCGCCACGCTCATGGTTTCCACCACGGTCCCCGTCACCCCTCGTCCGTTCCGACCGGTACATGACGGAGCATCACCGGCCCGGCTGGGAGAGCGCTCGAATCCCTCTGGGGGGCGGCGGCGGTGCGCGGCCCGCGGCTCGCCCGTCCCACCAGCCCGGTTCCAGCGGTCCGGTGTTCGCTGCGCCCGACAGGGGCTCGAACACAGGCAACCGAAAGGAGCGGACATGGCCGACGAGACGACCGATGTCCTGATCGTGGGCGGCAGCATGGTGGGCCTGGCCCAGGCTCTCTTCCTGGCCGGGCAGGGCATCCGCCCGATCCTGGTGGAGCGGCACACCGCGGTCTCGGCACACCCCCGGGCGCAGGCGGCCAGCCCGCGCACCATGGAGCTGCTGCGGGCCCTCGGCCTGGAGCAGCGGGTGCGCGACCGCGAGACGCCCGGTGCCCAGTACGGCGACGTCCTCCAGGTCGAGTCGTTGACCGGGGCCGAACTCGGCCGGTTCGACGGCCCGTTCCGGCACGACCCGAACGAGGTCGGCACCACCGGCTGGACCCTGATCGGGCAGGACCGGCTGGAGCCGGTGCTCCTCGACCGGGCCCGCGAACTGGGCGCGGACATCCGGTTCGGCACCGAGCTGGTGAGCCACCGCCAGGACGCCGACGGCGTCACCGCGGTGCTGCGCGACCTGCGGGACGGCACCGAGCGGACCGTGCGCAGCCGGTACCTGGTGGCCGCCGACGGCTTCCGGGCCGAGATCCGGGACGGCCTGGGGATCGGCGCGCATGGCCGGGGCGTGCTGGGACGGCAGATGAGCGTGGTCTTCCGTGCGGACCTCGACCCGTATGTCGCGGGGCGGACGTTCTTCCTCTGCTTCGTGAGCAGCGACCGGGTCAAGGGTGTGCTGGGCCGGCTCGGCGGCCCAGCCTCGGACCGCTGGGTGCTGGCTCCGAGCCTGCCGCCGGAGGCGAGCCACCAGGACTACCCGGTCGAGGAGTGCGTGGCGCTGGTCCGGGCCGCGGTCGGGGTGCCGGACCTGGCGGTCGAGGTGGAGTCCGCCACCAGCTGGGAGATCGCCGCTCGGGTCGCCGACCGGTTCCGGGCCGGGCGGGTGCTGCTGGCCGGGGACTGCGTGCACGTGATGCCGCCGACCGGCGGCTTCGGCGGCAACATGGGCATCCAGGACGCGCACAACCTGGCCTGGAAGCTGGCCCTGGTGTTGCGCGGCCAGGCCGGCCCCGGGCTGCTGGACAGCTACGAGCAGGAGCGGGCGCCGGTCGCCGAGTTCACCGTCGAGCAGGCGGTGATCCGCTACCTGCAACGCAGCGGGCTGGACGCCGAGGTGGCCGCCCGGCACCGTCCGGAGACCACCGTGCTGTTCGGGCAGGTCTACCGCTCCTGCGCGGTGCTCGGCGAGGACGGCCCGGACGACGGCGCCCCGGTCGAGGATCCGATGGTCCCCTCCGGCCGTCCCGGCACGCGGGCCGCCCATCTGCCGTTGCTGGTGGACGGCCGGACCGTCCCGCTGCACGACCTGCTGACCGGCGGCTTCCAGCTGCTGACCGGCCCGGCCGGGTCCGACTGGGAGCTCGCCGCGGCGGCCGTCGGGGCTGCCACCGGCCTGGACCTGACGGCCCACCGGGTCGGCGCGGCGGAGCCGCCGGAGACCGTCGAGCGGTTCCTCAAGGCGTACGGGGTCGGCCCGGCCGGGGCCGCTCTGGTCCGGCCGGACGGGTTCATCGCCTGGCGGACCGCTGAGCTCCCGGCCGATCCGGCCGAGACCCTCGGCGCGGTGCTGACCCGGCTGCTCCGGCCCTGACGGGTACGGTGAAGGGGCGCCCGGCATGCCGGGCGCCCCTTCACCGTACGTCGGTTCAGTCGCGGTCGAGCAGCTGCCGCAGCGCCTCGGCCACCGCCTCGCCGGGGGCGGCGTCGCGGCCGGTGGAGCGCCAGGCCACGAAGCCGTCCGGACGGACCAGGCTGGCGCCGCCGAACGGCAGCCCGTACCGGGCCGGGAACACCCCGTTCGGGTCGGTGAAATCGCCGTCCGGGCCGACCCGGTGCACCGTCAGCGGCACGCCGAGCCGCTCGGCCTCGTCCTGCGCCCGCGCCGTCCAGTCGCCCGCCGCGGCGTCGGCCAGCAGGACGAAGCCCTCGCCGAACAGGTCGAGGCAGGACAGCGGGCCGTCCGGCCCTTCCAGCACCACGTGCGGCGCCCGGGCCCCCGGCCGGCCGGTCGGGCGCGCCGGGTCCTCGAACGGCTCGCCGCCCGCGCCGGGCTCGGCGGCGAACGCCCCCGCCGGGTAGCAGTAGCCGAAGGTCACCGTGGTCTCGTCCAGCAGTTCCTGGGCCACGTCCTGGAACTGTTTGCCCTCCCGCACCGCGAACCGCAGCATCGCCTGGCGCACCGTCTGCTCCGCGACCGGGCGGCGCTCGGCCTGGTAGCTCTTCAGCAGCCCCGGGCCGGCCTGGCCGCGCAGCACCAGGGCGAGCTTCCAGGCCAGGTTGTACGCGTCCTGGATACCGGTGCTGGCCCCGAACGCGCCGGTCGGCGGCATGACGTGGGCGGCGTCACCGGCCACGAACACCCGGCGGGTGGCGAACGCGTCCGCGACCCGGGCCGAGATGTCCCAGGACGGCAGGTGGGTGGACTCCACCTTGAGCGCCAGTTCCGGCACCCCGACCGCGGCCCGGATCACCGCCGTGCAGTGCTCCTCGGTGAAGTCCTCGGCCCGCTGCCCGCGGTCCGGGAAGTAGGAGACGTTGAGCACCCAGCGCCGGTCGTTGTCGATCGGGATCAGGGTGCCTCGGACCTCGGGGTTGTTGACGTACGCGGCGATGATCCGGCGGCCGCGCAGCGCCTCGGTCAGGTCCGCCTCGAAGAACACCGAGACCAGGTTGGTGATGGTGCCGGGGCCGGCCGCGCCGATCGAGAGCAACTCGCGCAGCGGACTGCGGCTGCCGTCCGCCGCGATCAGGTACTCGGCCCGGAGCTCCTCCGAGCGGCCGGCGGCCAGATCGGTGACCTGGACCCGCACCCCGTCCCGCTCCTCCGCCACCGCGTCCACCCGGGTGTGAAACCGGACGTCGACGCCGACCTCGACGGCCCGCGCCCGCAGGATCGGCTCCAGCTGGTTCTGGTCGATCAGGGTCCACTGGGTCGGGCTGATCCGGCCGATGTCCTCGGGCGTCGCGTTGGGCATCCGCACCCGCTCCGCCCCGGCCAGCGTCTCCACGTGCACCAGGTCGGTGTTGCCGGAGATCGGCGAGCGCCCGGCCCGGACCAGCTCCTCGATGCCGACCGCGCGGTACAGCTCCATGGTGCGCGGGTTGATCGCCCGGGCCTTCGGGTGCGTGCTGGTGTCCGGATGCCGTTCGACCAGGGTGGCCCGGATGCCGTGCCGCGCCAGGAACACCGCCGCCGACAGGCCGGTCAGCCCGCCGCCGACGATCAGGACGGATGACCGCTGCTCGTTCACTCCGCCTCCTTGAAAGCCGTCACCAGGGTGTGGGTGCCGAGCATCGGCTCGGCCGTGCCGTCGGCGAAGCCGGCCTCCCGGAGCCAGGCCTGGCAGTCGCCGACCCGGTACTCGGAGCCGTCCGGGCTGACCAGCCGCATGTGCAGGCTGCTCAGCAGTCGCTCCGGGTCGCGCCGGTCGTCGTCGATCATCCGGTCGTAGACCAGCACCGCACCGCCCGGCCGGACCGCGGCGAACACCCTGCGCAGCAGCTCCCGCCGCCGGTCGGTGTCGAAGCCGTGCAGGATGTGGCCGAGCACGACCACGTCGGCCTGCGGCAGGTCGTCGGCGAAGAAGTCGCCGCCGACGAAGGACACCCGGTCGGCCAGGCCGAGCCGGCCGATGTGCTCGGTGAACAGCGGCCTGGTCCGCTCCAGGTCGAAGCAGGTCGCCGTCAGGTGCGGGTGAGCCCGGGTCAGTACGGCGGCCAGGTTGCCCCGGGCGCCGCCCAGGTCCACGAACGAGCCGTACCGAGCCCAGTCGATCCGGCGGGCCAGTTCGGCGCCCATCCGGTCGCTGTACGCGTCCAGCCCGGCCAGGAATCGCTTCATCTTGCCCGGGTCCTGGTGCCGGTCACCGACGAAGCCGCCCTTGTCCGGATCCAGGTGCTGCGGCTCGCCGGTGCGCAGCGCCTCGCTGAGCCGGCCCCAGGTCCCGTACAGGGTCTCGTTGGTGAGCTCCACGAAGCCGCCCAGGTAGGAGCCGGAGCCCGGCACCAGGTAGGCCTGCGCCAGGGGGCCGTTGCGGTACAGGTCGCCGGTCCGCTCCAGCAGACCGAGACCGGTCAGTGCGTCGAGGAAGTCGTCCGCCATCCGCGCGTGCAACCCGGTGCGCTCGGCCACCTGGGCGGCCTTGGCGGGCCCGGTGGCCAGCGCGTCGAACACGCCGAGCGTGACGGCGCTGTGCAGCACCTTGGCCGCGCAGTCGGCGATGGTCAGCCGGATCAGCGGGCCGGGGTCCACCTGTCCGGCCGTCGTCGGGTCCTCGGTCGTCGTCACACACGCCTCCTGGGTCATCGGTCTCATCAGGTTCTGCCCAGACCATCGCGGGCGGCTGTCGAGGCGGGCTCGAAGCCCGCTGTAACCGCGGCGGCCCCGGGGCGGGGTGGGCCGGAACGCCGACGGGCCGCCTGCCGGAGGTGTCCGGCAGGCGGCCCGTGGAGCGAGTGGCGGTACGTCAGGAGTGCTGTTCGGCGCGCTGCCCGTGGCTGTCGTCGTGGCCGCCCTCGGGGTCGCCGCCGTGGCCGCCCCAGGTGCGCAGCGGGAGGTCCTTCATCAGCAGTGCGCAGACCAGGCCGACCGCCAGCACCGGGATCGTGGCCAGGAAGACCCGGGTGATCGACACCCCGTAGGCCTGCTCGACCGCGTGGCGGGTGGAGTCCGCCAGCTTGCCCAGCGCCTCGTGCGAGGTGAGCGAGTCGGTGGACACCCCGTTCAGCGCGCCGGCCGGTACCCGGGTGGCCAGCTCGTCGGTCAGCCGGCTGTAGAAGATCGCGGCGAACACCGAGATCCCGAGCGTGCTGCCGAGCTGGCGGGCGAACGACACGGTGGCGTGCACCGCGCCGATGTCGTCGCGCGGGGCGGTGTTCTGCGCCGCCATGGTCAGCACCTGCATGTTCAGGCCGGCCGCGATGCCGAACAGCAGCATGTAGGAGATCACCACGGCCCGCGGCGTCCCGGTGTCCATGGTGGAGAACAGCAGGGCGGCGACGATGCCGACGGCCATGCTCGCCACCGGGTACCACTTGTAGTGGCCGCTCCTGGTGATCAGCTTGGTGCTGACCATCGAGGCGGTGACCAGACCGCCCATCATCGGCAGCAGCACCACGCCGGACATGGTCGGGGTGGCCCCGGTGGCCACCTGGACGTACAGCGCGAGGAAGACCACCGCGCCGAGGAAGACCACGCCGGCGGCGGCGCTGACCAGCACACTGACCGAGAAGGTCGAGTCCCGGAACAGGTGCAGCGGGATCACCGGCTCGGCGGCCCGCTTCTCGGCGGCCACGAACAGCGCGCCGAGCAGCACCGCGACGGCGGCCAGGCCGAGGATCTGCGGCGAGATCCAGTCGTACTTGACGCCGCCCCAGCTGGCCAGCAGGGTGAGCGCCACGATGGAGCCGCTGAGGGTGAGGGACCCGGCGTAGTCGATCTTCGCCTGCCTGGTCTTCGGCGGCAGGTGCAGGAAGGTGATCAGCATGCCGAGCACCACCAGGCCCACCGGCAGGTTGACCAGGAACACCCAGTGCCAGCTGAGCAGGTCGGTGAGCACCCCGCCGACCGCAGGTCCGGCCAGCGCGGCGCCGGCGAAGACCACGCCGAACATGCCGTAGTACTTGGCGCCCTCGCGCGGGCTGAACAGCTCGCCGATGATCGCCAGTACCGAGACGAACAGGCCGCCCGCGCCCAGGCCCTGGACCACCCGGAAGGCGATCAGCTGCTCCATCGACTGGGCGGCGCCGCTGAGCAGCGAGCCGGTGAGGAACACCACGATGGCGACCAGGAACACGGTCTTGCGGCCGAACAGGTCGCCGAGCTTGCCGTAGATCGGCGTGGTGACGCTGCTGGTGATGATGTAGGCGGTGGTCACCCAGCCGAACAGGCCGAGACCGCCCAGGTCCCCGACGATCCGTGGCAGGGCGGTGGCCACCACCTGGGAGTCCAGCATGCCCAGGAAGATGGCGAGCATGCAGGCGAAGATCACCGGCTTGATCCGGGTGCCGGTGGACAGGGCCGCTGCGGCCTGCCCTCCGTCCGGCCCGGTGGTCGGAGCTGACACGGGTTTGCCTTTCGAGAGGGGACCAGGGGGCTGCGGGCGGTCTCGCCGCCGCGGGTGGAGCTCATCCCCGACCTGCCGGCCGCCGCTCGACCGGTGTCATCTCGGGCCTGCCCGACCAGGGGATATGAGAGTGCAGGGTGGCCGGCCGCGTACGGGGGCGCCGCGGCCGGCCACCGGTCCGAGGGGAGGTCAGGGCACCAGGACGACCTTGCCGAGCTGGGCCCGGGCCTCCATCAACTCGTGGGCCTTGACGGCGTCCTCGAGCGGCAGGCGCTCGTGGACGACCGGCTTGACCCGACCGGTCCGGATCATCTCCAGCAGGTCGCGCTGACCCGCGGCGATGGCCTCCGGCCGGTTGTAGAGCATGGCGTAGAGCGCGAAGCCCGCCACGGTCTTCATCCTGCTCAGCATCAGAGGGTTGACCGGCTGGATGTCGCCGCTGGCCGAGCCGTAGAAGACCAGCCGGCCGAACTGGGCGGTCAGCTCGACGCTCTTGGTGAGGACGTCGCCGCCGACGGTCTCCAGCACGACGTCCGCACCGCGGCCGTCGGTGGCGGCCCGGACCTGCTCGTCCCAGTCGGCGTCGGTGTAGTTGATCGCCACGTCGGCACCGAGGGAGCGGACGAAGTCCAGCTTGGCCGCGGTGCTGGCGGTGGCGATCACCTTGCCGGCCCCCATCGCCTTGGCGATCTGCACCGCGAGGTGGCCGACCCCGCCGGATGCGGCGTCGATCAGCACGGTCTCACCGGGCTTGAGCTGGCCGGCCTCCTTGAGCGCGTGGTACGCGGTCTGGGCGGGGCTGGGCAGCAGGGTGGCCTCGGCGGCGTCCATGTCCTGCGGGACGGTGATCAGCCAGGCGGCGTCGGCCGTCACGTAGTCGGCGTAGGCGCTGTGGTCCACGTCCACGACCACCCGGTCGCCGACCCGGACGTTGGTGACGCCCCCGCCGACCGCCTCGACGGTGCCTGCGACATCGCCCCCGGGGGCGCCGGGCAGACCGGCGTGACCGCCGATCGGGATGCCCTGGCGGCGCTGGACCTCGGCGTAGGTGACACCGATGGCCTCGGTGCGGATCAGCACGTGGCCCGGTCCGGGCTGCGGCTTCTCCGCCTCCTCGACACGCAGCACCGACGGCGCTCCGTGCTCGTAGTGGCGGACGATTCGCATGGGTTCCCCCTCTGTGGCATGTGCACGTGCATGATATTGCGCATGCATGTGCTGATTGCATATTTGTGCGAGTCGCGCAGGACTCTGCGCCGGTCCGACCTCAGGGCACCAGGACGACGCGGCCGAGCTGGGCCCGGGCCTCCATCAGCTCGTGGGCCTTGTCGGCCTGTTCGAGCGGGAGCTTGGCGTGCACGGCGGGCTTCACCTGGCCGGAGGCGACCAGCTCGAGCAGGTGCTTCGCGCCTGCCTCCATCACCTCCGGACGGCGCATCAGGCCCCACATGCTGAAACCCGTCACCGTGCGGTTGTCGAAGATGTCCATGATGTTCACCGACGGCACGTCACCACTGGCGGTGCCGTACACCACCATCCGGCCGAACTGGGCCAGCAGCGGCACGCAGGACCGCAGGACGTCGCCGCCGACGGTCTCCAGCACGATGTCCACGCCTCGGCCGTCGGTGGCCGCCGAGATCTGCTCGGCCCAGTCCTCCGCGCGGTAGTCGATCGCCACGTCGGCCCCGAGCGAGCGGGCGAACTCGGCCTTCTCCGGGCCGCTCGCGGCCGCGATCACCTGACCGGCCCCGAGCGCCTTGGCGAGCTGCACCAGCAGGTGGCCGATGCCACCCGCGGCAGCCGTGATCAGCACCGACTCGCCCGGCTGCAGCCGGGCCGCGGTGGCGATCACGTGGTAGGCGGTCTGCCCCGGGATGGGCAGCGAGGTGGCCTGGCCGGCGTCCAGCCCCGCCGGGATGGCGAACAGCCAGTCGGCCGGGGCGGTCACGTACTCCGCATAGCCGTCATGGGCCACCCCGGTGACCACCCGGTCACCGATCTTGACCCCGGTGACGCCCTCGCCGAGGGCCTCGACGGTGCCCGCGACGTCGGCGCCCGGCGAGCCGGGCAGGGTGGCCGGGCCGCCGACCGGGATGCCCTGGCGGCGCTGCACCTCGGCGAAGTTGACCCCGATCGCCTCGGCTCGGACCAGTACCTCCCCCGGGCCGGGCTGCGGCTTGGTGCCCTCCTCGACCCGCAGGACCGAGGGGGCGCCGAAGCTGTGGTGTCGGACGATACGCATGTGGTTCTCCTGGCTGACTGTGTTGGTAATGCGGTTGATGCGGTTGTGCGGGGTGTGGTGGTGCGGGCGCGGCGGCGGGCGGTCAGGGCCTAACGCCGGACGGTGAACTGGCTCAGCGAGCGGTCCGCGTTCAGGTCGACGACCGTGCCCAGCTCCAGGCCGGCCGCCGCGCCGAGCCGGCGCAGCTCGTCGCTGGTCCGCATCCGGCCGTTCAGGTAGACGAGCATCCGCAGGTCGAGCTCGGTCTGGTTGGTCTGGACGTCGAGCAGGCCCTCGACCACCAGGACCCGGCCGTTCGCAGCGGCCGCCTCGGCGCAGCGCCGCAGGATCGCGGTCGCCTGCTCGTCGTCCCAGTTGAGCAGCACGTTGGAGAGCAGGTAGACGTCGGCGCCGGCCGGCAGCGGGTCGAAGAAGCTGCCGGTGACCGCCGTACAGCGGTCGGCCAGCCCGGCCGCGGCGAAGTCCGCCCGGGCCGTCTCGGCCGGGCCCGCCAGGTCGAGCAGGGTGCCCTCGGCGTCCGGCAGGTGGTCGACCACCGCGGCCACGATCGCACCGCTGCCGCCGCCGACGTCCACCACCCGGCGCACGCCGGTCCAGTCGGCCTTCTCCAGCAGCGCCGGGATCGCCCACTGCATGTTGGCGGCCATCCGGGCGGCGAACGAAGCGGTCAGCTCCGGATCGGCCTCGACGTCCTGCCAGAAGTCCTGCCCGTACATCGAGGCGTAGACCGACCCTCCGGTGGTCACCGCCTCCAGCAGGCGGAAGAAGGCGAGGTCGCCCCGGCCGACCGGCCCGTCCACGGCCAGCCAGGCCCGGCCGGAATCCGGCCGGTCCGAGCGGAGCTGGTCGCCGAGCTCGGTCATCGCGTACTCGCCGTCGCCGGCGAGGCGGTAGAGCCCGGCGCCCACCAGGTGGTTGAGCAGCCTGCGGAGCGCCAGCGGGTTGACGTCGGCGGCCTTGGCGAGCGCATCGACGGTGACCGCGCCGGCCGCCATGTGGTCGGACAGCCGGAGCGCGGCCGCCACTCGGATGCTCATCGGGGTGATCAGGTCGGTCTTGGCCAGCAGGTCGGTGGCCCACGGCGGCTTGCTCACGTCGCTTGCTCCTCGGGGTGGTTGGGGGAGGTCAGACCGTGCCGAACCAGCGGGCGAGCGCCTCGCGCAGCCCGTCGCGGAGCTCCTCGACCGAGGCGTCCCGGTCGGCGGCCCAGGCCACGTAGCCGTCGGGGCGGACCAGCAGGCCGGCCAGGCCGGGCTCCTGGTCGCACTCGGCCGCGACGTGCTGCACCCGGCCGTTCCAGGAGACGCCGTCGGCCCACTCCTGGTAGACCTCGGCCAGCTCCGGGCGGGCCGCCAGGTCGAGCAGCAGGCCGGTGCCGCGCTTGAGGTACGTGGGCAGGGTGCTCTTGCCGTCGTCGGTGCGCAGCTCCAGGTCGCGGGCGAAGTCGCCGAGCAGCCGGTGCTCGGGGCCGGCGAGCCGGTACCGGACGGTGACGCCGCTGAGCATCTCGGCCAGGTGCCGGTTGACCTGTTCCTTGCGCATCAGGTCGGTGAACAGCTCGCGCAGTTCGGTGACGTACGGGTCGGGGTTCATCAGGGCGATCTGGGCCCGGGTGTTGGCCAGCACCTTGCGGGCCGGCGCCTGCCGCTCCCGGTCGTAGCTGTCCAGCAGGCCCTCGGAGGCCCAGCCGTGCACGGTGGCGGCCAGCTTCCAGCCGAGGTTGAGCGCGTCCTGCAGGCCGAGGTTGAGGCCCTGGCCACCGACCGGGAAGTGGGTGTGGGCGGCGTCGCCGGCCAGCAGGATGCGGCCCTCCCGGTACCGCTCGGCCTGGCAGGCGGAGTCGGTGAACCAGGACAGCCACCGGGCGTCGCGGGCGCCCAGGTCGTCGCCCCAGATCTCCCGCAGGCTGGCGGTGAGTTCGTCCATGGTGAGTTCCGAGCCGGGCTCCTTGCCCTGCTCGAAGTCGAAGGTGGCGATCCGGTGGTAGGTGTCGTCGAGCGGGACGCAGAACAGCAGGCCGCGCTCGGTCCGCTCCATGCCCATCGGGGCGTTCTCGGGGTCGGCCAGCCGGACGTCGCCGAGCCGGGCGGTGACCCGGCCGCCGGTGCCGGGGAAGTCGATGCCGGCCGCCTTGCGGACCAGGCTGCGCCCGCCGTCGCAGCCGACCAGGTACTTGGCGCGCAGCGTGTACGGGCCGTCCGGGCCGGTGACCTCCAGCTCGACGCCGTCCGCGTCCTGCCGGGCGGCGGTCACCTCGTGGCCGCGCCGGATCTCGGCGCCGACCTCCAGGGCGCGTTCCTCCAGCAGCCGCTCGGTGCGGGCCTGCTCGGAGAGCAGCGCGTAGCCGTGCGCGCTGTCGAGGGTGGAGAAGTCCACCCAGGCGTCCAGACCGGCGAAGTGGCCGTTGTTCCAGGAGCGGGCCCCCTCCTTGAACCGCTTGAGCAGGCCGCGGCGGTCCAGCGACTCCAGGGAGCGGGCGTGCAGCCCGAAGGCCTTGGAATGCGGCGAGCGCTCGGGTAGCCGCTCCAGTACGAGCGCCCGCACGCGGGATATTCGCAGTTCTGCGGCGAGCAGCAGACCTACCGGCCCGCCGCCCACCACGAGGACGTCGTAGTCCTGATCCGATCGCATGGCCCCTCCTTACGTATCCAGGCGAACATGTAGGTGCATGTTCTGATATATGTGCCTTACGTCATGCAGTCATTTGCGAGCATACAGATGCTCGTGCGCTGCAATCAACTCGCTTAGGATGTGCAGCATGGAGACTTCGACCGAGAGCCCACGCGCGGCCGACCTGCTCGACGCCGTCGGCGTGGCGTTCTCACGCCTGCGCCGCACGGCGGCGCTGAACGTCGAGAAGCAGGTGTCCCGCAAGGACATGACCCGGACGCTGGTGCTCAACATCGTCCATGACGGCCCCGAGTACGACGGCCAGGAGATCACGGTCGGCGTGGTCGCCGAGCGGCTCGCTGTCGACCCGTCGGTGGCCAGCCGGATGGTCTCCGACTGCATCTCGGCCGGCTACCTGGTGCGTGCGGCCTCACAGGAGGACGGTCGCCGCACCATCCTTCAGCTCTCCGTCGACGGCCACGAGATGCTGGCCCGCTTCCGCAGCCACCAGCGTTCCGCCTTCGAGCGGATCACCCAGGACTGGCCCGACGATGAGCGGGTGGAGTTCGCCCGGCTGCTGATCAAGTACGTGGACTCCATCAGCGAACTGCAGAGCGGCAGCTAGCGTCCTGCGCCGGAGATCCGTCGGCAGGAGCGGGCGAGGGATCCGTCGACCAGGCCCTTCGGTCCGGGGATCGGGGATCGGCGAGCAGGACGGGGACGCCGGGC
>NZ_JBSFGU010000064.1:0-30051 GCF_053596725.1 Kitasatospora sp. NPDC001660 | reverse complement strand
GTCGACGTCAACAAGAACGCCTGGACCCCGGTCGGCGAGGGCGGCACCAACGGCTCGACCACGCTGCTGGAGCTCAACGCCACCGACGGCCCCGCAGCCCTGCCCCCCGCGAGCACCTTCCCCGCGGTCGGAGCCCTGACGATCAACCAGCCCGGCCACCCCGGCTCGCGCGCCTGCACCACGACCCTGGTCGCCCCGCAGTGGGTGCTCACCGCGGCCGCGTGCTTCGGCGACAAGCCCGCCGCCGGCGCGCCCGCGGCCAGGAGCACGGTGACGATCGGCGGCCGCACCATCCCGGTCGTCGAGATCGCCCCGCGCGCCGACCGCGACCTCGTCATGGCCCGCCTCGGCGCGCCGGTCTTCGACATCACCCCGATCGCCGTCGGCGCCACCGCGCCGACGGCCGGCGAGGACCTCACCGTCGCCGGCTACGGCCGCACCGCGACCACCTGGATCCCCGACGCGCCCCACAGCGCCGCCCTCACGGCCGCCGCCGTCACGGCCGGCGGCGTCGACCTCACGGCCAAGACCGCGGCCGACACCGTCTGCAAGGGCGACGCGGGCGCCCCGGCGCTGCGCGCCAAGAACGGCGGCTACGAGCTCGCCGCCGTCACCAGCCGTGCCTGGCAGGGCGGCTGCCTCGGCGAGACCGAGACCCGCACCGGCGCCTCCGAGGCCCGCGTCGACGACCTCGCCTCCTGGGTGTCCACCACCGCCGCGTCCTCCGGCCTGCTGATCAAGCCCGGCACCAAGCTGACCGCCGGCCAGTCCATCACCGGGCCCGGCCTCAAGCTGACCATGCGTGCCGACGGCGACCTCGTCCTGACCCACCGCCAGGCCGACAACGGCGTCCTGTGGGACACCGCGACCGGCGGCAACAACGGCGCGTGGGCGTACATGCAGCCCGACGGCAACTTCGTCGTCTACAAGGCCGACGGCAACCCCACGGCCGGCACCGGCGGCCTGTGGGCCACCGGCACCTACTTCAACAACGGTGCCTACCTGAAGATCCAGAACGACGGCAACTTCGTCCTCTACAAGGGCGACGGCGGCGAGGGTGCCGGCGGCGCCCTGTGGTCCACCAGCACCTTCCGCGGCGACGGCACCATCGCGAGCGACACCCGCCTGACGGCCGGCCAGTGGCGCGAGGGCCCCGCCTCCGTCCTGGAGGTGCAGAAGGACGGCAACGTCGTCCTCTACCGCCGCAGCGACGGCCAGGCCCTGTGGGCCAGCAACACCCCGAACAACCCGGGCGCGTGGGCGTACATGCAGCCCGACGGCAACTTCGTCGTCTACAAGGCCGACGGCAACCCCACGGCCGGCACCGGCGGCCTGTGGGCCAGCGGCACCTACATGTTCGGCGGCAGCCGCCTCAAGCTCCAGGACGACGGCAAGCTCGCCATGTTCAAGAACGGCGGCGACGAGAGCCTCGCCAACACCGTCTGGACCAACGCGACCCTGCGTCCGGTCACCACGCTCGTCCAGGGCCAGCGGCTGAACGCCAAGTCCACCTTCCTGGAGATGCAGTGGGACGGCAACCTCGTCCTGCACCGCACCAGCGACGGCGCGAAGCTGTGGGAGAGCAACACCAGCGGCTGGGGCAACTTCCTGAAGATCCAGGCCGACGGCAACGCCGTCGTCTACAAGGCCGACGGCACCACCGGCCTGTGGGCCTCCGGCACCTTCTGGTCGGGCGGCTCCTACCTGGAGCTGCAGGACGACGGCAACCTCGTCGTCTACAAGGCCGACGGCGGCGAGGGCGTCGGCGGCGCGATCTGGAGCAGCAACACCTTCGCGTAACCCGCGTCCCACGGCCCCGCTCCCTCGCGTCCGCACGCGGGGGAGCGGGGCTTCCCTTTTCCTGCCCGCCTCGACCCAGCAACCGCAGACGGTGGCGGCGATGCCGACGCGGACGCTCCGGCCCCGGGTGAGGCCGAGGGCGTCCGACTCGATGCCGTCGCCGAAGGCGACCAGGTGCAATGGTGCGGTGGCGGCTCCGATTTACACCGGCAGGTCCCAGCCGGGCCCGTCCTCGCTGCCGATCCAGACGCGCTGGCCGCCGCCGTCGACGGTGATGCCGAAGCCCTGCTGGTGCGGGGCTCCTTCGCGCTGCCAGGCCTTGACGGCGGTCTCGACCTGGTCCCAGAGGCGCAGCGGGCCGCGCTGGGTGACGGTCCATCCGCCCTCCGGGTCCGGCTGGGTGCGGGCGTGGGAGCCGGTGGCGAAGTCCACCAGGATCTGCTGTCCTGCGCTGCCGAGGATCTCGGCGGACGGGGCGGCGAGCTGGGCGACCCACCTGCCGGTCCAATCGCCGAGGAGGGACGGGTCGATCTCGGTCGGCCGGTCGTCGCCGGAGAGCAGGGTGATGCTCTGTCGTGGCGGCCGGTCGTGCGGGCGGGCGATCATGAAGCTGGTGCGGCCGGGCAGGAACCGGCCGCTCGCGCAACCAGGCTCGGTGACGGTCAGCAGCGCCAAGCCGAACGCGAAGCTCCACCCGGAGAAGGTGGCGAGGATCTTCCCGCCGGGCTTGACCTGGTAGAGCCAGGGCTGCGGCAGGTGGCGGATGGAGCAGGTCGCGATCAGCCGGTCGTAGGGGGCGCCGTCCTCGTGGCCGGCCAGGCCGTCGCCGACGACCAGGGTGGGGTGGAATCCGGCGGCCTTGAGGGAGTCGGCGGCGCGCTCGCCGACACCGGGGTCGACCTCGATGCTGACGATGTTGCCGTCCCCGAGACGGTGGGCGCCGAGCGCGGTGGAGTACCCGGTGCCGGTGCCGATCTCCAGCACGCGCTGGCCGGCCTCGACGTCGAGCTGCTGCCACATGCCGAGCACCAGGGAGGGCAGGGTGGACGAGGACGACGGGGAGCCGGTCACCGGGCCCTGGACGCCGGACGGCCGCAGGTGGCCGTCGAGTTGGGTGACCAGGGTCTCGTTCCTGTAGATCCCCTCCAGCCAGACGGGCGAGTCCCTGCGGACCGGCTCGTAGGTGGTGGGCACGCTGTCCGGGGTGGTCAGGAAGTACTCGTCGACGAACGCTTCGCGCGGCACCGCAGCCGCGGCTGCGCGCCAGGCCGGATCGGTCAAAGTGCCGTCGGCGGTGAGCTGGTCGACCAGGGCGGCGCGGAGTTCGGCGGGGGTGGTCACGCGATGTGGCCTTTCTGAAGTCGGGCGGCGATGGCGTGGGCGATGGCGTCGGTCATCGCCTCGGGGAGGAAAGCCCACTGGCCGTTGGGGTTGCACTCAAGGAGTCTCGTGGGCCTATGTCGGTGGCGCGGTGTTCGGCGTGGGCGGCTGCCGGTTGGCCAGCTCCGCGTCCAGTCGGCGCCGCGCCGCCCGCAGCGCCCGCGCGACCGGCTTGCGCGAGACGTGCAGGAACCACCAATCGGCGGGTTCGTAGCGCAGCCAGTTCCACACCTGCCGCATCCTGTGCCTGGTCCGGGACTTCATGCCTCCTCCGCCGGGCGGAGGTAGATCACGTGGGCCTCGACCCCGACGAACGCGATCGTGCGCACCGCGCCGACCTCGGCCAGTTGACGGGCGATGCGGTCGTGCGCGTGTGGTGCGAAGTACTCCGCGAGGTGCGCGGCGTCCGCGTCGTCCAACGGCAGCCGGGCCAGGCTCGTGCGCACCGCTTCCATGGCGTCGGTGAGCCGGGCGAACGCGGCCGTCTTCGTCACGCCCCCGATCTCGGCCAGGACCGGGTGCGGGAACTCGGCTCCTGGGCTGCCGTCCTTGACTTCGGTCATGACCCGTCCGTCCTCACCGTGTTGCCGATCGCGCCCTCCAGCGCCGAAAGCCACCGGTGCCCGGCCGCCGGGCCGACCAGCGCCCACACCGCCTTGCCGATCCCGCCCGCGCGCGGACAGCAACCCCACCGCTGCGACAGTTGCCCGATCAGCCACAGAGGAACTCGCGCAGTATCCCGCGGGCCTCACCCACCGACTTGCGATGACGCGGCAGCCCCGCAGAGAACTGATCGTCCACCACACTGGGGGACTGATCACGCCACTTCTGAACCACGGAGCCTTCTTCGAACGGAAGGCCGGTAGGGTCCTGCACGTCAGCCTGCTTCCTTCAGGTCGGCCACGCCCCGGGGCCGTTGGAGCGGTCGCCGGGGTCTGGTGTGTTCACCCAGTCAACGGCTCCGTCGCCCGGCCGACTTGCACAGTTCTTGCACAGTCGGCGGCGTGCTTCTCGCCCCGGTGGAAATATGGGGGCATGAACGGCACGAGGGTTCCGGGGCCTGGCGCGAACATCGCCAAGCTGCGCAAGGATCGCGGCCTCAGTCAGGTGGCCCTGGCGCAAAGGTCAGGAGTGTCCGTTTCGCTGCTCAGCAAGATCGAAGTCGGTGACCGGGCGCTGACGCAGGGCGTGGCCGCTGCTCTCGCCCGCGCCATGGGCCTGACGCTGGATCAACTGCTGGGCCGCACGCCGGAGGCCAACCTCTCGGACTTGAACTTCGCGATCCGGCGTTTCGACCTGCCGGGAGACGCGCCTGTGCACCCGGAGCGATTGCGAGCCGAACTGGATGAGCTGAACGAGATCCGGTTCAATACCGAGCTGTCGCAGGTACTGCGGCGGCTTCCCTCCCTACTCGCACGGGCGACCAATCACGCTCACGCCAGCGGTGCGCCCGGGGCCTGGACGCTGGTCGCCGACGTCTACAGCGCGGTCTACTGGCTGGCAGCCCGACACCGCTGGATGCATCTCGCCGAATTGGCCACGATGAAGCAGGCTCTCGCCGCCGAGCGGGCAGACCCGATCGCCAGAATCGTGGCGGCACGGGATGAAGCGGGGACGTTCCTCAACTCCGGGGACTTCGACGGCGGACTGGCGGTGATCGAGCGTGCCATCGTGCAGGCGGAATCCACACTGCACGGCCGGGATCGTGCGTTCGGCCTGGGCATCCTCCATCTGCGGGGGCTGACGCTCGCCGGACGCCTCAAGGACAAGCAGACGGCCAACCGGCACATCGCCGAGGCGTGGCGAGTGGCCGAGGAATTCCCTCGGGACGTCGATGACCACGGAATCCATTTCGGCATGGAGAACACCGCGACGCATGTCATCTCCACCTCCTCCGACATGAACCGCCACCGTGAGGCCGTCGAGGCCGCGGACGCACTGATCGGGGGCGGAGTCTCACTGCCCGCCAACCGCATGGGTCCGCTCTACATGAACCTCGGACGGTCGCAACTGGCTCTCGGGGACCGGGACGGCGCGCTCGAATCCCTGGAGATCGCGTGGAAATGGTCACCGGAGATGTCCGCCGTCCATCCGACGAGCCTGGAACTCATCCGCGTTCTGACGTCCTTGCACAAGCGCAGCAATCCCCGGCTCACCAGGATCGCCAAGCGAGCCGGTATCGCGGTCTAACGGCGCCCACATCGGCGGCGCTGCCCCCGTGGACTCCCGCCCGTAGGCGGGAGTCCACGAAGTGCCGGTCCCTCAGCGGTGGGCGGGGAACTGGACGACCTGCTGGTAGGTCGGGCGGTTCTGCCAGGTGGTCTTGGCGTCGGTGACGCCGCCGAGGGGGCGCTGGATGATGGTGTCGGCGCACCACTGGTCGCCGGCCGCGCAGTCGCCGTCGCCCGGGTAGACCTGGGCGGGGGTCTCGGCGGCGGCCTGCTTCAGCGTTGCGAGCAGGACGGTGCGGCAGGCCGCGAGGTCGCCGCCGCCGCAGAACGGGCGCGCCAGCGGGCCGGCGACGCTGTCGCCGAGGACAGTGCGCAGGTCCTTGTCCAGGTAGCTCCACCAGCCGTACTGGAACGACGAACCCTTGTGCGGGATCGCCTCGTTGGCGCTGACCGGGCCGCTCCCGCCGCTCTGGCCCGAGGGGGACTCGTTGATCTGCAGCGCCCCGGTGAGCGCGGTGAACAGCTGGTCGCCGAGGCCCGGGTGCATGACGCCGTCGGCCAGCAGCGGCCACCACGCGTCCATGACGCGGATCGCGTCCGCATCCGCGTACGCCCCGCTGCCGGGCGACCTCTCGTGCCGCGTGCCGCCGTCGGCCAGCCACGCCTCCAGCTGCTGGAGCGCGGCGAGGGCGGCGGGGTCGGTGACCGGGGCGCTGCGCAGGACGCGGATCAGGTCGGGCAGGACGTCCTCGGCGCGCAGGTCGGTGAGCGCGGCGCCCTCCATCGCCCGGGTGAGCGCGACCCGGCTCACGTTCCCGTTCTGGACCAGGGACTTGACGCGGGCGTCGAGCAGGTTGGCGCGGTGCACCGAGCCGTTGCCGAAGCCGGCCGCCGTGTAGCCGGTGGCCTGCTTGTTGTTCCAGGAGACGTAGTAGTCCTGGTTGATCGACTGCGGGTGCTCGGCCGGCGGGGTGTAGCGGGCGGTGTTGGCCGCCGGGTCGAAGTCGGCCCACTCGTAGGCGGGTTGGGCGAGCACCGGCAGGCCGGGGTCGACGCCCGGCGCGCGTACCGGGTTGGACCCGGAGTTGTAGTAGGCGATGTCGCGCGAGTCGGCGTAGAACCAGTTGAACGTGTAGTTGATGTCCTGCGCCGCCTGCTGGAAGCTCGCCGCGTCGTGCACCGCGGATGGGTCGTTGAGCTCCTGGAAGCCGATGATGGAGTCGGCCTCGTGCCGGTAGGTGGAGCGCAGCGACGTGAACGCCACCGGCGCCCCGCCGACCGTGCCGCGGGCGCTCACCAGGCCGTAGTTCGTGCGGTACGACACCAGCGTGTACGAGCCGGCCGGGGTGGAGTCGGCGGTGGTCGGGCTCCACGCGTCCTTGCGCTCAAGCCGCTCGAAGGGCAGGCAACTGCCGTGCCACAGGTAGGAGTCGGATGCGGTCGTCACCGGTGAGCCGTCGGTGGTGCACAGCGGTACGGCGTAGGTGTCGGTGATGTCCTGCCCGGCCGAGGTGGCGCTCCACGCGTAGTCCTGCCCGCGCCCGAGCTCCACGTAGAAGCTCAGGCCCGCGAAGGCCGCGCCGCGCGCGCTGATGCCGGGGCCCTGCAGCTCCTCCAGCATGAGCAGCTGCGGTGCGAAGTAGCCGGTCTGCGGGCCGAACACGGCGACCGGGTGGCCGTCGTCGGTGTGCGCGCCGGAGACCAGCAGCGCGTTCGACATGCCGTGCCGCGCGCTGAGCAGGTTGCCGGGCAGCACGCCCGTCGCGGCGGTCGTCGCGGCGGTGGCCGAGCCGGTGGCGTCGTAGATCTCCGGCTCGCTCACCACCGACCCGGGGTCGGGCATCGCGACGCCCTGCGGGGTGGCGGGCACCGTCGCGTACGGGAACGTCTGCCCGTCGTGCAGGGTCTGGACGGCCTCCGGGTCCTCCGCCTCGCGCAGCGACCTCCACGCCGCGTCGCCGGCGTCCTTGCCGTACCGGGCCTCGGCGGCCGACTTGACCTGGGCGGAGGCGAGTTCACCGCCGCCGCCGGAGCCGAACAGCGCGCCGATGACGGAGGCGAGGGCGACGAGGTCGGTGAGGGTGAACGGTGCGATCGACCCGGCGTTGGTGATCGGGTCGATGTGCCCGGTCAGGTCGTACTCGCCGGGGAAGGTGCGGGAGTCGTGGGCCTGCTTGGCGTAGGCGTTGATCCCGTCGAGATAGGCGTTGGCGTCGGCGAGCGCCTGCGCGGCCCGCCCGCCGTGGGCGGCGAGGACGTCGATCTGCTGCTGCAGCTCGGCCTCGGTGTAGGGGGCGGCGCGCCAGAACGTCTGCTCCAGCTGCCGGTTGGCGGCCGCGCCGCCGGCGAAGCCGGACAGTTCGCCGCGCCCGACGTGGCGGAACAGGTCCATCACCCACAGCCGGTCCTGCGCGGCCGCGTAGCCGGCGCCGAACTCGGTGCCGTAGCGGGTGGTGCCGGTGATGTGGGGCACGCCGGTGGCCTTGTCGCGCACGATCGTCACGTCGGCGCGCGGGCTGGTGGTGCTCGCGACCTGGTCGGCGGGCACGCCGAAGGAGGCGTCGTTGAAGAAGCTGCGCAGGGACGCCTCGGTCAGGCCCGGGTAGCCGGAGGCGAGGGAGGCGTACGGGCCGAGCTGGTCGTCGGTGTGGGCGGGGCGGGTGCCGAACATCCGGTTGAGGAGGATCTCGGCGAGGGTGGCGTTGCCGTTCTCGCCCGGCGGCAGGATGTCCGCGCACCGCCCCGCGCAGTAGTCGGACGTCGCGGCCGTGGGGGCCGCGGCGGTGGGGGTGGTGGCGAGCGCGGGGACGAGGAGGAGGGTTGCCGAGAGGACGGCGGCGAGCAGTCCGGGGATGCGGGGGCGTCGGGGCACGTCGAGCTCCTGGGTGGGAAGCTGCGGGGGAGTCGACGGTACGGTCGCTACTGGCCGGTTGACTAGTGGCGTGCATGCCATCACGGCGATTTGACGACACATCGGCAGAAGCTCCCGGTGAGCGCCGGGTCGGCCCGGTTCGTCCACCGCCGCCCCGGGTAGGTACGCGCGAGAGCGTGCGGAACACGGGGGTGCGCGGGGGTGCGCGGGGGATCGGGAAGGCCGGGGCAGTGCTGATCGTGCTCGTTCTGTTCGTCGCGGGCGCCGGCCTGCTCCTGCTCGGCCTCCACAAGCTCCATGCCGCCGTGCCCACCTGCTACGGCCGGCCCATGTCACCCGGCGCCATCTGCCACGTCCGCGCCACCGGCCCGGTCACCGACGGCATGCCCGAGCCCCACGACTCCACCTACCGCGAGCAGTTGGACAATCTCACCGGCGGCGGCTGGACCGCGATCGCCCTCGGCGTGATCCTCCTCGCGCTCGCCATCGTGCTCGCCGTCTCCTTCACCGCCTCCACTCTCCGCGGGCAGCGCGACTGATCCCCGCCCGGTGGCCGCGGGCGGTGCGCGCGCAACGCTGCCCGGCCTGCGCGCACCCCCCTACGACCCGGACCGGGCGGCTGCGGCCGCCCGCCCAGCTCTCCTCCCACCACACGCTCGGCGGGTTGGTCGCCTTCTCCAGGCCGTCACCGCTGTTGCAGCGCGCGCCCGGCGCTCAGTGCGGCCGGGAGGCCAGGAAGCTGTTCAAGTCCGCCATCGCGGCCGAGAGTTGGGCACTGCTCAGCTTCTGTCCGACCGCACTGCCGGCGAGGAACTGGTCGAGGCCGGCCCGGCAGGTCGCCACCGCCGCCGGTCCTGTCATTGCGCAGCCGATCTCCTGCGCCGTCCCGCCGGTACCCGCGAGGGTGACCAGGGCGACCACCGGCCCCGGCTGCCCGTTCGCCGACACCTGCCCGCTCGCGGCGAGGTTCGTCTCCCGCACGCCCGCCGGGACGGCGACCGCCGTCGCGAACAGGCCCGGATCGCCCGTCGGCACGGCGTGCACGCGGTCGGCGGCCTGCCGTGGCGGCGCGAGGCACTGGGCCGGCGGCTGCGCGGCCTGGGGGATGAACGGGCAGGCCAGGTCGACGTCGGTCTGCACGCCGCCGCTGTTGAACACGGCCTGCACGAGCCCGGGGTAGGAGGTGCTGGGCGGATCGGCCGCGTGCGGGCCCGGGTGGACGTACACCTGCTCGCCGCCGTCCGCGCTGAAGAACACGACGTCGCACGCCCAGTCACCCGGCGCGACCACGTACTGCGCGTCACCCGGGTACCGGGCGCCGAACACCGCCGCGCCCGGTGGCAGGCTCACCGCGTCCGGGAGCGTCACCCGGCCCGCCAGGGCCTTGAGCGGCGGCAGCCCCGGCCCGACCGCCTCGTCCGGACACGCCTGCACGGTCACCGTCCGTGACCCGCCGCCTCCGGCCGCCACCGCCGGCCCGGCCCCGCAGACGGCGGCCACCAGCACCGTCGCCGCCAGGACGACAGTTGCGCGTGAACTGATCGTGTGCTGCATGCTCGCACCTCCCCGGCGCGCAGGGCGGTCATACCGTCAGGCTAGATCCGCCCGCCCCCGTCCGCCTATGGCTACGCTTGGTCACTGCCCCCGGCGGGAAATGGGACGCACCCTAAATCTCTCGTTTAGGGTTACTGTTTGCTGTTCCTCGTCCGGGCGGGGGAGAGCCGGGCAGATGCCCTCGGCCCGCCCGGTCCGGCGCCGCGTGGCGGCGGTGACGGCCAGTTCGTCGAGGCCGGGCCCGCACCCGCCGCTTCTGCTCCACCGCCTGCCGCAACCGCGTCGAGACCCCCGCCCACCGCGCCCGCACCCGGGAGGCCTGACCAGCCCGAATTCCGGTTGCCCCGCCCGCGCCCGTGCCCGTAGGGTCTCGCGCAGCAACGACGTGTAGCTCAGCGAGACAGAGCACCAGGCTTCCTACCTGGAGGGCGCGGGGGCAGGGCCCGCCACGTCGGCCACGGGCACCGGCCGCCGAGCCGTCTCGGCACGCGACCCCCGTACCACCCCGGTCGTCCCGCCGGGCGAAGCCGGCGAAATTCCGTACGACGTCCAGGCGTTGCCTGTTAGCGTCCCCGCCATGGCGACGGCGGACGAGTACACCCGGAGCGTCGAGGAACTGGCCCGGCGCTTCGACGTCGGCTGCCTGGTGGCGCTGCTGCCGCGCGCCCACCGGGCAGCCGCGCTCGCCGAACTCGTCGACGCCGACCCCGACTTCTTCTTCCTCGGCCACGACCACCCGCCCACCGTGATCGACAGCGCCGTCGCCGACGGCACCCCCGCCGTCCGCCGCGCCCTGGCCCGCGCGGTCCGCAACCACGCGGCCCAGGAACGCCTGCTCGACCTCGACGACGCCCGCATCGACGCACAGCTCGCCGACAACCCGTGCCTGGCCTACCCCGTCGAGTGCCGCCTGCGGCTGCGCCGCCCCACCGTGGTCGCCGCCGGCACCGGCTACCGGGTGGAGCACCACCGCGCCGCCCTGACCTCCGGCGACGCCGACCTCGCCGCCGCCGCGCTGATCGACCGCCGCACCTACCGCTGGGGAGGCCCGATCCCGCCCACCGTCTGGGCCACCGCCTGGCGCACCGTGCGCCTCGCCGACGGCCCCGCGCGGGTCCGGGAGGTCCTGGCCGCCCTGCCACCCGGCGCCGCGCTCGACGAGGCGACCCGTCAGATCGCCGACGCCTGCGCCGAAGCCGACCCCGAACCCTTCCTCACCAGCGCCGAGGACCGCCTCACCGGCACCGGCGCGCTGCTGCGCCGCCTGTGCGGGGTCCGCACGCCCGCCGACGCGCGGCGCGGCCGGGCGATCCTCGCCGAGCCGTATCGGGTGGACTGGGCGCTGGTCGCGGCGGCCGGTCTGTTCCGCCGCCTGCCGCGCATGGCGGCGCGGCTGCTCGCCCGCCGCCCCGACTGCCCGCCCGACATCGCCCGCGTCCTGCTCACCGGCCGCCCCGCCCCGCGGGACCTCCCGGCCCCCGAACCCGCCGCCCCCGCGATCCCGGCGTACCGGCCGCCGGCGTCGACGTACTACCGGCGCCCTCCCACCCTCGGCCCGCTCGACGGGGCGGACCCGCTGGCCGTCCTGGCCGCGACCCCGATCGGCAAGGACGGCCTGGACATCCACCACCTCTGGTCCGGAATCGAACTGGGCCTGATCACCGCCCGGCAGGCCATCGACCACGCCCGCCCGGCCTTCGCCATCGCCTGCCACGCCGGCCAGACCTCCGCCTTCCACGCCGACACCCAGGAACCCGGCGGCGGCCGCGCCGCGCTGCACGCCGCCACCCTCGCCTACCTCGCCCACCACCTGGCCGCCCACCCGCCGGCCCCGGGCCTGTGGCGCGAGGTCGACACCCTGATGCGCCCCTTCCCGGGCCCCCTTCCCGCCCTCCTCGCCACCGCCGCCGGGGCTGGTTGACGCGTGGGCCTCTCCCGGCCCGCCACCGCCCGCGAGGCCGATTGATCCGCCGACGGCCGGGGGAGACATACCGGGACATCGAGGCGGGCACGCGAGCAGGAGGCCGGGATGGACCCCGAGACAGTGGCGATGGCCGAAGCCGTCCGCGGAGCCGGGACGCGGATCAGGGAGGACGCCCTGCCCCGAGCCCGTGCGCGCCGCGCCGACGTCGCTCCGGACGACGAGGCCGTACTGCTGGGCGCGCTCGCCGCCCTGCTCGACACCGCACGGGAGCTGGCCGGGACCATCGGCGCCCGGATGACCACCCCCGGCGCCCGCGAGTCCTACGGCTGGGCCGAGCGGCGCCTGCGCGAGCAGGCCGAGAACCTGCGCGCCGACGAACGGAAGCTCACGACGAGCCCGGCCCGCCCGGCACCGCCGCAGACACCCGCCGCCGGGTGATCCCGCGCCGGGCCCGCCCGAACCACCGGTCGCCCTTTCGTGTGGGAGGCGGTTGGGCACCCGCCACGGGTGGCAGAACGGCGGGCATGACGACCTTCACCGGCACCCCCGCGTCCGTCTCCCGCCGCCGTCGCCGCCCCTACCAGCGCCCGGCGTGCTGCCGCACCTGGCACACCGAGCACCTCCTGCCCGACGGCACCCCCGTACGCACGACCTGGCACCAGCCCGCCTGCCAGGCCCGGCCCGCCCGGTGACGGCCCCCCGGTCCGAGCTCTTCCACCCGGGCACCACCGCCGTGCGCCGCGACGTCCACGCCGGGCGCGTGTGGACGGCGATGCCCCAGCGGGTGCTCGACGACACCGGCGACACCCTCACCCTCGCGTACTGGCCCGGCATCGAGAGCCTCGCCCCGACCACCTGGATCGACGCCCGCCGCACCGGCGACGACACCACCCGCAAAAGCGGCCTTGACGACCTCGCGTCCGGCACCTGGCACCTCGGCCCCTACCGGTGGGAGCGCACCGAACTGCTCTCCCGCTTCCTGGCCGACGAGCACTTCTCCGTCCACTGCTTCCAGGACGCCGCCACCCACGCGCCCCTGCGCTGGTACGTCAACTTCGAGCATCCGTACCGGCGCCGGCCCGGCCTCGGGATCGACACGATGGACCTCGCCGTGGACCTGGTGGTCGAGCCCGACCTGTCGGCCTGCCGGTGGAAGGACGAGGACGAGTACGGCCAACTGCGCCGCCTCGGCCTGGTCGACGACCACCTGCACCGCGCGGTCGAGGCCGCGCGGGAGCGGGCGCTCGGCCTGCTCCAGGACCGCGCCGGACCGTTCGCCGGCGGCTGGCCCGCCTGGACGCCGGACCCGGCCTGGCCACTGCCCCAACTACCCGACGGGGCCAGCCACTTCGGGACCGGCGACCCGCACGGCTGACGGCATCAGCGCCACCAGGTGCTGCGTCCAGCAGTCCGACTCCTTCGTCGCGACCTCGGCGCCGCAGCCCGCGCAGACGGGGTCGGGGCCGTCCTGGCCGTCGAGTCCGCAGCAGCCGTTGCGGCGCCCGGGATCGGGGTGCCGACGGGCCCCCGGCAGGTCGTCGGGGTGCAGAAGGAAAAAGGAGGAGTCGCGGCTGGGCGCGTAAGTGCCCTGCGCCATCCGCGGCGTGCCGATCCGGTGCCGGCCCGTCCGCTGCCCGACGGCGGCGGGCCGGGCCTTGCGGAGCCCGACGGTCAGCGGGTTGTCGCAGGTCGCGCAGGTGAAGACGGTCACCGGCCCCATGCGCCCAGCCCCCGAGGAGGCGCCGTCGGTGGCCCGTGCGACGATCCGGAGCATGATCGTCCCGCTGGAGTCCCTCCTGCCCGCCACCACCGGTGCGCACGCCTCGACCACGTACGCCGACTGGGCCGCCGCCCACGACCCCGGCACGGCCGACGCCGCCCGCGCGCTGGTGGGGGAGATGCGCAGCGAGCTCAACCGCTACTGGAGCAAGCCCGGCGGGTTCGTCGACGCGATGGCGCGCCAGGCCCGGCGGCTGCCGCCCGCGCACCTGCCGTGGTTCTGGGACACCGTCGGCCACCGCCTGCTCGGCAACGGCACCCGCCCCGCCGCCCGCGCCTACACCGCCGCCCGCGCGGCCGAGTCCGCGCACGGCCTGCCCGTCGACCCCGGCTACCGGCGCGCCAACGCCCTGCTGTTCGCCGCCAAGGGCGCCCTGCCCGCCAAGGAGCTCGCCGCCCACCAGCGCTTCCTCGCCGCGACGACGGACCCGCCCGCCGCCCACGCCGCCCTGGACGAGTTGCTCACCGCCTGGGCGGCCTCGCCCGCCGACCTGCCCGCCGACCTGGTGCGCCGCGCCCGGGCCTCCGCCAAGGCCGCCGGGCACGGGGACGGCGAGGCGGCCCGGATGGTCGGCGCGATCCTCGCCGCCGCGCGGAACAAGGCCGTCCCCGACGCACTGCTCAGCGACGCCGCACCGCTGCTGACCGCCCATCCGCCCACCGACGCGGCCGCCGCCGCCCTGGTGGACGTCTTCCCGGACGGGGCGACCGACGGCGGCGCGTGGCTGCGGCTGCTGATCGCCTGCGGCGTCATCGACGCCATGGCGCACGGCCGGGTGGTCCCGGAAGGCGGACTGCGCCGCTGGCTGGGCCACTTCGCCCACATGTACCAGTACGTCACCTCCGGCGGCGGCGTCACCCGCCAGCAGCTCCCGTCCGAACTCCTCGACGTGGTCGGTGAGCTGGGTCCGCGCCTGCGCGCCGAGTGCGCCGAGCGGGCCGCGTGCCCCGAATGTGTCGGGGACGGCGGCGTGACGCTGCACACCACCCGCCACCACTGGCAGGGCCTGGACGCCGACCTGCTCGACGCCTGCCTGGCGGCCGGCGTGCCGGTCACCGACCCCGGCCGGGAGGTGCGCATGCACTTCTGGGGCGCCGCCTCCCGGCGCGACCTCGCCGCCCTCGCCGCCGACCCGGTCTTCGGCCCCCGCCTGGAAGGCACCGTCCACGCCGGTCTGCTGCCCGACCACGGGCCCGCCCGCCCGCGCCGCTCCGGCACGGCCGTGACGCTGCTGCCGGGCAACGAGGGCATCGCCCACGAGGTCGCCGCCCGCGTCGGCCGCCTCGTCGACACCGTCGCGGGCGGCGGCATGGCCGGGGCCGAGGAGGCCGTCACCGAACTGGAGACCGTCCTCGACCGCCCCACGGTCACGGCCCTCGCCGGCATCACCGGCGCCCTCGCCGACGCCTGTGCCGCGGGCGCGCTGCACCGCTCGCTGGCCGCCGGCCTGCCGGAGGAACTGGCCTGGCCCGCCCTGGAGTCGGTCCACGCCGAGTTCGAAGCCGAGCGCGCCGACGGCCCGACCGGGATCGAGGGCATCACCTGCACCTGGCCCGTCCTGACCGTCTTCAGCCGCGACCGCGCCATCGCCGTCGACCCCGACGGCGTCCGCACCTCCTGCCGCTTCACCGTCCCCGACGACGCCACCCTGTTCGCCGTCCACTACGCCGGCGGCTCCTTCCTCGTCAGCTGGACGCTCGCCGACCGCCCCTACCACTGCGACACCGCCGTCTGGGCCGACCGCCCCGACACCCCCTTCACCCCCACCCGGCTCAACGGCCTCGTCCCCTACGGCGGCAGCCTGGACGGCGCCTACGGCTTCCAGTTCGAGACCGCCGACGGCGCCGGACGCCACGGCGGCCTGCGCATCCTGCGCCCCGGCGACACCGAGGGCATCGACGGCGACGAACTGCAGCTCGGCGACGGCACAAGGATCTGGACCAACGCCGTCTTCGGCGACCGGCCCTGGCGGCTCGCCGACCCGGTCACCGGCGAGCCGCAGGGCCCGGTGCCCCTGCCCGACTTCCCCGGCCGCCCCGCCGACCCCGCCCTGCCCGCCGAAACCGGCATGGCCGTCTCCCGCGAGGACCTCCACCTCGCCCCGCTGCCCGCCACCCTCACCGGCTCCCCGCTCGGCAGCCGCGACGGACTCGTCGGCACCCGCGTACTCCACCGCACCCGCCACCGCGACCCCGCCCCCGACCACTTCCTCCTCGAAAGCATCGACGGCCGCACCGCCCGCTTCGACATCGACCGCCCCGGCCAGACCCCCTGGGGCCTGTGGGCGCCCCCGGAGGGCGCCGCCGAGGACGTCGTCCTCGCCGAATCCCAGACCCGCACCGGCGTACGCGCCTACACCGCCGACGGCACCCTGCTGTGGGAGCAGGACGGCCACGACACGCCCCGCCGCCCGCGCGGCACACCCGACCGCGCGGTCACCGTCTCCGGCGGCACCGCCCTGCCGCCCGCCTACTGGTACCTGCTGCGCACCCGCGACCAAGCCGCCTCCCGCGCCCTGCGCGCCGTCACCCGGCCCGCCGCCGACGCCCTGCTGGCCGCCGCCCTCGACGGCCCCGACGCGCTGCGCGCCGCCGTCGCCCGCGAACTGCCCGCCGTCACCGACCCGGTGCTGGCCGAGGCCGTCGCCGCGGTGGCCGCGCGGGCCGCCCGGGTGGAGCGGCGCCGCCTCGCTCTGCACCGGCGGGTCACCGTGCTCGCCGAGGCACCGCCCGCCCTGCCGCGCCGCTCCGCGCCGGACACCGAGCTGATGCCCGCCCTGTTCGGCCTCGTCCGCGAGGGCGAACAGGACGAGTGGCGCCGCACCCCGGACGCGCCCCTGCCCGCCACGCTCGGCGCGCTCGCCGCCGACGGTGCCCACCTGGCCGGCACCATCTCCGACGAGACGCGCCGCCTCTCGCCGCCCGCGCCCCCGCACGACTGGCCGCAGCTGCTCGGCGCGATCGACGCCGCCGCCTGGCGCGCCGCGATCGCTCCCACCCCCGACGCCGAACGCGCCGCCCTGCTGGCGCTGCTGGACACCTGGGCCGACCAGCCGTTCGCCCGCGCGGACAGCCGCTGGTGGGCGGGCCACGCGGGCGCCGCGACCCTGGACGGGCTGCGCGCGGACGGCCTCGCGGTGGCCTCCGCCGCCGTCCGCGCGCAGGGAGCCGAGCAGCACTGGTTCGTCGCGCCCGCCTCCGCCGGCGACCCGCTCCCGCAGGCCGTCCCCTCCGCCCGGCTCGTGCGGATCGAGCGCGACGACGCCACCCGGCTGCGCGCCCTCGTCGCCGCGGTCGAGGCCGAAGGGCCGCTCCCGCTGCCGGAGTCCGCGGCCGCACGCTTCGCCGAACTCACCGGCCTGCGGCGGCCGCTGGCCCGCCTGGTGGTCGCCGGCCTGGTCGCCCGCGCAGGCCGGGACGACCACCGCGCCCTCGTCACCAAGGCCCCCTACAAGGCCACCCCCATGACCGCCGACGCCTACGACCGGCTGCGTGCCCGGCTCGGCGACGAGGGCCGCAGGGCCGTCCTGGCCGCGGCCCTGCCCGACGACCCGGCCGAACTGTGGCACCCCGGCGGCGTCGAGGCGGCCGTGGAGCGGATGGCCGCCGCGTGGTGCGAGCGCCTCGGGATGCTACCCGCCGTGCACGACGAGGCCGCCGACACCCTGGAGGCCGACCTGGGCCTGTCCGAGGTCTGGGCCCGCCGCCTCGCCGGCGGCTACGCGGCCGCCACCGACGAGACGGTGGAGGCCGCCGACTGGGAACTGGCCCCGACCCCCTACGGTGCCGGGGCCCAGGTGAGGGCCGTACCCCCGCCCGGCCCCGCGCTGCCGTACGGCACCCCGGTGGGCCTGAGCCTCCCGCAGTTCGCCGGCGCCCTCGTGTGGGCGTGGACGGACCGGCCCGTCGGCGATCCGGCGGTGGCCGGCGCGATCGACCTCTACGAGCGCCTGCGGGCCGAAGTCGCCCGCCCGGAACTGCTGTTGGCCCTGCCCGGCGGACGGATCAAGGACACCCCCGAGGGCATCGCCCGGCGCTTCGGCCCCGAGCGCTTCCCCGTGGCGGAGGGCCGCGGCGAGGAGAAGAGCCCGCCCCGTCCGAAGGCCTACGACTGGGGCCCGCTCGTCGTCTGCTCACCCCACGGCGAGGCGTTCCTGCGCCCGGCGGCGCTGACCGACCCGCAGGCCTGGCAGCGCGTGCGGGACATCGCCGACCTGGCCGACGGTCTGGACCGACTGTCCCCGTTCCTGCCCGGCGGCGGACTGGAACGGATGATGCACCGCGCCCGCACCACCCCCGTTCCCGCGGGGGCCTACGAGGCGAACCCGCGGCACTCCTGCCCCGACCTCGTCGCCCACGCCGCCCGCCACCTCGACGTGGGCCCGGACGCGGCCGCCCTCTACCTCCAACTCGCCACCCTGGCGGCCCCCACCGACCGCAACATCCGCCGCTGGAACGCCTGGGCCGCCAAGCAGCACACCGCGGCCCGCACCGAACTCCTCACCACCGGCACCGTCATCGAAGCCAAACGCCCCCGCGCCGGCCGCACCCTCTTCCTCCCCGGCGAGTGGACCGACCTGAAGTCCCCCCACCTCCCCCTGGAAACCCCCAAACTCGCCACCCACACCGTCCGCCCCCTGTGGCGCAACGAAATCCAAGCCCCCTTCCCCCGCATCCAACCCCCCGTCCCGCTGCACGAGTTGTTCACCACCACCTGGACCCGCCTCCACGGCGCCCCGACCTCCTGAGGCCCGCCAGGAGGGTGCGGGCTACGCGGGTGCGGTGAGGGGTAGTGAACTGTTCGGATTTGAGTACGAATTGGTTCGAGTTGGTGAGGGTGAATGAGTGTCATGTTAGTTTGGTCAGCGTGAACTTGAAGGAGTGGGCGCTGGCTCAGGGCGTCCATCCGCAGACGGCGTATGAGTGGTTTCGGAGGGGGACTCTTCCCGTTCCTGCGGTGCGTGCGGGTCGGACGATCCTGGTCAACATTGAGGCGAACGCCTCCCCGCAGGCAGTGGGTGGTGTCGGCCTGTATGCCCGTGTCTCCTCTCATGACCAGAAGTCCGATCTTGAGCGGCAGAGCGCCCGGCTTGCGGCGTGGGCTGCGCAGGCCGGCCACCGCGTCGTGCGCGTGGAGTGCGAGATCGGCTCGGGGATGAACGGCGCCCGGTCGAAGGCCCGGCGCATGCTCGCCGACCCGGAGGTGACCACGATCGTCGTGGAGCACAAGGACCGGCTCGGACGGATGAACGTCGAACTGGTCGAGGCCGCGTTGTCCGCGACCGGCCGCCGCTTGGTGGTGCTGGACGAGGGCGAGGTCGAGGACGACCTGGTGCGGGACATGGTCGAGATACTGACCTCGTTCTGCGCCCGCCTGTACGGTCGCCGCTCGGCACGCAACCGTGCGCGCAAGGCCCTGGAGGCCGCCGGGCATGGCTGATGCGGGCAGGAAGCCGCTTCGGGAGATCGCCCGGCCGTTCGTCGTCGACGGGCCGTCCGGCGTCACTATCCGAGACCGGCTCAAGGGCCTCACGGCCGAGGACGACAAGGTGCTGCGGCTGGTCGGCGGACACATGGGCCGTCTCGCCTCCCGTGATCTCGCCCGGCGCTGCCGGGACGGCCTGGAGCACTCCACCGACACATGGGCGTCGCGCAAGCGTGAGCTGACGGCCGAGTCGACCTCGCGCTGGGCCGGGTCGGTCACCTCCACCACACACGACCAGTGGGGTCTGTCCCGCCGTGCCCAGTGGGCGCACCTTCAGTCGTTGGACGCGGCCATCCGCACGATCTGCCACCGCCTGTCCCTGCCGATCGGGCAGGCGGGCGGAAAGGGCCGGCCCGGCGGCTACCGCAGCAAGCACGAGTGGTTCCAAAAGTCACGCCGCCTGGCGATCCTGGAGGGCGAGCACGAGCGCGTACAGGCCGAGCGGGAAGCGGGCCGCGTGTCGGTGGTGCGGGGCGGCCGTCGGCTGCTCAAGCAGCGCCACAACCTCGGCACCGCAGAGAAGACCGAGGCCCAGTGGCGCTCGCAGTGGGACGCCGTTCGCCGGTTCCTCACCGCTGACGGGGAGTCGGGCAAGAGGTACGGCAACGAGACCATCCGCGTCACCCCGAACGGCGGGGTCGGCATCAAACTGCCCGCCCCGCTCGCCGGGTTGGCCAACGCCCCACACGGCCGGTACATCCTCGCGGCCAAGGTGTCGTTCCCGCACCGGGGCGAGGAGTGGCGCGAGCGTATCGATGCGAACCGGGCGGTGGCGTACCGCATCCACCTCGACGTCGAACGTGGCCGCTGGTATCTCGACGCCTCCTGGAAGCGCAAACCCCTGCCCGTCGTACCGCTGGACGCGTTGCGGGCCGACGGCGTGATCGGCGTCGACATGAACGCCGACCACCTCGCCGCGTGGCGCTTGGACGAACACGGCAACCCCACGGGTGCGCCGCGCCGCTTCGGCTACGACCTGTCCGGCAGCGCCACGCACCGCGACGCCCAGCTCCGCCATGCCCTCACCCGGCTACTGCACTGGGCGATCGCCTGCGGTGTGCAGGCGATCGCCATCGAAGACCTGGACTTCCAAGAGTCCAAAACCCGGGAGAAGCACGGCCGCAGGAAGCGGTTCCGGCAGCTGATCTCCGGCATTCCCACCGGAAGACTCCGCGCCCGTCTGGTGAGCATGTGCGCGGAAGCCGGTATCGGCGTGATCGCCGTCGATCCCGCCTACACCTCGGTGTGGGGCGCGCGGCACTGGCAAGCCCCACTCTCCACGCCACGACGCCTCGTCACCCGCCACCAGGCGGCAGGCGTGGCGATCGGACGACGCGCCCTCGGTCACCGGATCGGGCGACGGACGGCACCGCCCCGCGACGACCAGAGCGATCGCCGCGGGCATCGGACCGCCCAGGCCCGACCCGAAAGCCGAGGGCGCGAGGGAAACCGCCCCCGCGTACCCGGACCACGGACACGATCCGTCGGCACCGAACGCGGCACGAGGAACGCGGTGGACCAGCCCATCCAAGACCGTTCGGGATGAGCCAGTGAACAGCAGTGGGTCCAAGACTCACTGCCTCTCACTGAGTAGGAACGGTGGGTTCGGTGGTGATGGCGGCGGACTCGGTGGGGGTCACCGTGACGGCGGCCGGCTGGGGTGCGCGGACTCACCGGCGGACTCACCGGCGGACTCACCGCCTGCGCCGCATCGGGGTGAAGCGGACCGGGGTGCCCGGGGAGGCCTGGGCGGCGGCGGGCAGGGCGGCGGCGGGGATGACGCCGATGACGGGGTAGCCGCCGGTGGTGGGGTGGTCGGCGAGGAAGACCACCGGGCGGCCGTCGGGCGGGACCTGGACGGAGCCCAGGACCATGCCCTCGCTGGGGAGTTCGCCCTCGCGGGCGCGCTCCAGCGGCGGGCCGTCCAGGCGCAGGCCGATCCGGTTGCTGGTGGGCGAGACGCGGTAGCCGGAGCCGGTGAGGACGGCGAGGGAGCGCGCGGTGAACCAGTCGTCGCGCGGGCCGATCAGGACCGGCAGGAGCAGCGGGTCGGGCGGTGCGGGGGAGGCCACCACGTCCGCCCCGGCCGCCGGGCCGCACGGTTCGCCGAGCGCCAGCGCGTCCCCGGCGGCGAGGGGGGCGGGGCCTAGCCCCGACAGCAGGTCGGTCGAGCGGCTGCCGAGCACGGGGGTGACGGCGAGTCCGCCCGCGAACGCGACGTAGCTGCGCACACCCCGCGTCGCCGCGCCCACGTCCAGCAGCGCCCCGGCGGGCACCCGCACCGGGGCGGCCCAGGCGGCGGGCCGCCCGTCGACCCGCACGGCGCACGGCGCGCCGGTCACGGCCACCGTCACCGCCCGCTCCACGCGCACCGCGCAGCCGAGCACGGTGGTCTCCAGCGTGGCCGCCGTCGCGGGGTTGCCGACCAGCCGGTTGGCGAGCCGGTGGGCGGGCTGGTCGAGCGCGCCGGAGCGCGGCACGCCCAGGTGCGCGTGGCCGGGGCGGCCGAGGTCCTGGACGGTCGTCAGCAGGCCGGAACCGGTGATGACGACGCTCATGCTTCCTCGATCGCGAACCGGACCCGGGTGCCCGGGCTGAACAGGGCGGCGCGCTCGCGCGACGGGTCCCACAGCACGGCGTCGGTGCGCCCGATCAGCTGCCAGCCGCCCGGGGACGAGCGCGGGTAGACGCCGGTGTAGGGGCCGGCGAGGGCGATCGCCCCGGCCGGGACGGCGGGGCGCGGGACGGCCCGCCGGGGCACCCGGTAGCGCTCGGGCAGGCCGGTCAGGTAGCCGAAGCCGGGGGCGAAGCCGCTGAAGGCGACGCGGAACTCGGTCGCGGAGTGGATGCGTGCGACCTCGTGCTCGGCGACGCCCCACAGCGCGGCGACCTCGGCGAGGTCCGCGCCGTCGTAGCGCACCGGGATGGTCACCGTCTCGCAGGCGGTCGCCCGCAGCGGCGGCACGCGCCAGCCGGCCAGTTCGGCGGCCAGGGCGTCGGGGTCGGCGACGCCGTCGAGCAGCACGGTCCGTTCGGCGGGCACGACCTCGGCGACGGACGGGAGCGTGGACGCCGCCCGGCGGCGCTGGAGTTCGGCGTGGAAGGCGGCCGTCTCGTCGGCGCCGTCGAGCTCGACCAGCAGCGCGTCCAGACCCACCCGGAGAACTCGCGCGCTCATGCGAAGGCCTCGACGCGGACTCCGGCCGCCCGCAGGGCCGTTCGGACCCGGCCGGCGAGGTCCGCGGCGCCGGGGGTGTCGCCGTGCACGCACAGGGAGCGGGCCCGCAGCCGGATCCGCTCGCCGGTGCGCGCGGTGACCTCGCCGTCGCGGGCGATGGCGACCGAGCGGTGGACGACGGCGTCGGGGTCGTGGACGACGGCGTCGGGTTCGCGGCGCGGGACCAGCGTGCCGTGCGGAGTGTAGGCGCGGTCGGCGAACGCCTCGGCGACCACGGGCAGCCCGGCCCGCCCGGCGGCCTCGTGCAGCCGCGAGCCGGGCAGCCCGAGGAGGGGAAGTCCCGGTGCGGCCAGCAGGACGCCCCGGACCACCGCCTGTGCCTGGTCCTCGTCGTGCACCGTCCGGTTGTACAGCGCGCCGTGCGGTTTGACGTACGCGACGCGCGCCTCGGCCGCCCGTGCGAACACCTGCAACGCCCCGATCTGGTAGGCGACTTCGTCGGCCAGCTCCTCCGGCGGCACGTCCATCGCCCGCCGTCCGAACCCGGCGAGGTCGCGGTAGGAGACCTGCGCGCCGATCCGCACGCCGCGTTCGGCGGCCAGCGCGCACACCCGCCGCATGGTGGACGGGTCCCCGGCGTGGAAGCCGCAGGCGACGTTGGCGCTGGTGACCACCGACAGCAGGGCCTCGTCGTCGGTGAGCGTCCAGCGCCCGAACCCCTCGCCGAGATCGGCGTTGAGGTCGATGACGCCCTCGCCGAGGTCGGCGTCGAGGCCCACGGCCGTCGGAACGGGCGGCGGCGTCATCTCGCGCCCCCCGTCATCGCCCGGATGATCACCGCGCGCGCGTCGTTCAGGTACCGGGTCAGCTCCACCTCGGCGTCGTCGATCTCGCCCGACTCCAGCAGCCCGGTGAGCGTCTGGTTGCGCCGCAGGAACGGCGCGTGCAGCTCGCGCGCCGACGGCACGGCGGCGAAGGCCAGGCGCAGCTCCGCGACCAGGCGCGCCATGCACTCGTCGATCCGCTCGCTGCCGGCCAGCCCCGCGACGGCCAGGTGGAAGTGCAGGTCGGCGGTGCCGACGGCGACCCAGTCGCCGAGCGCCTCGGCGCCCTCCGCCCGCGCGAGCGCGGCCCGCACCGCGGCCAGGCGCTCGGGCGCCGCGCTGTGCAGGGCGCGCACGCCGGCCGTCTCCAGGGCCAGGCGCAGCGTGTAGATGTCGGCGACGTCGGCCGGGTTGAGGATCCGGACGAACACGCCGCGGTTCATCTCGTGCACGACCAGGCGCTGGTCGGCCAGCAGCCGGAACGCCTCGCGGAGCGTGTTGCGCGAGACGGCGAGCGCATCGCCGAGCGCCTCCTCCGACAGCCGGGTGCCCGGGGCGAGCCGGCCCTCGGTGATGTGGTCGCGCAGCACGTCGGCCACGCGCTGGGCGGCGCTGGCGCGTTCGATCCGGCTCCGGTCGGCCGCCAGTGCGTCGAAAACCCCGGTCACGTCCACCTCCTGAACTCTTGTCGGATTGTTCCACAATCCCCTAGCCTCGCGGCAACCCCCGTACGGTCGCGGCCCACTTGGGCCGGGACCTCCTCCGCCCGTGGCGTCGACGACGGCCACCCACAGGGGCGGAGGCCCCTCTGAAAGGCGGTCAGGAACATGATCGTTCTTGTCGGCATCCTCGTCGTGGTGGCCGGGTTCGCCACCCGGCGAAATCCGCTGCTCGTCGTCGGCGCCGCCGGCGTCGTCACCGGACTGCTGGGCGGGATGAGCCCGATGAAGGTCCTGGAGGCCTTCGGCGCGGGCTTCGCCTCCAGCCGCTCGGTGACCCTCTTCGCCGTCACCCTGCCGGTGATCGGCCTGCTGGAGCGCCACGGCCTGCAGGAGCAGGCCCGCGCCCTGATGAACAAGCTCGCCAAGGTCAGCGCCGGGCGCCTGCTCGCCGTCTACCTGGTGATCCGTCAGCTCGCCGCCGCCCTCGGCCTCACCGGCCTCGGCGGACCGGCCCAGGCCGTGCGCCCGATGATCGCGCCGATGGCGGAGGCCGCCGCCGAACGCCGCCACGGCACCCTGACCGACAAGGCCCGCGAACGCCTGCGCTCCTTCGCCGCGAGCGCCGACACCGTCGGCCTGTTCTTCGGCGAGGACTGCTTCCTCGCCGTCGGCTCGATCCTCCTGATCACCGGTTTCGTCAACGCGACCTACCACACCGGCCTGGAACCGGTGCAGCTCGCCCTGTGGGCCATCCCCACCGCGATCTGCGCCACCCTCATCCACGGCGCCCGCCTGCTGCGCCTGGACAACACCCTCGCCCGGGACGCCCGGGACGTGTCCGCGACGGACAAGGCGACCGCCACCACCGACCGCATCGAGGAGACGAGCAAATGATCAAGGTCGAGTGGCTGTACTGGCTGGTCGGAGCCGTCTTCCTCGCGATGGCCGCACAGATGGCCGCGGACCGCGGCAACCCCAAGCGCTACGGCAGCGCCGCCTTCTGGGGCCTGCTCGGCGCGAGCTTCGTCTACGGCAGCTGGGTCGCCGACAAGAGCGCGCCCGCCGCACCGCTCGGCGCGGCCGTCCTGGCGATGATCTGCCTGGCCGGCTTCGGCCTCACCGGCCGCGGCACGTCCACGACCGCCGCCCCCGAGCAACGGGCCGCCTCCGCCGCGCGCCTGGGCAGCCGGCTGTTCATCCCCGCGCTCGCCCTGCCACTGGTCGCACTGGCCTGCGGCACGCTCCTCAAGGGCGTGCACGTGGGCGGAAGCCCACTGCTCCAGACCGGCAGCGAGACGCTCCTCGGGCTCGGCATCGGCTCGCTCGTCGCCCTGGGCATCGCGCTGCTGCTCACCCGCGAGCGCAACCCCGTCGTCGCCCTGCACTCCGGGCGCGGACTGCTGGAGGCCATGGGCTGGTCGCTGCTGCTGCCCCAGCTCCTCGCCGTGCTGGGCTCGATCTTCCAGGGCGCCGGCGTCGGCACCCAGGTCGGCAAGATCACCACCCACTTCCTGCCGGACGGCAGCAAGTACGCGGCGGTGGCGGTCTACTGCCTGGGCATGGCCCTGTTCACGATCATCATGGGCAACGCCTTCGCCGCCTTCCCGGTCATGACCGCCGCGATCGGCTGGCCGATCCTCATCACCCAGCTGCACGGCCACCCGGGCGTCGTCCTGGCCGTGGGCATGCTGGCCGGCTTCTGCGGCACGCTCGTGACCCCGATGGCGGCCAACTTCAACCTCGTCCCGGCCGCGCTGCTCGAACTCAAGGACCAGTACGGGCCGATCAAGGCCCAAGTGCCCACCGCCGGTGCGCTGTTGGCCTGCAACATCGCCATCATGTCGCTCTTCGCGTTCTGACCCGCCCCGATCCGCCTCGGCCCCGTTCCTCCAGCAGAAAGGCCGCCATGACCAGGGTCCTGCTCACCGGCTTCGAACCGTTCGACGGCGCCGACGTCAACCCGTCCTGGGAGGTCGCCCGCCTCGTCGCCGACAACCCGCCCGAGGGCCTGCTGGTCACCGCCGTCCGCCTGAGCTGCGTCTTCGGGCGGGCGGCCGAGGAACTGCGCACGGCGATGGGGGAGTGCGCCCCGGACCTCGTGGTCTGTCTCGGCCAGGCGGCCGGCCGGCCGGACGTCACCGTCGAGCGCGTCGCCATCAACGTCGACGACGCGCGCATCCCCGACAACGCGGGCGCCCAGCCCGTCGACGCGCCCGTCGTCCCCGGTGGCCCCGCCGCCTACTTCGCCACGCTGCCGGTCAAGGCGTGCGTGGCCGCCGTCCGGGAGGCGGGCCTGCCCGCCTCCCTCTCGCACACCGCCGGGACGTTCGTCTGCAACCACGTCTTCTACGCCCTGATGCACCTGATAGCCACCGAACGCCCCGCCGTGCGCGGCGGTTTCGTCCACATACCCGCCCTGCCCGAGCAGGTCCTCGACCGGGCCCAGCCCTCCCTGCCGGCCGACTCCGTCGCCCACGCGCTGCGGGCGCTGCTCACCGCAGCGGCCACCCACTGCGCCGACCTGCGCGTCCCGGAGGGAGCAACCCACTGAGACGCACTGAAAACCCCCGCCGAGCCTTCCCCGGGAGGGCCGTCATGCCGAAGCGGCCGGGTCCCCGCGGGATCGCGGGAACCCGGCCGCCCGGGGTGCCCGGGGGAGGAGATCCCCGCCGGTGCGTCGTGTGCCGCTGTCAGTCCTCCAGGTCCGACCGGATGTTGAGGTTTCCGTCCTCGACGACCCACTCGTGGTAGCCGAGCCTGCGGCCGATCTCCTCGAACCGGCCCAGCCGGGTTGGGCCGATGGGGATGAAGTACACCTTCACGGCCCGCAGGAAGAGCCGGAACCCGAGGTCGGGGCCCAGTTCGTCGACGGCCGCCACCAGTGCCGGCACCAGGCCGGGCAGCGGCGGGACGTAGAGGCTGGTGACGGCTGCTTCGGCCAGCGCCGGCCCGACACCCCGCAGCTCCGCCAGCACGGCCGCCCGGAGCCCGGGGTCCGGATCGGCCGGCGAGAGCGCCGGAACGAAGGCGGGATCGCCCCGGCGCACGAAAGCGGTGCAGGCGTCCTCGACCCGGCGCAGCCAGATGCGGATGCCGAGTCCGGCGCCCGTTGGGTCGAACCGCGCCCGGCCGGCCGCCAGCCACAGGGCCGAGAGCGTGTCGTCCGGCAGCCGCGACTGCGCCAGGCGCCGGGTGTCGTCCAGCACCTCCTGCGCGTACACCGGCCCTTCGCGTTCGAAGAGCCGCTCGGCGAGGTCGAGGCAGGAGGCCTCGTCCCTGAGCGTCAGGTGCATCGCGAGGTACTTCGTGAGCCCGGTGAGGCCGAAGTCCTCGTCGAAGTCGTGGCGTGGCTTCACGGTGGCGATCATTCCCTACTGCGGGTACGAGGTGTAGACGACGAAGTTGTCGGCGTGCTTCTTGACGTACTTCAGCCGGATGACGACCTTGCTGCCAGCCGCGGTGGGGACGATGTTGTTGCCGACCTTGGTGTAGATCGTGCCGAGCGATCCCGTGTCCCTGAGCTCCCAGTCGATCGGGAACAGGTCGACGTCCGGGTCGAAGAAGTTCTTCTTCGACTGCTCGGTGACCCACTTCTTCAGCTTGGCGGCGTTCTTCGGGGAGCGCGCCATCCACTGCTGGAACGCGGCCGCCACGGACTTGGCGGCCGTGGCCTGGTCGGTCCAGACCGTGGCGACCCCGCTCTTCGCGATCTTGTCCTCGATCTGCTGGGCGGTCTGGCCGACGTGCTCGGACAGGGTGTGGGCGTTGGACAGGTCGCCGTCAGCCACGATGTCGATGCAGTTGTGGACGAGGACGTCCTGGCCGCCGCCGGCGCCGGAGCGCACGTAGAAGGTGTGGTCGCCGTCGACGGTCAGGTCGTAGACCTGCTGCGGTGCGAGGCCGGTGCGGTCGTGCAGGGAGGTGATCGCCTGCGGCGAGCCGCCCGTGCCGCGCAGGCTGGTGCCGACGCGCAGGTTCGACGCGAGGGTCCAGCCGGCGCCGTCCACGTAGAGGTTGTGGCCGGCGGTGGTGGACAGGGTGCTGCCGTCGGCGAGACCGATGTCCACGAGCCGCTCGGTGTCGTGGGCGAACGTGGCGGTCACCGGCTGCGGGTGCAGGCCGCCGGTCCCGGGGTCCGCGGTCATGACCCGGTCGCCGGTGCGGATCTCGCCGATCGCCCGGTGCGAGCCGTCGGCGAGCAGGACCTGGGTGCCGGCCGGGAAGCTGTTGATCGGGCACGAGGTGCGGGCGGCCGTGGTGTACTCGGCCTCGGCCTCGAGCTGTTCCACCAGGGCCCGGTCGACGTTGCGGTCGTTGCGCAGGGCGGCGAGGGCGGCATCGGTCCCGGTGCCGTCCCGCAGGGCCTGGCGGAACTTGGCGACGTTGTCGGCCAGGGCGGTGAAGCTGCCGACGACCGTCTGGCTGTAGCCGTTGAGCGTCGCCTGGAGGGCGAGCTTGGCGTCCTCGATGCCGACACCGGCCTCGATGGCGAAGCGCAGCGCGACGACGCCCTTGGCGGCGTCGACCAGCTTGCCGACGGGGATGAGGGAGGCGGCGGCCCAGCCGCAGGAGGCGTTCAGGCCCGGGTTGTTGAAGCACTTGATGAAGTCGCCGGCGACCATCTGCCACAGGATCTGGCCCGCGACCACGTTCGGGTCGTACTTGGTCTTGTAGTCCTTGTACGTCAGGTCGACCGTGGTCTCGTACGGGACGCCGTCAACGTGCTGGGTGCTCAGGAGAACGGTGTCCCAGGTCTGGTACTTGCCCTTGCAGGCGTCGAGGGCGAGTCCCGCCTCCGGGCAGGTGCGCATGACGTAGTCGACGGTGCCGGACACCTTCGCCGTGAGCTTGACGCTGCAGACCAGGTCCCCGGCGGCGTTCTTGTGCCACGTGGTGGAACCGAAGAGCGACGACCACATGCCGCTCATGCTTCCGGGGTCGTCGGAGATGCACTTGGACATGTCTTCCTGGACGTTGGCCGGCTTCATGTCGTCGTGCGGGACGGTCTCGACGTAGTAGGCCCGTCCGCCGTCGCCGCCGCTGCCGTCGACGCCCTCGTTGCCGGCGGTTGCGGCCTGGGAGGCGGCAGCCTCCGCCTCCTGCTTCTTCCAGACCGCGACCTGGGCGTCGGCGGCGGCCTTGGCCGCCTCGGCGGCGCTCTGCTTGGCGGCTGCCGCGCTGGCCTGGGCCTGGTCGGCGGCGGCCTTGGCGGTGGCCGCGTACTGCTGGGCCTGGGCGGCGTAGCTGGTGGCCGCGGCGGCCGAGAAGCCGGCGTTGCGTGCCGCGGTGTTGGCGGCGGCGGCGCTGGCCTGGGCCTGCTGGGCGTACCGGGCGGCCTGCGCCGCGGAGGCCTGGGCGGCCTGCGCGGACTGGGCGGCCTGGTCGGCGAAGCCCTGGGCCTGCTGGGCGGACTGGCCGGCCTGGTTGGCGTAGCCGGCGGCCTCGTTGGCCGCTCCGCGGGCGGTGGCGTAGGACTGGGCGGCCTGGGCGGCGTACTGGCGGGCCTGGGCCACCGAGCCGTCGATCGTGGCGAGGTAGGACTGGATGGTGGCCACGTGGGCGGCGGTGACGGCGTCGCGCTGCTGGGCCTTGGGCAGGCCGGTCTGCAGGAACGGCACCAGGCGGTCGGCGGGGCCGGACAGCACGGCCTGGGCCGCGGCCTTGACCTCCGCGCCGCCGGTCGTGAGCAGTTGGGTGACCAGGACGCGGTTGTCGTCGTCGCGGGCCTTGAACTGGCCGACCGCGAGGAAGGCGCGGACGTCGTCGATGGTGCCGTCGAGGGCCTTGCCGGCGGCGGCCTTCACGCCCGGTCCGCCGGTGGCCATGATCTGGGAGAGGGCGACGCGGTCGTCGTCGTCCTTGCCCGGGTACTGGCCGGTGGCCAGGAACGCCTTCACCTGGTCCGGGGTCCCGGCGGCGGCGGCCTCGGCGGCGAGGCGCTTCTCCAGCTTGCCCGGCGTACGGGCGATGGCGGTGACGCTGGTGCGGTCGTCACGGTCGCGGGCGACGGAGAGGTTCGTCGTCAGGAAGGCCTGGACGGCGGTGTCGTCGCCCTCCAGTGCGGTCTGGGCGGCGGCCCTGGTCCACGGCCCGCCGGAGTCCAGCAGCCGCAGGGCGGCCTGGCGGCCCTTCAGCACGGCGGTCTTCGGGTCGGCCCCGGACGCGGTGGCGTCCTTGATGAGCTGGTCGGTGTCGGCGGCGAGCTGGGTGGCCTTGCCGGCCTCCCAGGCCGAGGTCTTCGCCTTCAGGTCCGCCTCGCGCGAGGCCTCGTCGGCGGCGGCCATCTCGGTGGCCTGCTGCTCGTCGAGGCGCTCCTGGTCGGAGGCGCGGGCGATGTCGGCGACCTTGTGGGCCTGGGTGGCCGAGTTCGACGCGGAGTCGGCGGCGTTGCTCGCCGCCGCGGCCGCGGCCTGGGCCGTGTT
>NZ_JBSFGU010000063.1:0-30969 GCF_053596725.1 Kitasatospora sp. NPDC001660 | reverse complement strand
TCTGCCCCTGGGCGGGTTACCCCCCCCGGGGTTATGCGGGTGGGGCCCGCGCCCGCTGCCGCACTCCACGCAGCGGACGCGGGCACCACGCATCGCTCGGCGCCGCTCCAGCTGCTTCGCAGACGGTGAGAGCCGGAGTCATAGAAGAAGGGCATCGAAGCTCCTGTTGAACGGGGCGGCCTTCCCAAGTCGCCCTGAACCACCGGAACTTCGATGTGCCGCCAGTCTGGTCTGCCCCGGTGGACTGGCCGAGCAACTGGAGCACCTGCGGGCCGCTATGGCGCTGCCAGCCGTCTCGCTCGGCGTCATCCCGTTCACCGCGCAGCGCACCATGTGACCGACGGAGACGTTCAACATCTTCGACGATGCCGAGGCCGGGGTGGAGCTGCTGTCCGCCCAGGTGACCGTCACCACGCCCAGCGAGCTCGCCCTCTACGCCCAGGCGTTCGACCGGCTCAAGGACTTCGCGCTCTACGGCGCGCAGACGAGGGCCCCCGCAACGGCCAGGACGGCCGACAGCTGTGGCTCGCCCAGACTGGCGCCACCGACACGATCCCGCCGGCCGTCGCCGATGGCCAGGCCTACTGCCTGGCGGGCAAGAACGCCCTCCGGGCAGTGAGCCTGACCGATGGCAGCCGGCTGTGGGAGATCAAGACTGCCGACAGCGCCACGGGCACGTTCCCTCCGGGGACGGCGGCGAACGGTGTCGTCTACGGAGGCAACGGGACGGCGGCGGTCTGCGCGTGGGATGTGCGGCCTGGCCGAGCGGGTTCGGGCCCTGCTGGGCTGAATCACAAGGGGAGCGCGACCGTCAGGGGCCGGTGGTCGGACACCTCGCTGCGGGCGGCGTGGCCGTCGTCCTGCGCGCAGCGGGCGGGGGCCACGCCGTTGGTAAGGATGTGGTCGAACTGCACCAGCGGGCGGTGCGAGGGATACGTCCGTGCGCGGACCGCATCGCGCCAAGCGCCGTTCCTTTCACCGGAGTTGTGTGGTCCGGCGAGCAGCTCGGCGGCACTCAGGACGGTGCGCGGGACGGCGCCGACCAGGTTGAGGTCGCCGAGCAGGACGTGCGGGCGCGGCAGGCCGGCGATCCAGCGGCGCAGGAACAGCAGCTGGCGCACGTTCTGCCCGGGGACGGTCGACAGGTGCGCGGCGACCACGGTGAACGGCCCCCGCCGTCCCTCGACGACCGCCGCCAGCGCCGCGCGCGGCCGGTCGCGGGACCAGACGAGGCCCTGCTTGCCCGGTATCCGCAGCGGCACCGCGATCGGCGCCGGCGCGAGGCGCACGGCGCGCCACGCGTGCACCGGCAGGCGTGACAGCAGTGCGACGCCGTGCGAGGGGCCGCCGTCGTCCAGGTCGGCGTCATCGGGTCCGTACACGCGCAGCCCGGGACGGGACGGGTCGAAGAGCCAGCCCCGCCCGAGGACGGCGTGGCCGTGGAGCGCGGAGGCGTAGCGCCAGTGGCCGGCCGCCACCGCGCGGGCGACCGCACCGGCCTGGTCGACGCCGCCCGAGCGCTCCTGGAGCCGGTCGACCTCCTGCAGCGCCACGACGTCGGCGTCCAGCGCGGCGACGGCCTCGCACAGCGGCCGTTCCGGAGCGGGCATGTCCTTCATGGAGGCCGGGCGCCCGTCCGCCCCGACCGGCCTGCCGTGCAGCACGTTGAACGTCGCGAGGCGCACCCGCGCAATCGTCGTCATGCCCGGGACGCTACCGTCCCCGCGCCGGGGACCACTCCGATCGGATGCCCGGGGCGAACCAGTTCGCCCCGGATCCGGCGGCAGCCCCACCGCAAGTTCTCTTCGGCCAGTCGCAGCACCAGCGCCTTCACCGCGCTCGCGGTCGGTGGCCTGCCGGGCCTGCTCCGGCGCCTGCTGTAGTCCCACTTCCAGGCGATCAGCCGGCGGTGCCACGCCGGCAGAGTGCCGGGCGTCACCGGAAACACCAGCGCCCACCGGCGCCGCGGGATCAGTGGGGAGAGCGCCGCGAACCACAACCGGTCCGCCGGCTCGTACCGCACCGGCCCTGTGAGCTGCCCGCGCAGCATCGCGTTCTCATGTCGCAGCACCAGCAGTTCGGCGTCCTTGGCCGCATCCCGACGCAGCAGTACCGCCGGGATCGCGAGCAGCTTCCGCGCCACCTTGTACACCAGTGAGACGATCACCCGGACAGAGTTCCAGCCGGCCGTGACGGTTCGCCAGAGTCACTCCGAGCAGCAGCCGCGAGTTTCCGAACGGCACAGCGTCCGGTGCCGATACCCACGCCTGCGGCCGCTTGGCTGGCGGCGGCGCGCAGCGCGGCGGTGCTGCCGCGAAAGGCCGCGACGCCCCGCCCAGTGGCATACGAATCCGAACATCCCGGTGCCGAGTTCGTCCGCGGCCTGATCCGGCGGTCTGGGTCGGCGTGGCAGTGGTGGTGTTCAGCGGGGTGTGCGGGCCGTTCATCCCCGCAGCCCCGCAGCCCCGCAGCCCCGCAGCCCCGCGCCCGAAACCCGAGCCGGTCGCACCCACCGCCGCCGAGCCGGAGCCTGCGCCAGTCTGACAACAAGAAAAATGGAAGTAGTGTCATCCGCACTCCGGGCGAACGGGGTTCATACGGGTGGAGAGGCGCCCACTCCGTCCTGTTCGATCGGAAACCGCAAGGAGCTGTCCATCATGACGCGGATGAAGAAGTATCTGGCCGCTGCGGCGGTCGTGGCTGCCATGGCTGGTGCCGCCACCACTGCCCAGGCGTTCGCCGTCACGAAGCCGGCCGGCCCGGCCACGCACGTCGCGAGCGCCCCGGCGGCCAGCGGCAAGTCCACCGCCACGCCCAAGCCGTTGGAGTCGCCCAAGGCCGCGGCGGCCTCGACAGTGCGGGTGGTGGCCGTCGGGGAGAAGGTGCAGGCCCTGCCTGGTGTGACGCTGTGGTTGACCGCGGAGGGCAAGCACTGGTCCGCCCCGGAGCAGAGTGACCAGTTCCGCAGTGCGGTGGACGGCAACCTCGCGCCGGGAAGTGCGAGTGCCCAGCAGGAGGGCGTCAACGGGCGGCTGTTCCTGTCCGGGGTGTTCCTGGGCACGGGTGATGAGGCCCGGGTCGAGATCGCCACCCAGGACGACACCCTCTCCGGCCACATCCTGACGCTGGCCGGCCACCCGGGCTGGGGTGTCTGGTACGCCGACGGTGGCCCGTCCAAGCCGCACCACGCCATCGACCCGCAGCACCCGTTCCACTCGGACGTCCGCAAGGTCACCGTCTACGACTCCGCGGGCAAGGTCATCTCCCAGCTGGTCGTCCCCGACCACGGCTGATGTGCCCCAGGGGCCCGGGCGATGTCCGGGCCCCTCCGCCCCGCCCCGGACGCCCTGATCCAGAGGAACCGCCGCTCGTGACGCATGACAGTTCCGCGGACTTCGCCGATTACGCCGCCCTGGCCTGGCCACGGCTGGTGCGCACGGCGCACATGCTGACCGGCGACTTCCACGAGGCCGAGGACCTGGTGCAGACCACGCTCGTCAAGGTCTACGCCCGCTGGTCGCGGATCTCGCGCGACGAGGTCAACGGGTATGTGCGCCGGGCGCTGGTGAACAACAACTTCAGCCGACTGCGCCGCAAACGCGTCGCCCAGCTGCTGATGCCCTTCCTGCCGGAGTCGGTGCACGGCTCCCAGGAGGGGCACGCCGAGTCCATCGAGCACCGCACCGAGCTCATCGAGGCGCTGGAGGCACTGTCGCCCCGTCAACGCGCCGTCATGGTGCTGCGGTTCTGGGAGGATCTGAGCGAGCTGGAGATCGCCACCGTGCTCAACTGCTCGCTCGGTACGGTCAAGACCCATATCCGGCGCGGCCTGCAGGCCCTCCGCGCCAACCCCCTGCTCGCCCACGACACTGCCGCCGGAGCCGCCAGATGACCTCCCGGTCCGACGCCGAACGGATGCGCGGTGTCTTCGCCGAAACCGCGTACGACATCACGCCGTCCCCGCCCCCGCTGGCCGCCATCGAACGGGCCGGCCGCGCCCGCAAGCGCCGGCGCGCGGCCGGGCTGGCGGTCTGCTGCGGTCTGCTGCTCGGCTCGCTCGCAGCTGCCGCCGTCCACCTCTCCGCCGCCGACCACCTCTCCGCCGCCGACCGCGCTCGGATCGCTCCGGCGGTCACCGCGGCACCCACCGTGGCACCCACCGCAGTGCCCTCCGCGGTGCCCCCGGCGGTGCGGGTGGTGGCCGTCGGGGAGAAGGTGCAGGCCCTGCCTGGTGTGACGCTGTGGTTGACCGCAGAGGGCAAGCACTGGTCCGCCCCGGAGCAGAGTGACCAGTTCCGCAGTGCGGTGGACGGCAACCTCGCGCCGGGAAGTGCGAGTGCCCAGCAGGAGGGCGTCAACGGGCGGCTGTTCCTGTCCGGGGTGTTCCTGGGCACGGGTGATGAGGCCCGGGTCGAGATCGCCACCCAGGACGACACCCTCTCCGGCCACATCCTGACGCTGGCCGGCCACCCGGGCTGGGGTGTCTGGTACGCCGACGGTGGCCCGTCCAAGCCGCACCACGCCATCGACCCGCAGCACCCGTTCCACTCGGACGTCCGCAAGGTCACCGTCTACGACTCCGCGGGCAAGGTCATCTCCCAGCTGGTCGTCCCCGACCACGGCTGACTCAGCCCCCGCCCGCCCAGGAAGAACAGCAGGATCACGAAGCCCGCGAACAGGTGCGTACCGGCGATGTGGATCGGGGCGCGAATCAGCATCGCCTTGCGCTGGCTCTTCTCGTCGCGGGCGGCGGCACTCTGGCTCATCGGCAGCGGTTCCTTCTCGGTGTGGTCGGTCACGGGGCCCAGCCGACCCGCACCGGGCCGGCGGCGTCCCCGACCGCGTACACACAGGGGTCGGCGACCGGGCGCAGGGTGGGGTCGGTGATGATCCGGCCCTACGCGTCGGTGGCCAGGCCCGCCGCCGTGGCCAGAGGCACCACCCGGGGTGCCGCCGGTCCACAGGGCGGCGTCCCCCGAACCAGATCGCCGCCAGCGAGCGGCGGGAAGGGGACCGGCGACGGGCAGCCGGAACCGGCCAGCACTGCGCGATCACGCCCGCCGCCGCCAGACACGCTCGGGGCCCGTCGATGGCGGGACGGGACCGAGCAGCCCCACCACGCCATGGCACCACCGAGGAGCAACAGATGGAACCGACTCCGCTGCAGGCCGTACTCCACTCGGACCGTCCGGACGCGTCTTACACGGTCGAGGAGGTCTCCAGGCTGGTCGGGATGTCGCCGCGCAACATCCGGGCCCACCAGTCCCGCAAGCTGCTCCCGCCGCCGGCCCGCCGGGGGCGGGTCGGGTACTACGACGAGACCCACGTCCGTCGGCTGCGCCACATCGTCCACCTGCAGCGCCAGGGCTTCAACCTGGTGTCCATCGCGGCCTTCCTCGGGGTGGGGGACCGAGACGCCGAGGAGGCCCGGCTCGCCTCCGCAGTCAACCGCGCGGTGCGCGACCAGCCCGCGGTGTTCTGCTCCCTGAACCGCCACGGCATGCTCGGCTGGGAGGCCGACGGCACCGTGACCGTCGCACGGCCGGAGGTGCACCGTGCGACGATGGAACTCGTGCGGACCGGCGTCCCGCCGGCGGCCGCCCTGCGGTGCCTGGCCCGCTCGCTGGACCGGATCACCAGCGCCGCCGAGGAGTTGGTCGCCTCGTCGAGCGCGGAACTCCTCGCCGGCGCCGCCGAGGAACAGGGTTCGCCGGCACCGGCGGCGGTGCGAGGGCCGGCCGGTGGGCAGCGGACCGCACGGCTGACCGAGGGCGTGGTGGAGCTGCTGGTCAGCACGTTCCGGGCCGCCGCGGAGGACCGGGGCCGTGAGCTCGTCACCGAGTTGCTCATGGATGCTGACGGTTCCGACAGTTGGGTCGAGGAGCACCTGGTGGTCGAGAACGGATGAACGTGGCGCGGCCTGGGCCGCAGCGTCCGGCGGTGGCAGGAATCGGTGCAATCGTGAGCCGATGGCAGGCCCGATCCCGTTCCTCCTTTGTAGAACAGTCGCATCGCCGGCACTCCGCCCGGGTGCGCCGTCACCAACGGAGTCGCGGTGCGGCGGCCGCGGGTCCTCAAGCACCACAAGCCCTGCCGACGTGCCGTACGGCCGTCTCAGTACCGGAAGCATGAAGAACCAGTGAATCGAACAACTCCCCTGTTGGGCACGGTGAAGACCGAGAGCTACCGGCTCCGCAGCGACGCCCGGTTGACCGAGGGGCCGGGCGGCTCGCTCGTCCTCGAACAGTCCCGCTACCGGCTGCGCCTGCCCGGGCTGGAGGCAGGGCGCCGCGCGGCGCTGCTGCGGATGGTGGAGAACTGGCTCAGCGACCTGCAGATCGCGCAGCTCGTCACCGGGTTGGAGGGTGACTCGCGGCTGCCCCCGACCCAGTTGCTGGTGCGCCGGCTGCTCCTGCACTCCTGGCTGGAACGCCGGGTCTCCGTCGGAGCCCGCGCCCTGCTGGACGTCGTGCCCCGCAGCATCGGCGCCAAGAGCGTTCCGCCGCAGCGCCGCCACCGGCCCGGAGCGGTCTACCGGATGTCCAGGTTCGCGGTGATGCGTGCCGAGCAGGGCCGGATGGTGGCGTACTCGCCGCTGAGCACCGTCGGAATCAGCTTCCCCGGGTTCCGGCCGGCCGCCGTCCTGGCCCGAGCATGTGCGGAGGAGATCGGCCTCGGCGAGGTGGCGGAGGAGGCGGGGGTGGACGAGTCGGGGGCGGGGTTCCTGCTGGACGAGTTGCTCGCCGCTCGTCTCCTGGTGACCTCGGAGGAAGCCGGGGCCGAGACCCGTGCGGCACCGATGGCCCTCTGGTCGGCGGAGGAACTCTGGCTGCACGACCGCTCCCGCCCGGAGCGCCACGCGGCCCCGATCGGCGCCACCGACCGCTTCCGCAGTCTGTCGGCGGCGGACCTCGGGCGGACGGCCGTCGCCGAGGGCCGCTCCTCGATCGCCCTGCCCGCACCCCCGTACGCGGCCCGGGAGTCCGGTTCGTTGTCGACGGTCATGGCGCGGCGCCGCAGCGTGCGAGGGCACGACGACAGCCGGCCGGTGACCCTGGCCCAGCTCGGCGAGTTCCTCCACCGGGTGCAGCGCCTCGAACTCCGCGACCGCGACGGCGAGACGACCGGAGTCCGGCCCTATCCGGGCGCGGGCGGTCTCGGTGAGCTGGAGGTCTACCCGCTGGTCTCGCGGTGCGCGGGCCTGCCCGGCGGCCTCTACCACTACGACTCGGTGCACCACCGGCTCGCGCCGGTGGCCGCGCCGGGGCCGGCGACCGAACGGATGCTGTCCTTCGCCCGGGGGACGGCCACCATGCCGGGCCCGCCGCAGGTCCTGTTCGTGATCACGGCCCGGGTCGGACCGCTGATGCGCAAGTACGAGGGGATCCCGTACACACTGGCACTCAAGGACGCCGGGATCCTGACCGCCTGGATGTACCTGGTCGCCACCGACATGGGCCTCGCCCCCTGTGCCCTCGGTGCGGGGGACACGGCCTCCTTCTCCGCACTGGCCGGCTTGGACACGCTGGCCGAGCCGGCCGTCGCCGAGTTCGCCCTCGGCTCCTGCCCGCCCGACGGCCGGGAGTCGGCATGAGACTGCGCGCCCCGGGAGCCCCGGCCCGGCAGAGACAGGTTCCCCCATCGCACCCGAGAGCAGAGGACCGCGCCATGCACGCCACCGAACGCACCGCTTTCGCTTCCGGCTACAGCGCGGCGGTGGCCGCCGTCTGGTCCGATCCGGGTCAGGAACGGCTCCTGGCCGAGGACCCGCGCGTCCTGCTCGCCGAGCACGGAATCCGGGTGCCGACGGGAACGACCGTGGTCGTCGACCGCGACCGGCCCGCGGCACCGGACGTACTGGACGCGCAGATCCGGTCCTGGGAGGAGGCAGCCGTCAGCGGGCGGCTCACGCTGTTCGTGCCCCGCCCCGGTCGCTTCGAGGAGCGGGACCTCTCGGAGGAGGAACTGGACGCGCTGGTGGCCGGCGTGGGCGTCCAGGGCTTTCCAAAGATGCCCTACTGATCCGCCGGAGGACCGGGGACCGGGACGGCGGGCGCCCGGGTCGGGCCGTTGCGGACCCGGCCCCGGCGCTCACCACCACGGCTCAGCCGTTCAGTGCCGCCGCCAGGTTCGCCAGGGTGCGGTGCGGCTCGGTCGAAGCGGCACCGGTCTTCGAGGACGAGACGGTCTCCACGGAGGCGCACAGCTCCTCCGGGGTGAGCTCAGCCAGCCGCTTCCGGTAGTGGTCGAGCAACTCCGCCGCGGTCCGGCGCAGTTCTTCCGGGTCCACCGGGAGCGGAGGCAGGTCGAGACCGTCCTCGAAGCGACGGGTGAGGGCCGAGCGCAGGTCGGCGGTGCCGGGCTGCCGCACGGTCAGCGACAGGTGGAAGGACAGGCCGTCGGTGTGACCGACGGCCGAGTGCGGTGCACCGCGCGGGACGTAGAGGACCTCGCCCGCGTGCACCGTGGTCTCCAGCTGTACGGGCCCCGGCTCCAGCTCGAGGCCGCTCTGCCAGCACCCGTCCTCGGGGATCGCGTGGACCTGCCACCGCTTGCTGCCGTGCAGTTGGAGCACGAAGACGTCCGCGTCGTCCCGGTGGGAGCCGAACCCCTTCCGGCCGGGCGGGGTCACGAAGAGGAAGGCTTCGACACCGCGGTTCAGCTCGGCAGCGAGGCGGCCGGCGAGCGCCGCCACCCCGGAGTGCCAGTGCTCGACGTTGCGCATCAGCAAGGTGGCGCCGGCATCGACGTGGCGCATCACCTTGGCGGCGTCGGCGTAGCCGCGGAAGCTGCGGTCGATCAGGTGGTGGGCGCTGGTGTACTCCTCCTGCTCCAGCGCCCTCCCCCGGGCGACGAGTTCGAGGTACGGGACGCGCAGCATGCCCGAGGCCAGGACGTCGTCGACGTCCGCCAGGGCGACCGGCGCGGCGAGCGGTGCGGGCGGGCGCAGCAGACAGGCCCGGCGACGCCACGCCGTCTCCAGGAACGGCGTGGGGTCGCCCACCAGGGAGCGGAGAGTTTCCATTCGGGGGAGTGGCCTTCCGAAGCGGGGGCGATCTCGCGCCGAATCTAGGGTTCGCCGAACGGGCGGCGCAAGAATTCTCCGACACTTGCTCGGGTACGGGCACGAGTGAATCCGGACAGTTCCACCGAATCGTGCCGCTGCCGTTTTCCGGTGCCACCGCCTTTCCGGACCTCCGCTCGGCGGGCCCCGGAGAATGACAGCGCCGGAATCACTTTCCGGCACCGACCCGACGAGAACTGGAGCAGGCGATGCCCGTGCCGCTTCCGGACGCTGTGCTGCGCCGGCTCGGTCTGAACGGCGACCTCGCGGTGCGTCCCGTCACGGTGGGACTGCCGAACCGCTGCTGGCAGGCCGAGACCGGCTGGAACCGGCGCCTGTTCGTCAAGCAGTTCCTGGGCGCGGAACCGGAACGGCTGCGAGGCCGGCACCGGACGGTCCGGGCCCTGCAGGAGCGCGGCCTGACGGTCGCCGCACCCTTGGCGACGCCGGAAGGACGCACCCTGATCGAGGTGGCGGGCGGCCTGTTCGCGCTCTACCCCTGGGCGGAGGGGCAGCATCTGCCCGGCTGGCTGATGAGCCTCGGGCAGGCGCGCGCTCGGCCGGCAACTGGCCATCATCCATGGTGAGTTGGCGCGGATCATGCCTCCGGGCATCCCCGAACTCCCTGTGCCGACGGACCGTGACACGGCGTTGCGCACCGTCGACGCGTTCCTCGTCCGGGCCGCCCGCGAGCCCGACCGCGATGCCTTCGACCGGAGCGTCCGCAGGCGGCGGCCTTCGTCGCCGGATATCGCGCCGTGTCACCGCTGTCCGAGGGGCAGTTGGCCGAGGCGGCGGAGTTCCTCTGGTGGGAGCGTGCCTGCGACCTGCGCCACCTGGAGCGGGACTACGGAGGCCAGGACCGTACCCGGGACCACCTGTTGGCCATGGACGGCCTACTGCTCTCCTGGTGGTCCGGACACCCGGACCAGGTAGCGACAGTGCTGGCCGGGGAGACCTCGTTGGCATCGATCGATGCAATCCCCGGGGGAATTTCTACATGAATCCGTGCTGCTGGCCCGATTTCTTGTGGCCGCTCGGACGGTCGCACTAGGGTGTGGCACAAAAAGACGGACGGTCCGGGTTTTCGCGCCGCGTCTCGTTTCAATTGTGCGAGCGCCGCCCGGCTCGTCGGCGGAAATATGTGAACTTGGAGGAGCCCGTGTTCCTGGGTGTGGAGATCGGCGAACCGGGATCCGCGCGGCCCGCCGCGTCCGGCTGCGCACGTGTCGCGAAACTGGCCGAGCGGGGATCGTTGGTCTTCGTGACGCTGGACGAGGCCCTCACGTCCCCGGCGGACTCCGTGCACGCCCGGCAGCGGATCGCCCAGAGCCGGTTGAACCCGGTGGCCGCGCTCGCCCACGTCGCTCCGCAGACCACCTCGATCGGGCTCGTCGCCACGGCGACCGTGACCTATCTCGAACCCTTCCACGTGTCGAAGGCCCTGGCGACGCTGGACCACGTGAGTGCCGGACGGGCCGGCTGGTGCGTGCGGGTGTCCAGGAGCGCCGAGGAAGCCCGGCTCTTCGGGGAGCGCACCGCTCGGGGCCTCTCCGAACTGTACGAGGAGGCCGCCGAGTTCGTCGAGGTGGTCTCGCTGCTATGGGACAGCTGGGAGGACGGGGCGGAGATCCGTGACGCCACCACCGGGCGGTTCCTGGACCGAACCATGATCCGTGCCGTGAACCACGAGGGCCCGTACTTCCGGGTGAAGGGTCCCGGGATCGTCCCGCGGCCGCCGCAAGGGCATCCGGTGACGGCCGTGCGGATCACCTCGGAGAAGGAGCTGGCGCTCGCGGCCCGCGCGGACCTGGTCTTCGGCCGTCTCGAACGGGTCGTCGGCGCTCGTCCGCGGCTCAGGAGCGGAGCCAGGACGATCGCGGACCTCTTCGTGGACTGCCGCGGGCTGCCGGCCGGCCAGTGGGCGTGGGGGACCGGCGGAGCGGCCGAGACCGGGGGCGTCCGCGAGTTCGCGGACTTCCTGCACCTGCGCGCGCGGACCGGCCCGGTGGACGGGTTCCGTCTCGTGTTCGCCGAGGTGGGCGCGGAACTGTCCCGCTTCGTGGACGAAGCCGTTCCCGAACTGCGCAGGCGCGGGCTCGTCACCCCCTGGGGCGAGGACTGCCGCAGTTTCCGTGAGCGCCTGGGGCTGCCGCACCGCGCGCCCAACAGCATGGTCCTGTAGGGGGGATCCCGTCACTCCGTCCGCACGATCCGGCCCCGACCACTGAGCGGCCGGATTCGCCGGGCCCGTCAACACCCTAGGAAGCCCGCAGTGAACCTTGAACGGCGCCGCCTCCACCTGGGCGTTCTCTTCCCGGTCAACCCCATCACGACGGTGTGGAAGGGCGGCCGGCACGGCAGCCAGATCGACTTCGCCGCGATCGCCCAGCTGGCCCGGACCGCCGAGCGCGGCCGGTTCGACTACCTACTGCTCGCCGACGACCTCCGCATGCCCGAGCGGAACGGCGAGGTGACCGAGGTCGGGGTGGCCGGCCGGCACGACCTGCTGACGATCGTCTCGGCCGTCGCGGCCGTCACGGAGAAGCTGGGTCTGGTCGCCACCGTCAACACCACCTTCAACGAGCCCTACGACCTGGCTCGTCAGCTCGCCACCGTCAACCACCTCTCGGGCGGGAGGCTGGGCTGGAACGCCGTGACGACGCCGGACGCCTGGGTCGGCGAGAACTTCCGGCGCGGCGGCTTCCTCCCGCACGCCGAACGCTACGAGCGGGCCGCGGAGTTCGTCGAATTGTGCCGCGCGGTCTGGAGCGCCGGCGGGCCCGCCGGCAGCGGGCCGCTGACCCACGAGGGGAGCCACTTCCGGGCCGAGGGAGCGGTCGCCACCGCGTCCGAGGGCGTCGAGCCGGTCCTGGTGCAGGCGGGGGACTCGGAGCAGGGGAGGGAGTTCGCCGCCGCCCACGCGGAGGTCGTCTACAGCAGGAAGAGGGGCCGCGCGGGCCGCGAGTTCTACGCAGACGTCAAGGGAAGGCTGGCGCGCCACGGGCGCGACCCGGGGCAGTTGAGGATCATGCCGGCGATCACCTACGTGGTCGGGCAGTCACGGGCGGACGCCGAGGAGCTGGCGCGGGCGAGGCAGCTGGACATCGTGACTCCGCAGATGGCGATCTACTACCTGGAGGCTCTCTGGGGGCGTGACCTGTCCGCCTACGACCCGGACGGCCCGTTGCCCGACGTCGCCCCGGACCCGGACGGCGGGGCGTTCGTCAGCGGTCGGCCGAGCGGCATGGACGCTCAGCGGCGGGCGGACCGGGTGGCGTTCCTGCGGCAGGTCGCGGAGTCGAGGAAGCTGTCGATCCGGCAGCTCGTCGCGCTGGTCACGCACACAAAGCCGCTGGTGGGCACCCCGTCCGACATCGCGACCGAGATGATCGACCACGTCGAAGCCGGCGGCTGCGACGGGTACATCATCGTCCCCGACCGGGCACCCGGCGGGCTGGACGAGTTCGTGGAGCACGTGGTGCCCGAGCTCCGGTCCCGCGGGGTCCTCCCCGCGGAGTACGGGTCCGGAACGCTCCGGGGTCATCTCGGCCTGCCGGAACACCGCCGGACGCCGGTGAATCGCGGTCGATGACACGGATCGCTGTCACGGTGGAGCGTTTCCCTGCGCGCCTTGGTGGCAGTTCCGCGGAAGGCTTGCCGACCGTCGGTGCCCGGAAATAGCGTCTGCACCACCACCGAGCGGAGCCGAGTGTTTCGTCCGAGTCCTTTCTCGGTATTCGACAACGAGGCTGCTCATCGAAATATGTGACGGACCTTGCCGCGCCCCGGCTTCGGCCGGGTGGGCGGCCCGCCGCAGGCGAGTCCTCGGCAACCGGCCGGAAAGGGGGTGTTCGTGATGCAGGATCATTTTTCCGACCCGAAAACCGCGGTGCGGAACCCGGCGAGAAGCTGACCCGATTTCTCCGGTCGGCCCGTCGCGCGGAGAAGCGGGCGGAAGTCGAGAGGCTCGTCGAATTCGACGGCGCGCCGACCGCCAAGCGGCTTTCCGTCCCGCAGAGGAGATTGTGCCGTGAACGGATCGACCCTCCGGGTCGTGGGATCGATGGAGGAAGTCCCCTCCGTACCCGAGGCGCCGACGGTGTTCCTGGCCGGCGGCATGCGCAACTGTCCCGACTGGCGGCAATGGGCGATCGAGTCGCTCGCCCACCAGTGGCACCGGGCAGGAGCCGACCGCCCCGTCACGGTGTTCAGCCCCAGCCGGGTCGTTCCCGGCCGCGCGTTCAGCCAGGAGCTGGTGCGCTGGGAGCACGACGCCCTCCGGGCCTGTGACGTGGTCCTCTTCTGGTTCCCCCAGGGCAACGAGAAGGCGCCCGAGCAGCCGATCGCGCTCTACGAACTCGGCGTCGCCGCCGCGACGTTCAAGCCCATCGCCATCGGCACCGAGCTCGGCTACGTGCGCCGCGAGGGCGTGCGGGCCCAGCTGCGGCTGATCCGTCCGGGCCTCCCGGTGCGCGGCGACCTGAACGCCACGGTCGCTGACGTGGTCTGGGTGCTCCTGCGCACGGGAGAGGGCGCTGGGCGGGGCGTACTCGGAGGCCGGCACCCTCCAGGCCGTCTGATAGCCGGGCAGCGCCTCAACCGCAGAAAGGAAGGAAGCTCAGCCGTGCAGTTCCGTGAGCAGGCACTCGCCAAACTCCAGTCCACCACCGACCTCGGCACAGCGGCCACGTTGGCCAAACCGCGCAGCCTGGTCGCGCTGCTCATGGTCACGGTGCTCGTCGCCTTCGGCTCGCTGTGGGCGTTCACCGGGGCGATACCGCGCCAGGTCACCGTGCCCGGCATCCTCACCTACGGTCAGGGCAGCTACACCCTGGACAGCCCCGTCTCCGGGCAGATCACCGGGGTCTTCGCCCAACAGGGCACGACCTTCCCGGCGCAGGCTCCGCTGTTCACCGTCCAGGTCGACTCGACCCAGCAGACCGTCCGCGCCTTCAGCGGCGGACGCACCACGGCGATCCTGGCGCAGGTCGGTCAGGTGGTCACCGCGGGCACGAACCTCGCCGTGGTCGAGCGCGTCAGCGGGCCGACCGATCCGTTGATCGCGGTGTTGTACGCACCGACGAGCAGTGCCGGGCTCATCACCCAGGGCAGCACCGTGGACCTCGACCTGCGGTCCGCGCCGGCCCAGGAGTACGGGGTGCTGCGCGGCGTCGTCCAGTCGGTCAGCCAGTTCTCCCAGACGCAGAAGCAGATCGCCAGCTTCCTGGGCGATGCCCAACTGGCCGGCCAGTTCTCCGGCCAGGGCCAACCGATGCAAGTGGTCGTGGGGCTGCTGACGGAACCGGGCACCACGAGCGGGTTCCAGTGGTCCACCCGGACCGGCCCGCCGTACCTGATTGATTCCCGCACGCTGGTGAGCGCTTCCGTGCACTTGCCATCGGTCAGACCGATTAGCTGGGTGTTGTCGTAGATGTCCGTACTCACCACCACCGACGGAACTCCGAAGACGCGGGCCCGGCGGAGGCGCCGTACGGCCCGCCGCGTCAAGCCACCGGTGATCTTCCAGATGGAAGCACTGGAGTGCGGGGCCGCCAGCCTCGCCATGGTCCTCGCCCACTACAAGCGCTACGTACCGCTCGAGGAGCTGCGGGTCGCCTGCGGGGTCTCGCGGGACGGCTCGAAGGCGTCGAACGTCCTGAAGGCCGCCCGCAGTTACGGCCTGACAGCGACCGGACGGCGGATGGACACCGAGGCGCTGTCGAAGCTGGAGCCCCCGGCGATCCTGTTCTGGGAGTTCAACCACTTCGTGGTCCTCAACGGGTTCGGCCGGCGCTGGGGCCAGGACGTCGTCCACCTCAACGACCCCGGCAGCGGGCCGCGCGTCGTCAACCTCGCGGACTTCAACGAGAGCTTCACCGGCGTGGTGCTCACCATGTCGCCGGGGGAGGGGTTCCGCCCCGGTGGCCGGCGGCCCGGCTTCCTCGCGAGCATGCCGACCAGACTGCGCGGGAGTTGGGGGCTGCTCGCCCTCAGCACCTACGTCAGCGTGCTGCTCGCGGTGGTCGGTGTGGCGTACCCGGCGCTCACCCGGGCGTTCGTCAACTCCATCCTGCTGGGCGGCGACCGCTCGTTCCTGATGTCGTTCTTCGGCCTGATGGCCGCGACCGTCCTGGTGACGGGCGTGCTCACCTTCCTGCGCCAGACCTTTCTGCTACGGCTGCGCATCTCCAACGCGACGATCAACAGCAGTCGCTTCCTGCGTCACGTGTTCAGACTGCCCATCAACTTCTTCGTCCAGCGCAGTCCGGCGGACATCAGCAGCCGCATGCAGTCCAACGACCAGGTCGCCGTGACCCTGTCCAACGACCTGTCCAGCACCCTGGTCAACGCGCTGGTCGTCGTGCTGTACGCCTGCCTGCTGTGGGCCTACGACCCCTGGCTGACGGTGCTGAGCGTGTCGCTGTCCCTGCTCAACATCGTGGCCCTGCGCACAGTGGCCCGGATCAGGGCCGGCGGGGTCAGCCGGCTGGCCACGGACGAGGCGCAGCTGTTGAACACCTCGTACAGCGGCCTGCAGCTCATCGAGACGATGAAGGCCACCGGCGGCGAAAACACCTTCTTCCGACGCTGGGCCAAGGAACAGTCCGTCGTCGTCACCGGGCAGCAGAAGATCGGCGTGCCGAGTGCCGTCATGGCGGTGGTCGCTCCCACCCTGGCCTCCGTCACCACCTCGCTGTTGCTGCTGATCGGCGGCCTGGAGGCGGTGAAGGGAGACCTGACGGTCGGGCTGCTCGTCGCCTTCCAGGCCCTGGTGTCGGCGTTCGTCAGCCCCATCGCGCAGCTCATCGCGGTGGCCCAGCGGGTCCAGGACTTCGCCGTCCAGGTGACCCGGCTGCGCGACGTGGAGAACTACCGGGCGGAAGCACGCCCGGACGCGTCCGACGCCCCGGCCGGGCGGCTCGCCGGCAACCTGACCTTCGACCGGGTCACCTTCGGCTACAGCCCGCTGGACACCCCGCTGGTCACCGAGTTCTCCTTCTCGGTGGGCCCCGGCCGGCAGATCGCGCTGGTCGGCGGCTCGGGGAGCGGCAAGTCCACCGCGGTGCGCCTGATCTCGGGCCTCTACCGGCCCTGGGAGGGCTCGGTGGACATCGACGGCCTCCCGCGCGAGAGCATCGCGCCGGAAGTGCTCACCGCCTCGGTGGGCTTCGTCGACCAGGACGTCTTCCTGTTCGAGGGGACGGTGCGGGACAACATCACGCTCTGGGACACCTCCATCTCCGACGACCAGGTCATCGCCGCGCTCCGCGACGCCGCGATGTACGACGTGGTGTCGTCACGTCCGGGCGGCATCCACACGCACGTGGCGGAGGACGGCCGCAACTTCTCGGGCGGACAGCGCCAGCGGCTGGAGATCGCCCGGGCGCTCGTCCGCAACCCGCGGCTGCTCGTCCTGGACGAGGCGACCAGTGCCCTGGACGCCGAGACGGAACTCCTGATCATGAACAACATCCGCCGTCACGGCTGCGCCACGGTCGTCGTGGCCCACCGGCTGAGCACCATCCGCGACAGCGACGAGATCGTCGTGCTGAGCCGGGGCGACGTGGTCGAGCGGGGGACGCACGAGGCCCTGTCCGCGGCCGGCGGCGCCTACGCCCAGCTCATCAGGGAGCACTGACGCATGAGCACGACATCCTCCGGGCCCGAGGTCACGGCGGCCTGGCGACCCCCGGCCGGGATCGGGACCGAGGTCGACTTCAGTGAGGGACACGTCCGGTTGACGGATACGGACGCACTGTGGGTGGTGACCGAGGGAGCCGTCGACCTGTTCGTCATGGAGGCCGCCGAGGGCGGCCCGTGGCACTACGTCAACCGCTTCACCCCGGGTGCCGTCCTCGCCGCACCCCCGCTGGGCGCCGTCGGCGTACCGGTCCTGCGAGCCGTCCTCGGCGCCCGCGTCCTGCGCGTGGACGCGGCGGACCTGGCAGGACTCCTGCGCGCCGACGCCGGCTCCGGGGACACCGGCTCCGGGGAGACCCGGGAGTCCTCCGACCGGCGTGCGGCCCTCGCCCGGGGGATCGACGCCGGGTTCGACGGCCTCCTCGGCTTCGTCGCCGAGCAGCCGGGCTCCCGCGAGCACGTGCTCCTGAGCGCCGGAAGCCGGGGCGAACTGGCCGAAGGGGAACGCGGGCGCGCGGCCGGGGGACTGGTCTGGATCGAGGTCCTCGCCGGCCGGCTGCGGGTCGGAACGCCCGACAGCGGCGAGTGGCTCTCCCGCGGCGACACGTTCGTGGTCACCGGGGGCAGCACCGTCCAGGGCGACCCCACGGCCTCGTTCACCACCAGCTCGACCGGTGACCTGCTGGCCGACGGCCGGTGGCGCGACTGCCTGGCCGAGGCCAACGGGCGCCTGATGCGGATGGCCGACCGGGTCATCGCCGCCGAGGGGGAGCAGACCGAGTCCCGGATCCGGGCCGTGCGCGAGATGGAGGACGCGCTCACCGACAAGGCCAACCGGGTCCTGCGGGCCGTGCTCCAGCCGGCCGATCACGTCTCGCGCAGCGGCCCCGTCCACAACGAGGACCCCACCGAGGCGGCCTGCCGGATCGTGGCCGACGAACTGGGCATCTCCATCCTGCCCGCGCGCGGCTCGACGGCCGGTGGCAAGACCGGCCCGATCGAGGCCATCGCGGTGCGCTCGCGCTGCCGCATCCGCGCGGTGGACCTGGACGCACGCTGGTGGCGCATCAACATCGGCCCGTTCGTCGGGCGTCGCGCCGCCTCCGGCGATCCGGTGGCCTTCGTCTGGCGGCGCGGACGGTACGTAGCCTGGGATCCCGTCACCGGTGAGCAGGACCCGGTGCGGGACCGGACGGCGGAGGAGTTCGACGACACGGGGGTGCTGTTCTACCCGCCCCTGCCCGAGCGCCCGATCGGCACGGGACGGCTGATCCTCTTCGGCCTGAAGGGCAGCGGACGGGACATCCGCAACCTGATCGCCTTCACCCTGGTCGCGGTGGCCGTCGGCACCACGGTGCCCATCAGCACCGGGCTGGTCCTCGGCACCTTCGTCCCGTACGCCGAGACGAACCTCATCGTGCAGGTGTGCGTCCTGACCCTGGTGGCCGCCCTCGCGTCGGCGGTCTTCGCGGTGCTGGAGAACCTGGCGCTGCTGCGCGTCGGGGGCCGCTTCGAGGCCATCCTGCAGGCCGCCGTCTGGGACCGGCTGCTGCGCCTGCCAGCGCCGTTCTTCCGCCGGTACTCCACGGGTGAACTGGCCAGTGCGGCCCTGGGGGTGAAGAACATCCGCACGGTGCTGATGAACGTGGGCTACGTGGTGCTCTACTCCAGCGTGGTCGCGGTGGTGAACTTCGCCGTGATGTTCTGGTTCAGCGTGCCGCTAGCCCTGCTGACCGGGCTGTATGTCCTGATCAGCGCGGTGTTCTTTCTCGTGTTGGGCGCGCGGCAGATGAAGTGGCAGACCCGGTCGCTGGACCTGGAGCACAAACTCGCGAACCGGGTGTACCAGAGGCTGAGGGGACTCCCCAAACTGCGGGTGGCGGGTGCCGAGAACCGCGCCTTCGCGGCCTGGGCCAACGAGTTCGCGCAGCAGAAGGAGCTCCAGAAGCGCATCGGCAGGTACCAGAACGCGGCAGCCACGTTCAACGCCGTCTACCCGCTCGTCTGCGTGCTGCTCACCTTCGTGATCATCAGCGGGCCGGCCCGCGGAACGCTGTCGATGACCAGGTTCCTGTCGTTCAACGCGGCCCTGGGCATCGTCCTCGCGGCCGTCATCCAGGTGACCAACTCCCTCTCCTCGGCCTTCGCCGTGATCCCCATGTTCAAGCGGATGAAGCCGCTGCTCGCCGAGTTGCCGGAGGTCTCGGAGGCACACACGGTGCCGGGCGACCTGACCGGGCAGATCGAGGTGAACCGGGTGACGTTCCGCTACGACGAGAACAGTCCACCGGTGCTCGACAACGTGTCCCTGAGCATGCGGCCGGGCGAGTTCGTGGCGATCGTCGGCCCCAGCGGGTGCGGCAAGTCCACCTTGCTGCGACTGCTGCTCGGCTTCGAGGCCCCCTCCAGCGGCAACGTCCTTTACGACGGTCAGGACCTGGCCACCCTGGACAGTGCCGCGGTGCGCAGGCAGTGCGGCGTCGTCCTTCAGCAGACGAAGCCGTTCGCCGGCACCGTCTTCCAAGCCATCACCGGCACCCTCAACTACAGCCACGACGACGCGTGGGCAGCCGCCGAACTGGCGGGCATCGCCGCGGACATCCGCGCCATGCCCATGGGGATGCACACGATGGTGAGCGACAGCGGCACCTTCTCCGGCGGCCAGCGGCAGCGCCTCGCCATCGCGCACGCCCTGATCCGCCGCCCCAGGATCCTGTTCTTCGACGAGGCCACCAGCGCGTTGGACAACGAGACCCAACGGGTCGTCACCGAGAGCACCCAGCGGCTGAACGCTACCCGGGTCGTCATCGCGCACCGGCTCTCCACTGTCCTCGACGCCGACAAGGTCGTCGTCCTCGCCGAGGGCCGGGTCGCCGAGTGCGGTCCTCCCTCCGAACTTCTCGACGACCCCATGAGCCTCTTCCACCAGTTGGTGCGCAGGCAGATGCACGAATCAGAAGGAGCGATGACATGAACCACAGGAGGAGGAGACTCCGTCTGGAGGCCACTGCGGCCACCTTCCTGCTGGCGCTCGGAGGTACGGCCGGCTGCGGCTCGGTGCGCGGCGGCGCCACCGGCGCACAGGCCTCGGCAGCGGAGGCGGTCGTCTCCCAGGCGGACGCGACGGCGGCGGTCGGCCGCTACGACGAGGAGAACAACCGGGTGAACGGGGCCCTCGACAGCACGGGCTTGCCCGGAATCGAGACCGAACCGCTGCTCAGCGCGGACGTCGCCTGGATGCGCATCAGCAAGGAGCTGAACCAGTCGGTCGCCCCGATCAGCGACCAGGGCATCACCATCCACGCCACGGCGGGTTCGGCCTATCCCCGCTGGTTCCTGACCGTGTCCAGCCGGGCGCAGGGAGGCATGCCCTTCCCCGGCCCGACGTACCGCGTCTTCGTGCAGGCGGGCCCCGGAACGCCCTACCTGGCCGCGTACTCGCTCACGGCCAGCGGGCCGGTGCCGAAGATCGCCGTCGACGGTGCGGGCACCGCCACCGCCGTCACGAGCCCGGACGGCCTGCTGATCACCCCGGGATCACTGGCGACCGAGATCCTCGCCCACTACCAGCAGAACCTCGTCGGCAAGGACAGGTTCTCCTACAGCGCGCCGCTGGACGACAACCTCTCCAACGGATTCGCAGCCGGCACGAAGGCCCTGAGCGGTCGCGGTACGACCCTGTCCCGGGTGCTGACCCGGACGTTCCCCGAGACCTACGCCCTGCGGACCGAGGACGGCGGCGTGCTCGTGTTCACCGCCGACGTCGTCACCGACACGCTGACCCCGGTCCAGGCCGACGGCACCGTCTCCCTGGGACCGAAGAGCAGCGACGCCGCGCAGTTGGGCAAGCCCGGTGGCGCGACGGCGAACCGGTTCACCATCAGCCGGCTGCAGACCTTCCTGACGTACGTCCCGACCGCAGCCCCGGGGTCGAAGGCCCAGGTCATCGGCTACAACGAGGTCCCCACCGCTGTCAGTTGAGCACTGCCAGGCACACCCGCGAAACACCACCAAAGGAGTACACCACTATGCAGGACGACACCTTCCGGAACACCGGCACCGAGGACGCCGCCGCCGTGGCGAGCACGGAGGTCGACGAGGAGATCAGCGACGGGGACCTGGAGGCCATCGGCGGCGGCGACGGAGGTCAGCCGACCTACCCGCCGTACGTGTGAGCCCTCGTGCCCGCGACCCCGACACCGGGGTCGCGGGCACGACGCGTCCATCGGCGGCGGCCGTTCGCGGACCACCTCGCACCGCTGCGACCGGGTTCGGCAACCTGCACACGTGGACATCGCCGTCGCCCCCCATGAACCGAGCCGCCCGCGGGCCTCGAGCGTCGGGCCGGAGCCGGCCCAGCGCAAGGAGCCTGGCCGACGGCAGAGCCGACCGCCTGGCGCACCTGCCGAGCCTGACAACGGGTCGACGACCGACGGGGAACGCGAGGTGATGGTCACCGGTTCGCGGCGATCCTCAGTGGAGGGTGATGCCGGGGGCAGTCGGTGCTGGGGGTTGGTGCGCCAGGTGCTCGGCGGGGGGTGGAAGAGGGTGCCGGGACGAGGTGCCATAAGGCTTCGGCCCGGTCCGAGTAGTCGGAGTAGCACGGGGTGGTGGCCTTGGCGGTCTCCTCGACCGACCTTCCCCCGCAGGTGCCGCTGTAGTACCAGAGCGCGGCGGGATGCCGGCCCTTGGCGGTACTGCGGATCTGTTTTCTCGTCACCCCGAGGGAGGCGTCGTTTGTCTGGCCGATGAGAACGATCCCGTCGTTCTTGGGCAGCCACTCGGTCTCCAAGGGAACCGAATCGTCGACCGGCTCGGCCCTGGAGCCGCGGCAGGTGCCGACCGTCACAGGTAGCCCGAGCGTTCGGGGCCGTCCGGGAGGGGCAGGTGCTGGACCACCGGGTTGCGCTTGCCGCCCGGGGTGAACCGGAATTCCTGGTGCGAGCGGTGACGCAGGCGGAAGCCCTGGCGGGGGCCGAAGTGCGCGGCGAGCCGGGTGTTGAGGTCGCGGACGCAGGCCGCGGCCGGTTCCGTGGGGCCGGCGGTGACGAGGTCGAGCGTGCCCGGTTCGTCCTGGACGACCTGGTAGTCGGGGAGGCCGGCGGCGGCGAGCGCGGCGAGCAGCGCGTACGGCGAGTAGGCGGCCCCCTCCCGGCCGACCAGGCTGCTGCGGGCGCGGCCCACGAGCCCTTCGGTGACGGTGCCGGGCAGGCCGCAGTCGCACGCGGTCGGGCGGGGTGCAAGGTCACCGGTGACGTAGCGGATGACCGGCATGGGCGTGGACACCAGGGAGGTCAGGACGATCTCGCCGACGTCCTGGCCGTCGGCGGGCTCGATCTCGGGCAGGACGAAGTCGTCCTGGAAGTGCAGGCGCCGCCGCCCGCACTCGAAGGCCGCGTAGCCGGTCTCCGCGGTCACGTACAGCATGGTCACCGGGCAGCCGAAGGCCTGCTCGGCCAGCCGGCGGCCGCTGTCGGGCATCTGCTCGTAGGTGGCGACGACTCCCCGCGGGCGCAGGGCGATGCCGCGTTCCAGGCAGTACCGCGCCAGGGCGATGACACGGCTGGAGGAACCGGTGATCTGGTCGACGGGGAGACGGCCGACCACGGCCTCGTAGTCGGCGACGATGCCGGGGTCGTCTGGGTCGTATCCGCGCAAGTTGCACTTGACGTAGGGGCGGGGCAGCATCACCGGCTCCAGCAGGCGGGTGCCGGGGAACAGCAGCCCCAGGTTGAGCACGGTGCCGGTGTCCGGCAGGCCGAGGAAGGCGCTGAGTCGCTCGCGGATGACGTTGGTCAGCAGCCCGCCGGTCTCCGCGGTGGAGAGCAGGGTGACGGGCTGTCCGGTGCTGCCGCTGGTCTGGGACAGGAAGAACGCGCCGGGGGCCATCCGGCCGGTCGCGTCGCGGGTGACGAAGTCGAGGAAGCGCTCGCGCAGGTCGCTCTTGTGGACCCGCGGGAAGTCGCGCAGGCCCGGCCGCTCGTCGGAGCGCAGGGCGGAGTAGTACGGCGCCCGTTCCACGGCGGTGGCGAGCAGGTGGTCGAGGCGTTCGCGCCCCCGGTCCGGATCGTACGGCGCCAGGTCCTCGATCTCCCGGCGCTTCTCCAGGAACCAGCGGGACGACGCCTTGCGCGTGATGCGCTCGCGCAGCCGCTCGGATGCGTGTGCCAGGTCGCTGGGCAGGTTCAACGCGGGCCTCCGTGCGGACGGCCGGCCGGGGGCCGGCGACGAGCGCCGGCCCCCGGCCGAGAAGTGGACGTCAGATGCGCTCGAGACCGCCCGAGATGGCCTCCAGGTCCTCGTCGCCGATCTCGGCCGCGAACTCGTCGTCGGTCTCCGGGGTGGTGTTCTGGGTGTCGCTCATGATTCCTCCAAGATTCCGGGTGAACTCCGGTGGAGGTCGTTCGGGGGATTCGACCGGCCTCCACTGGAATGCTTCGTCCCTTGCTGAGACGCCTCGAAGCTATGGGCCCCGGTCCGGGGGGCACAAGGAACTCCCGACTCTTTCCCCGAAGCGTGCACGACGGGGCCGGGATGGTTCCATCGATCCGCTCCGCGGTCGGCGGCAGACCGTCTTGCCGCCCTGGACGTCCCCTTTCCGCGGCCCGGACAACGGGCGGCCCCGGGCCGCTTCCGGTTTGGCCCGACCAGTGTGGGAGTGGTGGGAGTAGCTGATGGAATACTTCGAGGCTCCGGCCGAGTACCGTCCCGGCGGCCGGCCCGCGGTGTTCCTGGCGGGCGGCATCACCGGGTGCCCCGACTGGCAGGCCACGCGACCCGGATGTTCGGTGACGACGAGGTTTCGGTGCTCAACCCCCATCGGAGTTAGGCGAGTTCGCCGATCCCGATAACCGACCAAATCGCCTGGGAGTACCGGCACCTGCACCGGGCCGCGGTCGTGCTGTTCCGGTTTCCCCGGAGCGTGGGCAGCGTGCAGCCGATCGCGCTGTACGAGCTCGGGATGCACGCCGGGCGGGGTGTCCCGATTGCGGTGGGTGTCGACCGGAGCTATGCGCGCCGGCGCGATGTGGAGATACAACTCGGGCTAGCTCAGTAATTGACGATCCATCACACACTCTCTGACAGTGTCCGTGCCACCCGGACCCTGCTGGCGCAGGGGCGACGCCGACGGTGCTGCGGGGTGATTGGGCACCGTGCGCTGGCGCAGCGGTGGCATGCATCCGTGCAAGCGTCGGCGTAGCGGCGGCAGGGTGCGGTGGCGTCGGGGGCGGCGCTGCGTCGGTGGTGTCGTTCCGGCCTATGCTCCCGACCTGACGGGCTCCGCAGCGCGGGTGGTCCGGTCTCCCATGCGCAGCCCCAGAGAGAGGACCCCGGATGTTGCTCGGCCCGCCCCCGATATCTCACCCCGGCTCCGCCGGGAACATCAGGGCCGAGCTGCTCGGGGAGTGGGTTCCCTACGCGGACCAGGCACCGACGAACGGCGGCGGCGTCGTCCTGCCCGGCCAGACGGACGACGTGTCCCGGTGGGTGACGAGAGAGCAGATGCGCAACGCCACCAAGGGCGCCGATCCCACCGCCCTGTGGTACTACTGCGGCACCTACCGGGGGAAGCCGGTCGAGGAGTCGGCGAAGGTCACGGCCATGAGGCACGGCGGGCGAACGATGATGATGCTGATCGAGGACCTCAACCTGCAGACCCCGTACTACTCCGACTACTCCGAGAGGGCCGCGGCCTTCTGGCGGAACGCTTCGGTGGGATTCTCCGAGGCGGCCCGCGGCGAGATCCGGATCGTCTTCGGCGACGTCGTACGGAGGGGGAACACCTGGCAGCGCGTCGAATGCCCGACGCTCATGGCGAACCCGTACGTCACCGCCGTCCTGTGGGCCCAACCCGGTAGCACGTTCCGGCAGTTCCTGAGCGGGGGGCAGAGCGATCCGAGCTTCCACCTGCCCGCCGGAGTCACAGTGCACCAAGGCGTGTCCGACAAATGATCCTCTGGCTGGTTCGCAGAGCCAGAGGATCGGGGAGGCCAGCTCGGTGTGGGTGGCAGCGCGTTCGACGTAGGCCTCGACGGCCTTGTCGGCGAGATTCCTGGTGGAGACGATCAGGTCGGCGCCAGCAGTTGTTCAGCGATTTCTGACGTCACTGGGGGACTCTCGACTTTTGACGTTCTGACGGGTGTGGGTGATCAGGCTGCGCTGGCTGCGGCCCATGCCTGCTGGACGGCGCGGATTTCCTCATCTGTGGGCGGTGTGCATCGTGAAGTCGCAGGTCGTGCCGGTCGTCGACCGATGACCATGGCGTAGATCATCGGACAGGTCCGGCTCCGGCGGGATACCGGGTCCGCCGTGGACCACGCGCTTGACCTCGTGTACCGCACCTGGGGTGAGACGCTCGTGGTCGTGGCCAGGACCGCCACCCCGATGCGGCAGATCGTCCAACGCACCGAGAGCCTGCAGACCGGGCGCGGCCGGGCGGATGCCGAGTAGGGGCCGAGAGGATACTCAGTGCCTTTAGCAGGGGCCGCAGTTGCTGTGGGCGACCGGCTCGGGATCGGCGTCGAGCGCATCGAGCACTGCGTCGCCGTTCGCCCTCGCCCATTCGGTCAGCATGTGGATCGGATCGATCAGCGTTGCCCCGAGCGGGGTGAGCTCGTATTCGACGCGGGGCGGCACCTCGGCGTAGGCGTGGCGGCGGACGAGTCCGTGTGCCTCGAGCCGTCGGAGCGTCTGGGTGAGCATCTTGCGGGAGATGCCGCCGATCAGCTCGATCAGCTCGCCATGGCGCACCGGGCCCTTGCTGAGGCCGTAGAGCACGACCACCGTCCACTTGTCGGCGATGAGTTCGACCGCCAGACGCCCCGGACAGTCGGCGAGGAAGGGATCACCAGGACCGAAACCGCTCATGGCGCCAAAGGTACCTGCTGGTTCCTATCAAATTCATAGCCTGGGTTCTCTTCTCCCCTCCCAAAAAAGTCAGGAGAGTCATGCGAGTCATTACCCAGGAGACGCTCGGCGGTCCCGAGGTGCTCACCATCGTGGACGCGCCCGAGCCCCAGCCCCTCCCGACCGAGGTTCTCGTCCGCGTCAAGGCGATCGGGCTGAACCCGCTGGAGGCACGCCTGCGCGCCGGCGAGTTCCCGCTGATCGGCCGGCCGCCGTTCGTCCTCGGCTGGGACATCAGCGGCGTGGTCGAGGAGGGGCCGCAGACGTGGCGGTTGAGGCCCGGCGACGAGGTGTTCGGGATGCCGCTGTTCCCGCGGGCGGCGAGCGCGTACGCCGAGGTGGTGTCGGCGCCGGCGGTGCACCTGGTACGCAAGCCGGCGTCGCTCTCGCACGTCGAGGCGGCGGCGCTGCCGCTCGTCGGGCTGACGGCGTGGCAGGGCCTCGTCGATCTCGGCGGCGTGAGCGAGGGCGACCGCGTCCTGGTCCACGGCGGTGGTGGCGGGGTCGGCCACGTCGCGATCCAGATCGCGAAGGCGTTCGGCGCGCACGTGATCACGACCGCCGGCGGAAGCAAGCGGAAGTTCGTCGAGGGGTTCGGCGCCGACGAGGTGATCGACTACACGGCGTTCGACTTCACCGAGGTGGTCCGCGATGTCGACGTCGTGCTCGACACGATCGGCGGCGACACCGTCGAGCGGTCGCTCGAAGTGCTCCGCCCGGGCGGTCACCTGGTGACGGCGGTCGCCGAGGAGGATTCGGAGCTCATCGCCAAATACGAGGCGGCCGGCATGCGCTTCAGCGGCATCGCGGTCGATCCTGATCCGGTCGGCCTGCGAGGTCTCGTCGAACTCGTCGAACAGGGCCGGCTCCGGGTCCACGTGCAGGAGACGTTCCCGTTCGAGCGCGTCGCCGACGCGCACCGGCTGCTCGAGGGCGGTCACCTCCAGGGCAAGCTCGTCCTCACCGTCTGATCCCGTCGTGGGGCCTCGCGTGAGTGAGGCCCCAGTAAGACCCGCGCGTAATGAAAACTGCACGTCAGACGGCCTGGTGCGCGTAGGCGTCAGGAAGCTCGGGCAGGTCCGGGGCGGTGGCCCACCGACAAGACCACCCGTCAGCGGGCGACTTCCCGGTTCGTCAGCACCAGCAAGGCCCGCACCAGCGCGGTCGCCCACCTCGGATCCGTGGCGGACCTTGCCGAGAACGCTCCAATTCTTCAGATGGCGAAGCCGTGCTCGACCGGGCCCGCACCGCGGCCAGCGCCTTGTTGGACAACTTCTGGCCACGGGTCAGGGACCGGTACCGGGCCGCCTTGTAGTCGGTGATCACCGCTGGGTCGGTGTCCGGGGCGCTGTCGTCAAGGCCGACGAAGCCCAGGTCGGCGATCGCGCCGAGGCCGGCCGCGCGCAGATGGGCGGTCAGTTTGTCGTGGCGGCACGCGGTGATCTCCGAGGTGCGTCCGGGTCGGACCGCGCTCACCCAGACCAGGCGGCTCTTGTCGTCGGTGAGTGCGATCACGAGCAGGCCGTGGCATTTGTGCTTGCCCGAGTAGTTCGGCCGGTTGTCTGCCCCGGTACGACGGCGGGTGCGGATAAGGGAGCCGTCCAGCAGGACCACGCCGCCGCCCTTTCGGGTGATCTTCTTCAGGGCCCGATCCAGGCGCGGGGCGCGGGCGGCCAGCAGTCCGACGACCTCGCGCACCCACCGGCTCACGGTGGTGCGGTGCACCCCGTTCCCGCCGGCCAGGTCGCCGGGCCGCTGGACAGCGCAGCACGGCCAGCACGATTCCGGCGATCTTCCCCGCGGACAGGGCCCGCCACCGGGATCCGATCTTCTTGCAGTGGCCGCGTATCAGGTCGGCGAGCCAGGTTGAGGTGGCGCTCGACAGCGGCAGGCGGGCGGTGTAGACAAGACCTTCGGGGCCCTCGACGAGACCGTTGTTTTTCTTCACACCAAACTCAACTGCCGCCGGGGACCCACAGGTTACGCCGCGCCCGCGCAGTTTCGGACGTGCGGTGAACCGTCCGTCGGGCCGTTTGTGCAGCCAGCCGCGGTCAGCGAGCCTGGTCATCTTCGCGCGCAAAGGTTCCAGCTTGCCGCGCACCGAGGCGTTCAGGCCCAGCCGCTCGCCGACCGCCCTGACCTGCACTGGGCCGTCGGCCTCCCGGACGAGCGCCAGCATCCTGCGGTAGTCGCCGGGCAGCGCGGCCTCGTCGGCCGCGTCGCTGCGGTGCGGGATGAGCAGGGCCGCCCGCCCGGCCACCTGCGCCGCTACCGGAGCGACAGCCTCGGCATCGGCCTGGACCCGCTCGGCCAGGCGGTTCAACACCCGCTCCGCGACCGCCAGTTCGTTCCGCTCGACCTGGATCTCCTGAAGCTGCTTAATCAACACTGCTCCGCGAGGGCGTCCAGTTCGCTTCGGCGAGCGGTGATCCACTGCCGCTTCTGCATCCTGCAGCCTCCAGCGCTTTCGTGGCGTGCCGACCTGCTGACGGATCGTAGGCGGGGCAGATCGCGGGCGCAGCCGAACCCGGCATCCCACCGGAACCGGACCTTGCGGGTGCCGAATGGTCATCCGCGGGTCATGCGGCATGTTGGTGCTCGTGGAGTGTGCCGCCGAGTCGGTCTCGTCGGAGGACCTCCAGCTGTGTGACGTGCCCTGGCGGATTGATCGGTTCAGGTAGCAAGCGCAGGGGCGCGGCCTACATCAGCGCTCGGTGTGGCCGGTGCCCCGGGCGGGCCCACGAGCCGCAGCCGTGCGACAGCCGATCAAGCCAGCCGAGGGACGCGGCGGACGTACTGCCTGGTCAACGCCGAGTACACCCACGACCGGGAGACCGGCGACCTGCCGGTCCGGACCCACGACCGTCAACGCCCTTCCTCACGGGACGCCCTCCGGGCGGCCAGGCGGCACGGGTCCGATTCGCGCCCACGACGTTCAGGTCCGCCTCTCCCCGGACCGTCCCACCGCCCTGCGACCGGCGCGCGGCCACACGCGCCAGGTGCTGCTCCACGGCCGCCAGCCGCCGCCGCAACAGCCACTCGGCAGCCCGAGCCCGGGCCTCCTCCGACCGTTCCGCAGCACACTGCCCGGGCCGCGACCTCGCTCGGGAACCGGTGCCGCGAACGCATCACCGCCTTGTAGGCTGCCACCGCCTCCTCACACGCCGACTTCGACCCGGCGAACGTCTGGAGCGCCGACGCCCGGTACTCTCCCAGCGCATGTTGCACAGCCAGCACCTCCGAGGCCCCGCCGATCACCTCGTCCGCCGCGCCCAGCCGCGCATCCTGTCGGGCGTGCCGCACCTCCGCCGCAGTCTGCTCCCAGACCTGCCGGACGCTCGCGTAGGTGCTCAGGTCAGCGAACGCCGCCAGCGCCATCGAGATGCAGGCCTGCGTGCCCTGACGGATCTCCCGACCCCGCGCACACACCCCGCACAGCCCCGCCGAACGCTCGGCTCCACAGTCCTCGCACGGCACCGCCAGCCGCTCCAGCCCGGCCGCAGCAGCCGCCGCCTCCCGCTCCGGAGGCTGCGCCTCCCACAGCGCCTGGGCCTCAGCCGGCCGGCGTCCGGCGTCGACCTGGGCCTCGGCGCGCACCAGGGCATGGTTGCGCAGCGCGTCCTTGATCGCCTCCCGGCGCTGCTCGAAGGTCGCGTCAGGCAGCTGCCGGACGACCTGCCCAATGATGGCGCGCCGGGTGGAGCGCCGGTCCTGAAGCCGCAGGTCGCAGGTGACGCAGTCCTTGTCGGTGTCCAGCCGGACGCCGTTGTCGCAGGCCGGGTGCTTGCACTGCTGCTCCTGCGGCAGGCCGCGCTGCAGCATCCAGGCGACGACGTCGTCGACGTGCGGGTTGCCCTGGCGGCGCCGGCGCTTGAGCCGGAAGAGCAGCCGGTCGGCCGGAACCTCCGGGGCGTCAGTCGGCCCGGTCCACGCGGCGATGCCGTCCAGCGCGCGCCGGACGTGCTTCAGTAGGAATCCTCTGGTCGACGGTCGCTCCAGTCGCTGCCAGAGGTCCTCCACCGATGCCAGGGCGCAGGACGGCGACGCGTCCCGGGGCAGGGCGACGGAGGGCGTCGCCCGGACTCCGGGCTGCTCCTGGTGGTGGTTGTGCTGGTCGTCGTCGTGGTCGGGCTGTTCCCCGTGAAGCGGGCTCTGCCCGGTGCCGACGAGCCGCAGTGCGGGCACCTCGGGAGCGGCCTCGCGCGCCCGCGCGCTCCGGCCGACGGCGGGTCACCCCAACGGCGCAAGCGCCGGAACCGCCATCTACTTCGTCAGCACAACCACCTACGAGCGTGAATGTCGGCACTCTCCGAATCCGCCGAGCCGGCGGTGCCGCTGGGTGACCACGTAGGGCGTCCTCGGCAGAGGCCGCAGGGCCATGTGGTCGCGGACGGCCCGGTGGCCGATGACCTCGCCGTGGGTGCCGTGGACGCGGGCTCGCCGCAGCGGCACCCAGGCCGTGAACGCGGCGTCCAGTTCTTCGATCGAGGAGAACGCCCGGCCTGCCAGGACGTGGTCGCGGACGATGGCGACCTGCCGCTCGACCCGACCCTTGCCTTGCGGGCGGTAGGCGGCAAGTACGTCGATGTCGAAGTCGTAGTGCCCGGCGAACGCCACCGCTTCCGGATGCAACGGGACCGCCTCGCCTGGGGCGACGTGCCGCCGGACCACGGTCTTGGTGCGGTCGTAGACGATCGTCATCGGCACCCCTCTAATATGCGGGTCTCGATGTCAAGCCACCGGTTGTGCTGATCGGCCCGAGATCTCGTTGTCAGTGGCCGAGAGGACACTGACGTCGTGAAGACGTTCTCCTCCACCACCGCCAGCTCGCGCGAGCCTTCCCCCGTCTGGGTCGAGTCGATGGGCGGCCCGCTGATAGCAGTTCCGGTTTCCGCGCTGGCCCAGTGGCGTGGTTGCACAGGGTCGGGGATGGTCATTGGGGACGGGGATGACCTGGACGACTACGACCGCGCTTGCGGTGTGGAGGGTCTGGCCGGGGTGATCGCCGTCGGCGAAGAGGGTGCCTGCGGACTTGTTCTTGCAGACGAGCCCGCCAACAGCTGCTATCTGTCGGAACACCAAGCCTTCGTTCGCTGGCTGGGCGCCAACAGCGAGGCCGATCTGATCGCCGCCGCCAAGGCAGTGCTTGCCGACCCCACCACGGTGTGGGAGGAGTGCGGCGTCTGGGAGACGGACGGCCCGGCGGTACTCATGGACTCCGTGACAGCCGGGGCCGAGCTGGGTGTCGAGTACCCGAACTGGGCTTGATTCGCTTTGACGGACACCCCTGATCAGGGGCTTCGGCCCCGGTAAGGATGATGTCCATCATGGAGAGCATGGGGAAGAAGAAGCCA
>NZ_JBSFGU010000062.1:0-33336 GCF_053596725.1 Kitasatospora sp. NPDC001660 | reverse complement strand
ATCTGTCCCACCCCGAGATCCACAGACACGACAGAACACAACCACAGTCACCGGCAGACCTCGCAACTACCCCACCAGTAACTGTGATTGCAGTACTAGGGCGTGTTTCGAAAGTGCTGGTCACAGCCACTCGTTGATGGCTGCGACCAGCACGGTCGCTTCGTAGCGGACGGCGAGTTTGTCGTACCTCGTGGCGACCGCGCGGTGGCGCTTGAGACGGTTGATGCCGCACTCCACTGCGTGGCGCTCCCGGTAGTCGTCCTTGTCGAACTTCGGCGGCCGGCCGCCGCGGGAGCCGCGCTTCTTGCGGTTGGCGATCTGGTCGCGCTTCTCCGGGATCGTGCAGCCGATGCGGCGTCTGCGTAGGTAGACGCGGTTCGCGCGGGAGCCGTACGCCTTGTCGGCGCGGACCTTGTCCGGCCGGGTGCGTGGCCGTCCCGGGCCGAGACGTGGCACACGGATGCGGCCCAGGACGACCTGGAATTGCGGGGAGTCGCCGCGCTGTCCGGCCGTGATCACGAGTGACATCAGCTTCTGCGCCTGCTCGACCGCCAGGTGGATTTTGGTGGTCAGTCCACCGCGGGAGCGTCCGAGTCCGTGGTCGTCGGGCTCGGTGAAGACGCCGCCGGGCGGTTCGACCTGCAGGTCCCCCTTTTGCGCGCACCGGCCGCGTGCTGGTGCGCGCGAGCGATCGTGGAGTCCACGGAGATGTCCCAGGTGATCAGGCCCCTCGCATCGGCCCGGGCCTGGAGCTGCTCGAGAATCCGGTGCCACGTGCCGTCGCGCTGCCAGCGGCGGAACAGCCCGTACACCGTCTCCCACGGCCCGTACCGCTCGGGCAGATCCCGCCACGGTATGCCCGTGCGGGTACGGAACCGTATGCCGTTGATCAGCTGCCGCTTGGCGTGCACCGGCGGCCGACCCGGCTTGATGCCGCGCGGCAGCAGCGGTTCCAGCACCGCCCACTGGGCGTCCGTCAGATCTCCCCGAGCCATGAAACGTGATCATCGCATGACCTTGATCCACTTCTGAAACTAGGCGGTGGGACTGTCGGCGGGTGGGGTGGACTTCGCGCAACCGATCGGTTGCGTGTTGTGAGTGAACGTGCAACCATCGGGTAGCGCATCTAACGGAGGTATGCACCATGGCTGCTGACAGCATCGAGCGTGAGATCGTCATCGCGGCGCCTGTGGAAAGGGTCTGGGAGGTATTGACCCAGGCCGAGTTCCTGGGCGCCTGGTTCGGCACCGGCGGCCCCGCCGAGGTCGACCTTCGTCCCGGCGGGAGGATGGTCTTCGACCACGGGGTGCACGGCACCCTTCCGGCCCGGATCGAGCGGGTTGAGCAGCCCCGGGTTTTCTCCTACCGCTGGTCACAGGGGGCTGCAGGGGAAGAACCGAGCGAGGCCAACGCGACTTTGGTCGAGTTCACCCTGAGCCCGGATGGTGACGGCACCCGGCTGCGCATGGTGGAGAGCGGGTTCGCCGACCTCGTCATTCCGGAGGAGGACCGGCGTGCCCGGTATGAGCAGAACGGTGCGGGCTGGACGCGGAAGCTCGCCGAACTCCTGCAGCACACCGAGCAGCTTCCGGTATGACACCCGGAGGCGAAGCGGTTGATGAGGTGCTGGGGGCGCTTGCCGATCCCATGCGGCGCAGGATTCTCGATGTCCTGGCCGTGCGGGGGACTGCCACCGCCACCACCCTGGCTGCCGAACTGCCCGTCAGTAGGCAGGCGGTGGTGAAGCATCTCGCGCTCCTGGACCGGGCGGGCCTGGTGACCGGGCACCGGTCCGGCCGCGAGGTCCGCTACGTCCTGGCCCCGCAGAGCCTGAAGGCGACCGCCCAGTGGATGGCGAGCCTGGCGGCCGACTGGGACCTTCGGCTGCAGGCGATCAAGCGTCTTGCCGAGTCCGCCGTCACCCCGGACACCAAGACCGACGGATACTGACCTCGGCGCTTCGAGGTGATTGGCCTGTTTGTGTAGCTGACTGACGGTCATTTGCGCGCTATGCCGTTGGTATGCGCTGTGCGGATGGGGGCGGGCTGACGGCGAAGGCACGTCAGCGCCGCGAGGCGGTGCGGCTGGAGGCCGCCGCGTTGTTCGACGAAGGTGTCCCGCCGAGGGAGGTTGCCCGCAGGCTACGGGTGACCGCGAAATCGGCCTACCAGTGGCACCAGGCCTGGCGGGAGGACGGCGTCGGGGCGCTGGCTTCAAGGCGCCGATCGTGCTGGTGTGGGACCGGCTGGACACCCACGTCTCCCACGCGATGCGCGACCTGATCGACGCGCGGGACTGGCTGACGGTGTTCGTACTGCCCGCCTATGCACCCGAGCTGAACGCGGTCGAGTACCTGTGGGCCCACGTCAAACGCAGTCTGGCGAACCTCGCCAGTGCCGCCCTCGACCGGCTCGAAGCCCTCGTCCGCAACCGCCTCAAGCGACTGCAGTACCGCTCCGACCTCCTCGACGGCTTCCTCACCGGGACCGGACTCTCCCTCGACCTCCCACCGCCATCACCTTGAAGCGCCGAGGTCAGTAGCGGCGGAGGTGGGCGGTTGACTGCCACTCGCGGCCGATCGAACGAAGCATCTGTGGGTACAGGACAAGCACCCGGAACGGCTTGATAGCTGCCATGTAGACGGTGCCGAGCAGTCCGTTCGGCTTGACCAGGACGGCCATCTGGCCGCGGTAGCCGCCGGCTTCGTCCGGAACCCAGCCGATGTGCAGGACCGAGTCCCCGGTCCGGTTGGTCGCCTCGGCTGCCCACTCGTCGTGTGTCTGGTAGACGGACGTGAGCGGGAGCGCGTGGTGGTCGGGGCCGCGGGCGCCCCGGCGAAGGTCCTCCGGCAGGCGGTCGCGCAGCGACCGCTCCCGGGCGCCGAGGGCGGTGTCCGGATCGTCCCAGCCGAACCATGCCCCGAGTTTCCAGCGGGCCGCCCAGAGCAGGCGATACCCGGGGGACGAGGTGTGGGATTGCTCGCCCTCGGCGAACTGGCGCACCAGGTGTGCGAGATCGTCGGGCCCACCCGGCGTCGGCAGCGCCCACACGTCTTCGACGCGGAAGTCGGGGGCGATCTCGTGGATCCGCCAGGGGCGGGAGGTGTGCGCGGTCGTGGGCAGTCGCATGTGCGGTCCCCATCTCTACGGTGGCGTATGCAGCTCGGCGCGCGCCCGGCGAAGGTGATCACCGCGCACTTCGGGCAGGTCGGCAGGCGGATCCCACCGGGTTGGTGCCGCTGCGCGGTCTGGCCGGCCGGTTCGCCGGGTTCCGGCGGTGTGACGCCGGAACCCGGCGGGTGAACGCGGGCGGGGTGGCGGGGTTGGGTCAGAACAGGCCGTTGTCGTGGGGGATGGTGGAGGTGTCCGGGATAGCGGGGGTGATGTCCCAGTGCTCGACGACCTTGCCGTCCTGGACGCGGAACAGGTCGTAGAAGGCGGTCGGAGTGTCGCCGAGGGCGCCTTCGGAGACGGTCAGGACGAAGTTGCCCTCGGCGATGACCTTGTGGAGCGTGTGGTAGGCCATGGCCTTGCCCTGCCCGGCGAAGGCGGCCATGCCCGCCCCCAGCCCGGCCAGGCCGTCGGCGATGTAGCGGTTGTGCTGGTCGTACTGGGTCGTGCTGATGTAGTCGGTGATGTCGCCCTTGCCCGCCAGGAAGACCTGGTTGATCAGGTCGGTGACCAGCGCGCGGTTGGCCTCGGTGCGGTCGGGGTCGGTGATCTCGGTGGGGCCGTCCGTCTCGCTGCGGCCGCTGGCGGTGGTGCCCGGGTCCGCCTGTGCCTGCAGGGCGTCCCAGTGCTCGACGAGCTTGCCGTCCTTGACCTTGAAGATGTCGAACGCGACGGTCGGCTTGGGCCCGAAGCCGTGGTAGGTGCCGTGCAGGGCGACCTCGTCGCCGTCGGCGATCACCCGGTGCAGTTCGTAGCGGAAGTCCGGGCCGAGGGAGGCGACCAGGGCACGGATGCCCTCGGGGCCGTCGGCGATGGTGGCGTTGTGCTGGATGTAGCCGGGGGCGACCCAGCGGTCGACGGCGCTGACGTCCTTGTCGCCGAACATCTCGCCGGCGGCGGTCAGGGTCAGTTCCTTGGCGGTGCTCATGTCGGTGCTCCTGGTGGTGCGACGAAGGGGTGGTTCAGGCGGCTGTGGCGGCGAGGTGCTGGTCGAGCAGACGGGTGAGGGTTTCGGCTGAGGAGACCGGGCCGCCCAGGCGGTCGACGCCGTGCGCGGTGTGCACGAGCAGGGTCGGGTAGCCCTCGACCCCCAGGCGACGGACCTCCAGGAAGTCCGCCTGCGCCTGGGCGCGGGCCTGCGGGGAGGCGTAGGCGGCGGCGACGGCGTCCGCGTCCAGGCCCAGATCGGCGGCTACGTCACGGTAGACCTGGACGTCGGAGAGGCTGCGGCCCTGGACGTACCAGGCGCGCTGGATCGCGGCGGCCGCGTCCAGGGCGTCTGCGCCGGGCTGGTCGCGCAGGGCGATCAGGCCCGCGGCCGCGTCGGTGGAGTCCGTCACCACCGTGCCCTCGGCGAGCATCCGCTGGTAGGCCTGGCCGAAGACGACGCCGGTCAGCTCGGCGATCCGGGCGTTGGCCCCGGGAATGTGTGGGTAGGCCGCGACCGGCAGCGCGCGGGAGCCGGTGAACAGGCCGCCGGACAGCACCCGCACCTCGATCCGGTCCCCGTTGGCCTTCACGAAGTCGTGCAGTGCCGGTCCGAAGCCGTAGCACCAGCCGCAGTAGGCATCGAAGGCGTAGGTCAGCCTGACCCGCCCGTCCGTGGAGGCGGTGGTGGTCATCACGGGGTTCTCCTGTTCCAGCACGGCAGGATGCGCCTTTTCCGACATCCTCACCCGCGCCTGGTCCGCAGTCGCCGCACGGTGAATGCCCCGCTCGGCGTCACTGAACTGGTTCAACACCACCGACGATAGGGGCGCGGACAGGACCCACCAAGGTACGCTGGCGACTGATGATGGTCAGAAACCGACACACCGCGCCTGCCGGGATCCCCGAGGTGGCGTTCGCCGCGCCCGCCGGTACACCGGCAGGCGTCGAGGTCATAACGCTGGCCGAACTGCGTGAACGCGCCGCCGGCGACAGTCTCACCACCCCCCAGCGGCCCGACTTCCACCACCTGCTGACCCTGACCAGCGGAACGCTGTGGCACACGGTGGACTTCACCGCGCACGCCATCCAACCCGGCCACTGGCTGTGGGTCAGACCCGGCCAGGTCCACCAATGGGGCGATCTCACCCACGCCGAGGGCGCCCTGATCCTGTTCCAGCCCGGCTTCCTCGACCCCGAAACCACCGCTGCCGCGCGCCTCGACGATCCGCACGCACCCGCTGTCCTGGTGCCACTCGGCGAGGACCACGACGCCCTGCACCGGGCTGCCGACCAGCTCGACCGCGAATTCCACACCCGCACCCGTCTGCCACCGGACCTGCACACCACCGTCCTGCGCCACCTGCTCGCCGTCCTCGTCCTACGCCTGGCCTACCTGACCGAACCGGCCGGCAGCCCCGCCCCCCAGCCCGGCGAGGCCTTCCTGCGCCTGCGCGACGCCGTCGAACGCGACCACACCCGCACCCGCCGTGTAGAGGACTACGCCCACACCCTGGGCTACTCCCCCCGGACCCTGTCCCGCGCCACCCTCGCTGCCGCCGGGCTCAACGCGAAGGAGTTCATCGACCGCCGCGTGGTCCTGGAGGCCAAGCGACTGCTCGCCCACACCGACCAGTCCGCCGCCCAGATCGCCGACCGCCTCGGCTTCTCCAGCGCCACCAACTTCAGCAAGTACTTCCACCAGCGCACCGGAACCACCCCCATCGCCTTCCGCACCACCACCCGCGGCCACAACCCTGGCTGACGTGGACAACGACCGACCGGGCCGGCTGCTCGGCCGAAGTCACGCCGCCCGCGACTCCACCAGGCGGTGGATGGGTCCAGTCCTCGACCAACGTCGAGAACCAATCCGGGCTCTCCGCCACCGACTGGCCAACGGCGGGGGCGGCCTTGGCGAGTGCCGTCGTGTCGCCATCGTCATCGATGCACGCCGCGGACACGAATGACCCTCATGCCTGACCCGGAGGGCCTCGGCGAGTCCGGCGGCGAGGCGGCGGCCCTCGGGCGGGGGAGGGGGCCCTGCCGGGAGACGCGTTCGCCGAGGGATGGGCCGGGGATGGAAAGGGTGGCGAGCCAGGGCGCGGGGGCGTCGGCGTCCGCGTCGAGGGCGGGTGCGGTGAATGCCGCAGCTGACCGGAGCCGACCCGGCATCCGTTCGAGTGCGGATCCGCTCCCTTGCCGGGGCCCGTCGGCTCAGGCCAGCCGCAGGACACTAGCGGCGGTCTTCCCGGCTCCGGCCGTGAGCGCGACGATCGGTAACGCAACGACTCAACCCGGATACCGCGGCGAGGTTCGGGCAGCCGCTGCGCCGTGCCGCGCGGCTGGCGCCCGCCCTACTTCGACGGGCAGTACCCCAACGGAACGTTGGTTGTCCTGGGCGGCGGCATCGCCTATGGGGTCGGCGGCAGTGAGGGCGGCGGCACGGACCGGGGCAGGCTGCTGCTCTGGTCGAGCGGGAGTAGCGGGAGCAGCGGGATACCGCCCTGGCGGGCCGCTGCGGCCTGCAGGTCGCGAGTCGCCTGGTCGGTGCCGAGGTCGCCCTCGGTGCCGAGCAGGTAGTCGGTGAGGAACAGGCGGACCGGTTCTGCCGGCACCGCCCACACGTCGGTTCCGACGCCGAGGACGAGAAGAAGCATGCCGTAGACGCGGTCCCGGCCGGGACCTAGCGAGGGCTGGAAGTAGGGCAGGTCAAGGGCTCGGGCTCCGTGACGGGCGTAGAAGCGCAGCCGCGCAACCGCATGGCCGGTGCTGGCCGCTGCCGTGGTGCGCCTCACGCACCCGCTCGGCCAGCACCAGGACGGCGGTGCGCACCTGTTTCACCGACTCGCGCAGCGCGCAGGTCAGCCGCCGTGCCTCGGCCTTGTCGACCGGGACGGCCGGCTCCTGGTGGTGCCGCGTCAGTGGCTAACGGGCGCTTGTTCCGGCTGTTTCGGCGCGTACGCGCAGCATGTGGTTGATGTCGCCGAGGCGGCCCCAGCCAGGGCTGTTCATGTTCTTGATGCCGGAGCGGATCTTGTCGAGAGCCGCCTGGCCGCGTTCGTCATCGCGCAGGGCGAGGCCTGCGGCGGCCTCCAGACGGGCGTCGAAGGACGGGTCCGCCAGATGGGTGGCGAAGACCGCGCGCAGTTCGGGAGTGTCGACAGCGGACGCGGCGAGCTTGTAGATGGCGTTCGTCCGGGTCACGGGCACGGGATCGTCGGCCAGGTGGATCAGGGCGGAGAGGGCGTCCTCGTGCTTGGCAGTGTTGGTGTGGAGGATCGTGGAGACGCACGCCCGGACCCTGGGGTCGGGGTGGTAGGCGTGGTCACGGACCGCCGCGACCGCGTCGACGGAGGAGTAGGAGGCGAAGGCGGCAATGACGATAGCGAGGGCACGGGGGTCCTGTTCGCTGTCCAGCAGCGGGCGCAGGAACTCCTCCGCCTCACGGGCGAAGGGAAGTTCCGTGTCGTCGTCCTCGTCGACGCGGATGCTGAACCCGATCGACAGGTGATTAATCGTGTCCAGTCCGAAGCGCCTGCGGTCGAGGTCGGACGCATCCTGGGCGGCTTCAAGGGCCCAGTTGAAGGTCTCCCAGTCGATCCGGCGCCCCAGGTGGAAAACCGAAACCCACCAGTCGTCGTGGTCGGGATCGGCATGCACCAGAGCGCGGGCCATCAACTCGTCCGGCGAGCAGCGGATGCCGAGCTCGGCCTCCAGATCGGTGATGACCGCCCGGTGCGCGGGTGGCGGCTCGCTCCCGGCCCCCACCCCGGATGCGAGTGCCTGCTGCGCGGCGCGCAGCGCACGCCGGTGCGGGCTGTCGCTGCTCAGCGCGTCACGGCTGCGGGACAGCAGGGCGTGCAGCACCCAGTACCGGCCGTTCTCGGCCGCCCACGTCACGGGGTCGACGCCGCCGTCCCAGAGGCGGGTCACGTCCACGTCCCAGAGGACCAGGTGGTCGACGACCCGGTCGCGTCCGGCCTCCGCAGCGGCGGCCAGCAGGGTCACAGCGTCATCGCAGGCCAGGTCGTCCGCGGTGGCGTCATGCAGGAGTTCGAGCGCCGCGTCGTCGTCTCCGCGTTCGACAGCAGCCAGTAGCAAGGGAAGATCCACCGGCCGATTGTGTCTGCGAACGGGACGGGGTGCGAATGAGTTTCCGGCAAGCCCGGCGTTGGTTTCGGCTGCGGTGCGATGGCTTGCCACCGCCCGGAACGGTCAAGGTCGTGTGGCAATTGGTCAAGGTCACCTGCCAGAGGACACCGGCTGCCACGGCGGCGTCCATCGTGGCGGCCAGGCGGGCAGCTCGCGCTTCAGGTCGCCGAGCACCGTGCGGGGCATCGCCGCGGCCAGCGCGCAGACCGCGATCAGTGCGATCCGCTCGCCCATCGACAGTTCGGGAATCCGGGCATCCAGTTCGAACGGTATGCGGACGACGCGGTCGTGCACTGCGCCAGCGAGAGCCAGGCCCGCCACGTGCTGGCGGCGCTCGCGAACAGGATGGAAGAAGTCGGGCTGCGGCTGCACCCCGACAAGACCCGGATCGTGTACTGCAAGGACGGGAACCGGCGGGGCTCGTACGAGCACACGTCGTTCACCTTCCTGGGGTTCACGTTCCGAGCCCGGGAGGCGCGGAACAGGAAGGGCGTGAACTTCACCAGCTTCCTGCCCGCGATCAGCAAGGACGCCCCGAAGAAGATCAGTTCGGAGGTCCGCTCCTGGCGGCTCCACCGGCGGATCAACCTCACCTTTGTCGACCTCGCCCGTCACATCAACCCGATGGTGCGGGGCTGGTTGCAGTACTACGGAGCGTTCTACCGCTCCGCGCTGCACCACCTCCTCCGGCGCATCAACGCCTACCTGATGCGCTGGATCCGCAAGAAGTACAAGCGGCTCCAGATGTTCAAGAAGGCCCATGCGTGCTGGAAGCGCGTCACGCGCCAGTACCCGAGGCTTTTCGCCCACTGGGCATGGACATCGAAGTTCTCGTGACTCGGCCTCGACCAGGCACAGCACCGGCACCAGCAGATGCTGGAACGGGCTGTGCAGAGCAGCATCCACGATCCGGTGCAGACGCGGGTGACCGGCGGCCAGCGCGGACAGAGCGCTGGAATCCAGAATGATCACGCGCTGCGCCTAGGGGCGACCTTGGCGCGCGTGTCCTCCGCGGCGATGCCGTAAACCCGCTGCAGCAGGTCCGGGCCCTGGTCCGGCTCCGTGTCGTGACCGGGCCTGCCACGGCGAACCGCAAAGGGAGCCGGGCGGCGACATCCGGTCGGACCGCGCGAAAGGTTGGCCTGGAGAGACTCCATCCGTTCCGATGTGAGGCCCGCCTGCGCGGCAGGCGGGTCTCACGCGCCTCCGGGGCGAGGCGCTCGGGCTGTGGCGAAGCGTTGCCCCGAGGCCGGAGCGGTGCGGCCGGGACCCGGTCGTCGTCCGGTCAGGGGTCTGTGGAGTGGCTGGGCGGCGCGTGGCGGTGCGGCTCGGCCGTGTGAGCGGGCGTCTGGCTTCTGTTCACGAGTTTGGGCAGCGAATGTTCAGCACTGCCGACAGCACTGTTGCGACTGGCGAAATCGAACAGTCGGGACGCTGCTCCCACTGACCGGTCCCGAGATCGGGGCGGCGGCATCGCTTGTCCGGACGATTCCGGCGGTGCCGGAGGAACATGGCCCGGTTAGTGTCGAGTCCAGTCCCGAACGATCTCGGAGGCTCCTGTGCCCGACCTCGACCACGCCGAGCTGGATCGCCGGGCCGCCGGAGTCGCCGAGCAGGTGGTGGCCTGGCGGCGGCACCTGCACCAGTACCCGGAGCTGCCCAACCGCGAGGCCGCGACCTCCAGACTGATCGAAGAGCAACTGCGCGCCCTCGGACTGGACCAGGTGCGCACCGGCATCGCGGGCCACGGGGTCGTCGGCGTCCTGCGCGGCGGCCGGCCCGGTGAGCGGGTCGTGGCACTGCGCGCCGACATCGACGCACTCCCGGTCAAGGACCTGTGCGGGGCCCCGTTCGCCTCCGACGTCGTCGACGAGGACTATCCGGGCGGCCCGTTCCCCGTCTCGCACGCCTGCGGCCACGACGCACACACCGCGATGCTGCTGGGAGCCGCCACCGTGCTGGCCGGCGTACGCGAGCAACTGCCCGGCACGGTGCTCTTCGTGTTCCAACCCGCCGAGGAAGGCCCACCGGTGGACGAGAGCGGCGGGGCGCGGGAAATGCTGCGTCAGGGCGCATGCGCCGACCCAGTCCCCACCATGGCCTTCGGCATGCACGTGGCACCACTGCCCAAGGGGTACGTGGGCTACCGCGCGGGCAACCAGTTCGCCGCCTCCAGCCTGATGAAGATCGTCATCACCGGCCGTCAGGTCCACGGCTCCACCCCCTGGGAGGGCGTCGACCCCATGCCCGCCGCCGGCGCGCTGCTCACCGGCATCGGCCAGCTCTACCGCCAGATCCCGGCTGCCGACCCGATCACCGTCACCATCGGCCACGTGGAGGACGTCGGGCGCTTCAACATCATCGGCGAGAGTGTCACGCTCTGGGGCACCATCCGCTGCTCCGTCGAGGCCGACATGGCCGAGTTGCAGCAGCGGCTGACCAGCCTGGCCGAGCACACCGCCGCCGCCCACCACTGCACCGCCACCGTCAACTACCTCCAGGATGTGCCCGCCGTGCACAACCGCGAGGAGTGGCTCGACGCCGGACTGCCGACGTTCCGCCGAGTCGTCGGCACGGACCGCGTCGTGCAGACCCCACCGACCCTCAGCTATGACGACGTCTCCGAGTTCGTCAACGCCTACGGCGGCCTCTACGTGCTGCTCGGCGTCCAGGACCTGGACTTCACCCCAGGGGGCGGGCTTGAGGCCACCCCCGGCGGCCGCGGGTTGGCCTTCAATCACAACCCCCACTTCTACGTCGACGACGACACCCTGGCCATCGGCGTCCGCTTGCATGCCCACGTCGCCCTCGACCACCTCACCGGCATGCTTCGTCCGTGAACCCGGGCCACCAGCGGTCGCAGCAACGAAACAGCATGAAGGAGCCGTGCTGTCGGAAGTGCTGAACATTCGCTGCCCGAACAAAGCCAGGCGTCAATCCGTTCCGGCAAAGGCGTCGTCATGGGTGTAAACGGGAGATCCGCACACGGATTGAGTGATGCTGGTCACGCCTGTGTCTTTGGGTGACTTGTCAAGTGCTCAACGGTAATGGTGATTTGCCTTGCGGCGTCTACCTAGCAAAGGCTACTGGCATATGCCTGGATCACTCCTTGTGTCCAGGAGTGATCTTTGCGTGAAATCGCATTGGCCCATCTGCGTGAACCGGGTGCTCTTTTGCTTGTCTGGTTGTGGGTCACAAGATTGGCCTCGGCGTACAGAAGTTGACGCCGACCCTGACCGAAAGAGTGCGAGCCCGGCGCCGGTCCCCCCGCCGGGGGTGCCCCTATGTGTTTGGTCAAGGTCCAAGACCAGTAGGTTCGTGCGGGCAAGGGCGGGCCGAGCCGTGGGGGTGTGCATGAGTGATAGCCAGGTCACGATCCAGCTGACGAGTGACGAGGCACTGGTGCTGTCGCACTGGCTGGAGAAGCTTCAGATGACGGACCTCAGCCGGGTTGTCGACGATCCGGCGGTCTGGGCGCCGATCCATCGGATCGCCGGAACGCTCGACAAGGCACTTCCTGAGCTGTTCGCATCCGACTATGACGAGCGGCTTGAGGCGGCTCGTCAGAGGCTTAGGCCGGAGGATTGACCGAGCGGTCTGGACTCCTCACCTGGCCACAGCCGGTTGGGGCTCGTAGAGGGTCCCGTCGCGGAGCATCGCGAACAGGACGTCGGCCCGGCGTCTGGCGAGGCAGAGCAGGGCCTGGGTGTGGTGCTTCCCTTGGGCGATCTTCTTGTCGTAGTAGGCCCGCGATGCGGGGTCGCCGAGTGCGGCGAACGCGGAGAGGAAGAAAGCCCGTTTGAGCTGCTTGTTTCCTCTCCGGGAAGGCTGTTCGCCGCGGATCGAGGAGCCTGAGCTCCGGGTCGCTGGGGCGAGACCGGCGTAGGCGGCGAGGTGACCGGCGGTCGGGAAGGTGCTGCCGTCGCCGACCTCGATCAGGATACGGGCGCCGGTCCTGACGCCGACCCCCGGCATCGACGTCAGGACTTTCGAAAGAGGGTGGGCCTCCAGGAGTTCCTCGATCCGCCCGGCCAGGAGTTTCCGCTGGTCGAGGACGGCGGCCAGCGAGCCGGCCAGGCTCGGGACGATCAGCGTGGCCGCCTCGGTCCCCGGAACGGTCACGGTCTGCTCGTCCAGCGCGGCGAAGATCTCCTCGACCAGCCACTCGGCCATCCTCGGCGCCTTCGGCCGCAGCAGTGTGACCAGCCGCCGACGGCCCACCTTGCGTATCTGTGCCGGGGACCCGAACCGCTCCAGCAGCGTGAGGACAGCCGGGTGCTGCAACCGCGGCCCCAGCACCCGCTCCAGCGACGGATGGATCTGTGTCAGCAGGCCGTGGAGCCGGTTCGCGACTCTGGTCGCTTCGCCGGCCAGGTCGTCGTCGAAGCCGACGATCATCTCCAGCTCGGCGATCGTCTCGTCCTCGCCGTCGATGGCCCGCAGCGTGTGCGGCATCGCGCGGGCTGCGTCCGCGATGATGAACGCGTCTCTCGCGTCGGTCTTCGCCTCGCCGGGGTAGAGGTCCGCGATCCGCCGCATCGTCAGTCCCGGCAGGTAGGCGACCGGGCAGCCCATGTCGCGGGCGACCGCCAGCGGCAGGGCTCCGATCGAGGCCGGCTGATCGACCACGACCAGCACGGTCCCGTGCTTGGCCTGGAGTTTCGCGAACAGCTCGCGGAGTTTGGGTTCGGTGTTGGGCAGGCGCTTGTCGAACGCCTTCTTCCCGGCCGGGGTGACGGCGGTGGCGTGGTGTTCGCCCTTGCCGACGTCCAGGCCGAGGAAGACGTCGATGTCGCCGGTGTCGATCACGTGCAGGCCCCTCCATCACGCCTTCGTCCGGCCTTGCCTCGGCACCGAAAGTCGGGTGGGGAACTCCCGTGGTTTCGAAGGAGGTTCGGTGTCGGCGGCGGTTCGGGCGGATGGTTCGGACGGCGGCGTCGGCAGGTGGCGGCCGGGAAATTCGCTTTCGGCCGCCGGAGTGCGGTGATAGACAGTCGTAGTGCAGAAGAATCTTGAACTCCCTGACCTGCTGCGACTGATCGACGAGCGGGCGACGGCCTTCCGGGCCGCGATCGCCGCCGCGCCCAGCCTGGACGTGCAGGTGCCGACCTGTCCCGAGTGGACGCTGTTCGACCTGGCGCGGCACCTGGGCTCGGGCCGCCCGTTCTGGGCCGCCGTCGTCGAGGCCGGTCCGGCCGACGCCCCGCCGGCCGAGGCCGTGGCGGCGCGCGCCGAGGCGCAGGCGCCCCGGGAGCGCGAGGCGTTGGTGGCCTGGCTGGCCGCGTCGACGCAGGAGCTGCTGGACACCCTGCGGGAGGTCGGCCCGGACGCCGAGTGCTGGACGTGGTGGGGCGCCTCGCAGTCGCCGCGGACCAGCGGTGCCGTCGCCCGGCACCAGCTTCAGGAGATCGCGATGCACACCTATGACGCCCAGCTCACCGTGGGCGCCGCGCAGCCGCTGCCGGCGGAGGTGGCGCTGGACGGCGTCGAGGACTTCCTGTTCACCTGCTGCGCGTGGTCGGGCGTCTGGCCGCACGAGCCGGCCGTCGTCGACTACCACGCCACCGAGGGCCGCTCCTGGCGCTTCACGGTCGAGGCGGACGGCGCCCGCGCCGTCCGCCTCCCGGCTGCCGGCGAGGGCGAGGCCCAGGCCCCGGCCGACGCCTCCGCCCGGGGCACGGCCGGTGAGCTGGTCCTGTGGTTCTACGGACGCACACCGCTGGACTCGGTGAAGATCGACGGCGACCGGGTCATCTTCGAGCGACTCTTCGCCTGGGACCCGAACGCATAAGGCGTGGTCGACGACGCGGCGCCCGGTCGCGTCGTCGGCTCATCCGACCGTGCCCTGGGCGGAGCGTCGGCGTGGCGTTACCGTCCTGGCATGGTTGAGAACAGGCGTTTCGCGTCCTTCGAGGAGTTCTGGCCCTACTACGTGGCGATGCACTCCAAGGCCGCCACCAGGTGGGTGCACCTGGTGGGCACCCTCACCGGGCTCGCGGTGGGCGCCCATGGCCTGGCGCGCGGCCTGAAGCGCCGGCTGGTGGCTCTTCCGCTGATCGGGTACGGCACGGCCTGGCCGGCGCACTTCCTCGTCGAGGGGAACAACCCGGCCACCTTCGGGCACCCGGGCTGGTCCCTGCGCGGGGACGCGCGGATGATTGGCATGATGCTCTCCGGCCGCGATGCCGAACTGGGCGCGATCGCCCGCGCGTGGCTCGCGGAGCACGGCGGATCGGCCGACGACTGACGGCCCGTGCGGCTCCCGGATCGCCGTGTGTAGGACACCCAAGGCCGGGCGGGCCTACCAGCCGACCCCGAGGGCCTCCAACTGCTCGGCCTGCTCGCTGGTACTGTGCGGGCGCGCGCCGGGCTGACCTGCCGGACCAAAGGCCAGTGCGTCTACCAGGAGGCCCCAGCGCAGCGGTGAGGCACCTGCGGATATGGGCTGGCCTTCTCCGGCGACCGGCCGCCGCGTCACCCCGATGACAGCTCCGTCGCCAATAGGGGTGAACATCCGCTCTCCAGAGGGCACCAGGCTCCGAACATCAGCACGGGTTATGACGGCCGCCGCGCTGCTGCCGCCGCTCGGCCCGGTGCGGCCGACACCGGGGCGCCCCGGGACGAGCCGCTGTTGGCCCCGTCCGACGCGGGACCGACCCACACGGTTGGACACCCAGGCGTGCGCCGACCCCGTGGTCACCACCCTCAGGCCGGGGCCGGCGAGGTTGCGGTGCTCGTCCTCGGGCCCAAGCATGGGCTCAGGAGAACAGCGACAGAGCACATCGGAGGGGAACGTCCCGGAAGGACATGAGAGCCATGCCGTTTCCTGCCCCCCGGTCCGCCGGCCGTCGCAGGACAAGGCGCACTCGACAGGCATGCCTGCGATCGACATGACCGACGACGAGCGGCGGCTGCGCTGTCTGGTCACCGGTGCCACCGGTTACATCGGCGGCAGGCTGGTGCCGGAGCTGCTGGCCGCCGGGCATTCCGTGCGCTGTCTGGCCCGCGCCCCCGGCAAGCTGCGGGACCATCCGTGGTCTGAGCAGGTGGAGGCCGTGCGCGGGGACGTGACGGACGAGGGGGCCGTGCGCGCGGCCATGGAGGGCATGGACGTCGCGTACTACCTGGTGCACGCGCTGGGCACCGGTCGGGGCTTCGAGGAGACCGACCGGCGAGCAGCCAGGATCTTCGGTGAGCAGGCGCGTGCCGCCGGAATCCGTCGGATCGTCTACCTCGGCGGTCTGAGCCCGTCCGGAGTACCCGAGCACGCACTCTCACCCCATCTGCGGTCCCGGACCGAAGTGGGCCGCATCCTCCTAGCCTCGGGCGTGCCCACCGCCGTACTGCGGGCAGCTGTGATCATCGGGTCGGGTTCGGCCTCGTTCGAGATGCTGCGGTATCTGACCGAGCGGCTGCCCGTGATGGTGACCCCGAGCTGGGTGCGCACCCGCATCCAGCCCATCGCCGTCCGCGACGTGCTGCGCTTCCTCGTGGGATGCGCGAGGCTTCCGGACGACGTGAACCGCGCCTTCGACATCGGCGGACCGGACATCGTCACGTACGAGGAGATGATGCGGCGTTACGCCGTCGTCGCCGGGCTGCCGAAACGCGTCATCCTCCCCGTTCCGCTGCTCACCCCCCGGCTGTCCAGCCTCTGGGTCGGTCTGGTCACCCCGGTACCGGGCGCCCTCGCGCGCCCGCTGGTCGAGTCGCTGAAGCACGAGGTGGTCTGCACCGAGCGAGACATCGTCCGTTATGTGCCGGACCCGTCGGAGGGACCGGTCACCCTCGACCGGGCGATCCGGCTGGCTCTGAGGCGCGTGCAGGACGCGGACGTCGCCACCAGGTGGTCCTCGGCCTCGATTCCCCGCGCCCCCAGCGACCCGCTGCCCACCGACCCCGACTGGGCGGGCGGGAGCCTCTACACGGATCACCGCGAGCGCACGGTCGCGGCGTCGCCGCAGGCCCTGTGGCGGGTGGTGGAGGCGATCGGCGGCGAGCACGGCTGGTACTCCTCGCCGCTCGCCTGGTCCCTGCGGGGCTGGCTGGACACCCTGGTGGGCGGTGTCGGCCTGCGCCGGGGCCGCCGGGACGCGACCCGGCTGCGGGTCGGCGACAGCCTGGACTTCTGGCGAGTGGAGGAGATCGAGCCGGGACGGCTGCTCCGGCTGCGCGCGGAAATGCGCCTGCCTGGCCTGGCCTGGTTGGAGATGGCCGTCGACCGGGATCCACAGGGACGCACGGTGTACCGGCAGCGGGCCCTGTTCCATCCGCACGGCCTGGCCGGGCACGCCTACTGGTGGGGCGTGGCCCCCTTCCACGCCGCGGTCTTCGGCGGCATGGCCCGCAACATCGCCGCCGCGGCCGAATCGGCCGCCGCTGAACCGGCTCGTAGTCACTGAGGGGGCTCAAGGAACTGTGCGCGTCTCGGTCGCCCTGTTCACCGCTGACCTGCGGGTGCACGACAACCCGGTCCTCCGGGCCGCCCTGAAGGATGCCGAACGTGTGGTCCCGCTCTTCGTTGTCGACACCGGCATCCGCCGCACCGGCTTCGCCGGACCCAACCGCGCGGCGTTCCTCGCTGGCAGCCTGGCCGACCTCGACGCGGCCCTGCGGGCCCGGGGCGGCCGGCTGGTGGTGCGCGTCGGCGACGTGGTCGAGGAGACCTGTCGGGTGGCAGCGGAGACCGGGGCAGCCGTGGTGCACATCGCGGGCGGGGTGAGCCGCTACGCGACACGGCGCGAGGACCGGCTGCGCGCGGAGCTGGCCGGCGACCGACGCGGACTACGCGTACACGACGCCTCGTTGACGGTCGTACCGCCGGGAGCGCTGACACCGGCGGGCAAGGACCACTTCGCCGTCTTCACCCCGTACTTCCGCCGATGGGAGAGCTTCTCCGTGCGCGGCGTCCTGCCCGCACCGGACGTCCTACGGCTACCGGACGTAGGCTCGGCCCGCCTTCCTCGCGCAGAGTCCCTCGCGTCGGGCTCCACGTCGCCGGGCCTGCCCGCCGGCGGGGAATCCGAGGCCCGTCGCAGGCTGCGGTCATGGCTGGCGGGCCCGCTGTCCGCGTACGCCGACCGGCACGACGACCTGGCCGCCGACGCGACCTCCCGGCTCTCTCCCTATCTGCACTTCGGCTGCCTCTCACCCACCGAACTGCTGCACCGGGCTCGCGCCCAGGACGGTCCCGGTGCGCATGCCTTCGTCCGCCAGCTCGCCTGGCGGGACTTCCATCACCAGGTCCTGGCGGCTCGCCCCGACGCGGCCGACCACGACTACCGGCCCCGGCACGACCGCTGGCGCCACGCCACGAAGGAATTCGAAGCCTGGCGGGACGGCCGCACGGGCTACCCCGTCGTCGACGCCGCCCTGCGACAGCTCCGCCACGAGGGCTGGATGCCGGGCCGGGCCCGCCTGCTCGCGGCAAGCTTTCTCACCAAGACGCTGTACATGGACTGGCGGGTGGGAGCCCGCCACTTCCTGGACCTCCTTGTCGACGGCGATGTGGCGAACAACCAGCTCAACTGGCAGTGGGCCGCCGGGACCGGCACGGACACCCGCCCGAACCGGCTCCTCGACCCACTCGCCCAGGCACGCCGGTACGACCCCTGCGGGGAGTACGTACGACGCTGGCTCCCCGAGCTCCGCCACCTCGACGCCACGGCGGTCCACCGCGTCCCCTACCTCGACGCAGCCACCCGTGCGGGCCTGGACTACCCCGCCCCGATCGTGGATCTCGCCGCGGCTGCCGCCCGGTTCAGGGAGCGACGGCACGCCGAGTGACCGGAACAGAACAAATCCTAGGCCGCTGGCCATGCCGAGCGCGTTCACCGACGGGGAACGCGACGCGTCGGTCCTCGGCGGAGAGCAGGTCATCGGCCCGCTTGCGGGCGCGACGGGCCTGTTCGCCGGCCCTGTGGGTGCCGATAAATCATCCGGCCTGGTCACGGCCTTGTCACCTGGCCGCGGGTCTGCGTCTGTCGGCCTCGTGGTTGTCTTCCCCGCGGGGCAGCACGGACGGCATGATGATCTGTCGTGCTGCTGCGCCTGGCCTACCTCGCCATGACCAACACCTTCGCGCTGCTGCGGCTGCTGCCGATGGGCAGCCGGGAGAAGGACATCGAGATCCTGGCGCTGCGGCACCAACTGCTGGTCCTGCAACGTCAGGTCAGCAAGCCCAGGTTCACCGACGCCGACCGTGCCGTCCTTGACGGCGTGCTCCACCACGTCCCGATGGGAAAGCTGCGGCACCTTCTGCTCCTGGTCCGCCCGGACACGATCCTGCCATGCATACTTCCTTGCCAAGCTGGCCGCGCCTTTGAGTCGCCCCCGGCCTATCGGCTCTCACCGCGATCCGGGACGGCGAGATCGGGTCGGGAGCAGGCGCTCCAGCCCGGCGATGATCATCTCCAGCGTGAGGTTGAACATCCGGCTGTCCTCGTGGTCCGTGGGCGCAAGGTCGTCCTGGCCCGAAGCGGGGACGGCCGGCGGTAGGGCTGACCACTGGCGCAGCGCGCCGTTGATTTCGGCGATCAGCACGCCGATGACGGCGGCACTCACGGGGGCGGCCACTTGCGGGACGTCCTTCCTTGGTACCCCGGCGTCCTCCAGCACGGCGGTGAGCCCGAGCCAGAGCGGATCCTCGGGCTGGATGAAGTCCGGCCGCCCGAACGAGTAGCTCATCAACTCGGGGTGGCGGTGCGCCAGTGCGCGGAAGTCCTCGGCGAGCTGGCGGATGCGGTCCTGCCAGGGAAGGTCCTGGCGGGTCGCGGTGCGGAACTGGGCGCCGACCATTCTCGCCACGCCGCGCAGCACGGCGTCCTTGTTGGGCACGTGGTGGTAGAGCGACATCGGGTTCGCGTCCAGGGCGGTGGCGAGTTTGCGCATGGTGAGCGCCTCCACCCCGTCGGCGTCGATGAGCTGCAGTGCCACCGAGTAGATGCCGTCCTGGGTGAGCGGAACGTCCCTCTTCCTCGTCCCACGGGGGGCCTTCTTTTGAGTTTCCATACGGCGTATGGTACCACTGAAGTCACTTCCATACGCCGTATGGAAACCGGGGAGCCGGCTGCCCGTCCGTGGCTGAACAGCGCCCCTTGCCCTCCCTCGTACTCCGCGCAAAGGAGCAAGCCATGACCACGCAACCCGTGACCGACCTGCGTCCCATCCGGTCCCCGCGTGGGATCCCCCTGCTCGGCCACACGCTGCAGATCCCCGACACGAACCCCGTCGCATACTTCGGCGAGCTGTCGAAGCGATTCCCCGAGGGGATCTTCGGGATGGACATCGCCGGTATCGAGCAGGTCTTCGTCTATGACCCGGACCTGGTGGCCGAGGTCTGCGACGAGACCCGCTTCTTCAAGCAGATCGACAAGACGCCGCTGAGCCACGTCCGGGACTTCGCGGGGGCGGGCCTGTTCACGGCCCACCAGCACGAAGAGGAATGGGGCATGGCCAACCGGATCCTCATGCCGGCGTTCAGCCAGCGGGCCATGAAGAACTACTTCGGGCAGATGCTGGAGATCGCCGAGAACCTGGTCGGCAAGTGGGAGGGCAGGCAGGGGCTGCCGGTCAACATCACGGACGACTGCACCCGGCTCACGCTGGACACCATCGCGCTGACGGGCTTCGGCTACCGCTTCCAGTCCTTCGACAAGGAGGAGCTGCACCCCTTCCTCAACGCGCTGCTGGGCGCGCTGACGGAGTCGCTGCGGCGCACGCAGGAGCTGCCGATGATGACAAAGCTCCGCAAGACGGACGATGCGAAGTACCGCGAGAACATCCGGCAGATGCGGCATCTGGTCTCCAGCGTGATCAAGGAGCGCCGCGAGGGGAAGTCCACCGGTGAGGAGGACCTGCTGGGCCTGATGCTGGAGGCCACCGACACGCAGACCGGCAAGGCGCTCTACGACGACAACGTCCGCGACCAGGTGCTGACGTTCCTCATCGCCGGCCACGAGACCACCAGCGGGCTGTTGTCGTTCGCCACCTACTCGCTGATGCGCAACCCGCACGTGCTGGCCCAGGCCTACGCCGAGGTGGACCGGCTGCTGCCCGGGGACACCGTGCCGGACTACGACACGATCATGCAGCTCGACGTCATCCCGCGCGTGCTGGAGGAGACCTTGCGCCTGTGGGCGCCCATCCCCTTGATCGGCAAGGCTCCGCTGGCGGACACCGTCATCGGCGGCCGGTACGAGCTGAAGAAGGGGGCACGGGTCAACATCCTCGAAGGCCCCCTGCACACCCACCCGAAGGTCTGGGAGCGGCCCGAGGAGTTCGACATCGACCGGTGGCTGCCCGAGAACCGCGCCAAGCAGCACCCGCACGCCTACAAGCCGTTCGGCAACGGCCAACGCGCGTGCATCGGACGGCAGTTCGCGCTCACCGAGGCCCGTCTGGCCCTCGCGCTGGTGCTCCAGAAGTTCAAGTTCTCCGACCCCAACGACTACAGGATGGACGTGCGGGAAGCGCTCACGCGCAAGCCCGGCGGCTTCGAACTCGTCGTCCGCAGCCGCCAGGAGCACGAGCGCACCGTCTTCGGCGCCGCGGACCTGCACAACAACGCGGACCAGCAGCAGGCCGCAGTCAGCGGTGTCGGGGTGAACCTCACCGTCGCCTATGGCTCCAGCCTGGGCTCGTGCGAGGACCTGGCGCGCACCATCGCCGACCGCGCCGAGCGGTCCGGGTTCGGCACCAGCCTGACGAGCCTGGACGAGCTGGGCGACGATCTGCCCGCCGAGGGCCTGCTCGTGGTCGTGGCCGCAAGCTACAACGGCAAGGCGCCGGACAACGCACAGCGTTTCGACGACCTGATCGCCGTCGGGCTGCCCGAGGGCTCGCTGTCGAACGTCCGGTTCGCGTTGCTGGGCGCCGGCAACACCCAGTGGGTGGCGACGTACCAGGCGTTCCCCAAGCGGATCGAGGCCGCCCTGCTGGCCGCAGGCGCCACCCCGATCATCGAGCGCGGCATCGCCGACGCGGCCGGGGACTTCGACGGCATGGCCACCCGCTGGATGGACACCCTGTGGGCCACCCTGGCCGAGGAGTACGCCGCCGACACCGCGGACGACGGCGCACCGCGCTACCAGGTGCAGCTGCTCACCGAGGCGGATGTGCGCCCCGCTATCGTCTCCGAGCAGGCGTACCCGCTGACCGTGGTCGCCAACGACGAACTCGTCAGCGATGCGACCGGGCTTTGGGACTTCAGCATCGAGCCGCCGCGCCCGGCCGCGAAGTCCATCGTCGTCGAGCTGCCCGAGGGCGTCTCCTACGACACCGGCAACCATCTGGCCGTCTTCGCCAAGAACGAGCAGGCCCTGGTCGACCGCGCACTGGCGCGGCTCGGCGTCGACCGCGACCAGGTCCTGCGCCTCGACCAACCCGGGGGCGGCCGCACTCACCTGCCGGTGGGCACGCCGGTGACCGCCGGCCTGCTGTTCACCGAGTTCCTGGAGCTGCAGGACGTGGCCACCCGCTCCCAGGTGCGCACCCTGGCCGAGCACACCGAGTGCCCGTGGACTCGGCCGCAGCTCGAGGCGTACACGGCCGACACCGAGGACGCCGAACGGCTGTACCAGATGGAGATCCTGGGCAAGCGCGTCTCGGTGCTGAACCTCCTGGAGCGCTTCCCCGCCATCGAGCTGCCGCTGGCGGTCCTCCTGGAGATGATGGGGCCGATCCGTCCCCGCTTCTACTCCATCTCCTCCGCCCCCCAGGCGAACCCGCGCCACGTTCGCCTGACCGTCGGCCTGCTCGAGGCCCCGGCCCTGTCCGGCGAGGGCCGGTTCCGGGGTACCTGCTCCTCCTACATCGCGTCCCTGGAGCCCGGCGACATCGTCTACGGCTACGTGCGCGTGCCCTCCCCGACCTTCGCCCCGCCCGCCGACCCCGCAACGCCGCTGATCCTCATCGGCCCCGGCACCGGCATCGCGCCGCTGCGCGGCTTTCTGGAGGAGCGCGCCTGGCAGCACGAGCAAGGCACGAAGGTCGGGCTGTCCGAGGTCTTCGTCGGCTGCCGCCACCCGGAGCACGACTACTTCTACCGGGACGAGATGGAGGCGTGGGAGCTGTCCGGCATCGCTCAGGTCCACACCGCCTTCTCCGCGGTGACCGGCCACCCGGCCCGGTTCGTCCAGGACGCCCTGATCGCCTCCTCCGACCACGTGTGGCAGGCCCTTGAGGACGGCGCGTTCGTCTACGTCTGCGGTGACGGCCGCCGCATGGCACCCGCCGTGCGCGAAGCCCTCACCGCCATCCACCGCCGCCACACCGGCAGCGACGACGAGACCGCCCAGCAGTGGCTCGCCCGGCTCGAGGCCGACCAGCGCTACCAGCAGGACGTCTTCGCCTGACCGACCCGCAGACGCCGGGAGATGCACAACCCCTCGAACGCCTCCGGCCACCCACAGGCCCCCCGCACTATCGCCCGGCACCAGCGGCCCGAACCGCTGAGCGTGCCACTCGCAGAAAGCACACCACCATGGACACCATGCTCGCCGGACGCTTCCACCTGGACAGCAAGAAGTTCGCCGTGGAAGAGGTCCCCATCCCCGTCCCCGGCCCGGGCGAAGTACTCATCGAGGTCAAGGCCGCCGGCGTCTGCCTCTCCGACGTCCACCTGATCGACGGCTCCCTCGTCCCGCTGTTCGCCACCTCCGACACGATCACCGTCGGCCACGAGGTCTCCGGTGTGATCCACACGCTCGGCCCCGACCTCAAGCGCGGCCTGACCGCCGGCACCCGCGTCACCCTGGAGGCCGGCAAGACCTGCGGCCAGTGCGCCGGTTGCGTGCGCCGCCGCCCCTGCACCCAGATGCTCACCGCCGGCATCGACTACGACGGCGGCTGGGCCCAGTACACCGTCGCCCGCGAGGACACTCTCGTCCCCATCCCCGACAGCCTCCCCTTCGACCAGGCCGCGATCATCCCCGACGCCGTCTCCACCCCCTACGCCGCCGTCGTCGCCACCGCGGGCGTCCGGCCCGCCCAGCCCGTCGGCGTGTGGGGCGTGGGCGGAGTGGGCGCGCACCAGGTGCGCCTCGCCCGCCTGGTCGGCGCGGCGCCGATCATCGCCGTCGACCCGCTCCCCAGCGCCCGGCAGCGCGCCCTGGCCTTCGGAGCGGACGTCGCCCTGGACCCGGCCGCCCCCGACTTCGCCGGCCAGGTCCGCGCGGTCACCGGCGGACGCGGCCTGGACTTCGCCTTCGACTGCGCCGGCGTGCCCGCCGTCCGCGAGCAGGCCGCCTCGGTGCTCGGCCTGGGCGGTTCCCTCATCCTGGTCGGCATCACTCCCCACCCGCTCACCATCACCGAAGGCCTGACCTTCAACTACCTGTCCAAGCAGGTGCGCGGCCACTACGGCGGCTTCCCCGAGTCCGTCTCCGAACTCGTGCAGCTGGCCTCCAACGGCCGCCTCGACCTTGCCCCCTCGATCACCGACCACATCCCGCTGGCTGACGCCGCCGACGCGGTCCACCGACTGGAGAACAAGATCGGCGACCCGATCCGCCTCATCCTCGTCCCCTGACGCCGTCTAACGACAAAGAGCCACCTCGGGCAGGGGTGAGTGGGCGCCGGTGCTGGCACAACACCGGCGCCCACGGCCTTCCAGGCTCCGCCCACCTGGTGGGCGTGCACCGACTCCCGATCAGGCCCGGAAATGAGGGCGCCTGGTGACACCCCTTCTGAGCGGGGCACCCCGACATACGGTTGCCGACTCCGGAAGTCGAGGCGGACGGTGCCTCGGACGCCCCGACTGCAGAAGGAGCTCGGCAAGGCCCGCACCGTCATCGAGGTGCAGGGAAAACTCTCCGCGCTGCTGGACCAACTCGCCACGGGCAGCGCGACCAACGACGGCGAGACGAAGTAGACCAGGCCACACCCGCCCTGCCTGGCACGGCGGGCACGGTGTTCGAGGACACCCGGACCGCGGCCCTGGAGAAGCTCTCCGGCTCAACCCGGTCCTCACCATCGGCCGCCAGCTCGACGAGGCGCTGCGCGCCCACAACGCCGACAGCCGCGCCCAGCGCTCCGCCCGGGCCGTCGAACTGCTCGACCTGGTCGGCATCCCCGACGCCGCGCAGCGCCTGCGCGACCACCCGCACCAGTTCTCCGGCGGCCAGCGCCAGCGCATCGGCATCGCCCGGGCCCTCGCACCACAGCCGAGCGTCCTGATCTGCGACGAGCCGGTCTCCGCCCTCGACGTCTCGGTCCAGGCCCAGGTACTCGACCTGCTCACCCGCCTGCAGCGCGAACTCGGCCTGGCGATCCTCTTCATCGCCCACGACCTCGCCGTGGTACGCCAGGTCAGCCACCGGATCGCCGTCATGCACCGCGGCCGGATCGTCGAGACCGGACCCGCCGACCAGGTCGCCACCGACCCGCAGCACCCCTACACGGCCGGCCTGCTGGCTGCCGTACCACACCTGGCTACCCGGAGCACCGTATGACCACCCGCCCCGACCCCTATGACGGCTTCCCCGGCACCATCGGCCGCAGCTTCCGCGACTCCGTCCCCGCCTGGCCCGCCCGCACCCGGCCCCGTCGGGGCGCACCCAACATCGTTGTCGTCCTGATCGACGACATGGGCTACAGCGACATCGGCCCGTTCGGCTCGGAGATCCCCACCCCGACCCTCGACCGCCTCGCAGCGGGCGGCGTCCGGCTCGCCAACTACCACACCATGCCGCTCTGCTCTCCGGCCCGCGCCGCGCTGCTCACCGGCCTCAACCCGCACCGGGTCGGTTACTCCTTCGTCGCCAACGCCGACCCCGGCTTCCCCGGCTACGGCATGGAGGTGTCCGGCGACATCCCGACCCTCGCCGAGCTGCTGCACGACGCCGGTTACGCCACGTACGCCGTCGGAAAGTGGCACCTCACCCGCGACTCAGCCTCCAACGCGGCGAACGACCGCTCCAACTGGCCGCTTCAGAAGGGCTTCGATCAGTACTACGGCGTCCTGGAGGGCCTCACCAGCCTCTTCCACCCGCACCAACTGGTGCGTGACAACAGCCCGCTGGACCTCGACGAGTTCCCCGACGGCTACTACTACACCGACGACATCACCGACCAGGCCATCGCCATGGTCAAGTCGCTGCGCGCACACGACGCCGACAAGCCCTTCTTCCTCTACCTCGCCCACAACGCCGTCCACGGCCCGCTCCAGGCCAAGCCGGAGGACCTGGCCCGGCACAAGGGCCGCTACGACGGCGGCTGGGACGAACTGCGCGCAGCCCGCTTCGCCCGCCAACTCGCCGCCGGGCACTTCCCCGAGGGCACCCGGCTGCCCGAACGAAACGCCGAGCAGGGCTTCGAGGTCGGACCGTGGGACGAACTCGCCGACGTGCAGAGGAAGTTGTACGCCCGCTACATGGAGGTGTACGCGGCGATGGTCGACAACGTCGACCAGAACCTCGGCCGGCTCACCGACACCCTCGCCGCCCTCGGCGAACTCGACAACACCATCGTCCTGTTCACCTCCGACAACGGCGGCACCGGCGAAGGCGGCCCCGAAGGCACCCGCAGCTACTTCAGCCGCTTCGTCCACCACCCCAACCTCCCCGACGACTGGAACCCCGACGTCGAACGGGAGATCGACCTGATCGGCGGCCCGCAGAGCCTGGTGCACTACCCGCGCGGCTGGGGCATGGCCTCCAACACCCCCTTCCGCTTCTACAAGGGCCAGACCTACGCGGGCGGCGTCCGCGTCCCCTTCGTCCTCTCCTGGCCCGCCGGCCTGCCGCGCGCTGACGGCGACACGGGAGTCCGCGAGCAGTACCAGTACGTCACCGACATCCTCCCCACCCTGCTCGACCTGGCCGGCGTGCAGCGGCCGCAGGAACGCGACGCCCGGCCGGTCCAGGAGCTCGACGGCGTCAGCTTCGCTGCCGTCCTGCGCGACGCCGACGCCGACAGCACCCACAGCGAGCAGTACTGCGAGATGACCGGCAACCGCAGCTACTACCGCGACGGCTGGAAGCTGGTCACCCTGCACCGCCTCGGCACCCCGTACGACGACGGCGAGTGGGCGCTGTACGACCTGCGCACCGACCCGACCGAGATCGACGACGTCTCCGGTGAATACCCGGAAGTGGTCAAGGAACTGGCCGAAGCCTGGGAGAACGCCGCCTGGCGCAACGGCGTCTTCCCGCTCGCCGACGGCTCCGGCGCCCTCGCCCTGCGCCACCCCGAGGATGCCCGGCTGCGGCAGCCGCTCACTCTGCTCGCCGGCACGCCCGAGCTGGAACGCTACCGCTCCTCCCGGCTGATCTCCTTCCGCTCCTTCGACATCGCGGTCGACCTCGCCGAGCACCGCGCCAACGACCAGGGCGTGCTCGTCTCGCACGGCGACCAGGGCGGCGGCTACAGCCTCTACGTCGAGAACGGGCGGCTGCGCTTCGCCTACAACGAGTACGGCGAGCTGTACGAGGCGGACGGCGGCGAACTCGCTCCCGGGGCACGGGTGGTGAGCGTCGAGGCGACGGCGGTGGCGGACCTCAAGTGGGAGTTCCGCCTGCTCGTCGACGGCGCGGAGACCGGTGACCTCGGCCCGGTGCACCAGCTGATCGGCATGGCCCCCTTCCAGGGCATCAGCGTCGGCGTCGACCGCAAGTCCCCGGTCTCCTGGCCGCTGTACGAGCGCCACCGCAGCTTCCGCTACACCGGCAACCTCCGCTCGGTCACCTACCTGCCAGGCGAACCCGCCCCCTACGACCCGGAGACCGTCGCCCGGGCCCTACGGGAGGCCGCCGCCGCGTTCGAGTGACCGACCGAGGGTATTGGCGGGGCGGTCGGCCGGAACGCTCACCCGGCGCCGGCCGGCGGCCCTGTCCGGCGTTGGCCGAACCGCACTTCTGCGGGGACGTTACGTGAGTATTGCCTCGGATTACCCTTCCGGGGAGGCAGTTGAGCGCCGTCGGCCAATGTGTGAGTCTGGGCCGGCGGCCGGTGATCGGAACCGGCCGTGAAAGCCGAACCGCGCCGCTCGATGCAAGCCGGCCGTGGAGAACGGGGGGAACCCGGTGCCGTCGCCTTCGCAGCCCCTGCGGAAGCTGGGATTCCTGACCATCGGGCTGTTCGACCCGGCCGATCCCGGCCAGGGACACGAGTCGACGCTCCGGCTCATCGAACTCGGCGAGCAACTGGGATTCGACAGCGCCTGGGTGCGCCACCGCCATCTGCAGTACGGAATATCCTCGCCCGTCGCCGTGCTGGCGGCGGCCTCCCAGCGTACCGACCGCATCCACCTGGGCACGGCGGTCATCCCGCTGGGCTGGGAGAACCCGCTGCGGCTGGCCGAGGACCTGGCTACCGTCGACCTCCTGTCCGGTGGCAGGCTCAACCCCGGCATCAGCGTCGGACGGCCCGGACACTACGACCGGGTCGCGCCCGCCCTCCACCCCGACACCGCCGAGGCCGAGGACTTCAGCTACCAGCGGGCGCAGCGGCTGCTGGCCTTCATCCGCGGTGAGGCGGCCACGACCTTCAGCGGAGTCGAGGGAATCGAAGTGTACTCCGACCGGGTCCAGCCCGTGTCGCCGGGTCTGGCAAGCCGCATCTGGTACGGCGGCGGGAGCCTGCGCTCGGCCCGCTGGGCGGGGGAGCAGGGGCTGCGCCTGCTGACCAGCAACGTGGTGCGGGCGGAGGAGTCGGACGACTTCGCGGAGATCCAGCGCGCGCAGATCGCCGCCTTCCGCGCCCACCGTCCCGCAGGCGCGCAAGCCCGGGTCTCGCAGGGGCTGGTGGTCATCCCCACCGACAGTGCCTCGCCGCAGCAGCGCGCCAAGTACCAGGAGTACGTGCGCAGCCGGACCCCGCGCACCGCCGCCCCGCTGGGACCGGCCCGGACGGTCTTCGCACCGGACCTGATCGGGACATCCGCGGAGATCGCCGAACGGCTGTACTCCCACACCGCGTTCCGGGAGGTCGACGAGGTCGCCTTCGCGCTGCCGTTCACGTTCGAGTACGAGGACTACGCGCAGATCCTCACCGACATCGCCACCCGACTCGCTCCCGCGCTCGGCTGGCAGCCGGCGGTCTGAGCCGGCCCCCGAGGTGGTTCGGGCACCGCTGCGGGTCAGTGTCACCGCGGCAGCGCGGGTAGCAGGGTAGGTGAGCGGCGTGTCGTGGTCGTCCATCATCCGGGCCCAGATCTCTGCTGTGGGGAGTCCGTCTGCGGCCATGGCGTCTATCAGATTCCGGCGAACTTCCCAGCCAGGCACTTTTCGTGAGAATCGGCGGGGCTCCTGACGTTGGAGGGCTTTGCGGACGGTCTTGCGGCCGAGGCCGCGCCGTTGGGCGGCGAGTCGCAGGGGGGCACCGTCGTGCAGAAGGTCGGATGTCAGGAGCAGGAGCTCGACGTCGTACAGGGTCGGCTCTCCGGATACAGGCTGTGGCTTGGCGGGCCGGGCCTTTCCGGGGCCGTCGGCGAATGCTCGCCGCAGGTCGGCGGCTGACCGGTCGGCGAGCTGGGCGAGGAGGACGATGTCGGGCTTCCCGTGGCGGGATCTCGGGCAGACCAGGCTGTTGAGGTAGCTGGGCTTGAGGTGGTTGGCTCGCGCGAGGCGGCGCAGGTAGGAGTCGGTGCCCTCGCCGAGGTGGGGACGGACCCGGACCGGCAGCGGCCGCAGCGGAGGCTGGGTGGTCGGAGTGTTCACCGGCGGCCGCTGGAGGTGGTGTTGCGGGCGTTGGTCTGCGCGGTGTGGCCGAGCGGGACGGCGTCCAGGCTCTCCTTGGTGATCTTCTCGGTGCCGGTGAGGATCGCGTCGATGGCCGCGCCGCGGATCTGGTGGGACAGTGCGCCGATCATGCCGCCGGTGCGGTGGTGGAGGTGGCGGTCGAGGCCGACGAGTGTGCCCGGTTGGTGGTCGTGGAGCAGGAGGTTCTCCTCCAGGGTGGCGACCAGGCCGGTCCATTCCGCGCCGTAGGGGAAGGGGCGGGTGGGTAGGAGGGTGAAGCGGCCGGCGATCTGGGCGCCGCGGATGCCCGACAGCAGGTTGCTGCGTTCGATGTCGATGCCCGCGTAGACGAACGTGGCGGGGATGCGCTCGGAGAAGTACTTGAGGGTGTCGGCGACCTCCGCGCCGGAGCGGCTGGACAGGGAGATGTTGTGCAGTTCGTCGATTTTACCGACCGCAGAAGCGCCGGTGGCCACCGTAACGGATCGGCCGACCGGGAGTCGCCTGCTCTGGACACCATGGGAACTGGCGGACCCCGCACGGTACTTCAGCCGTTTCATCGTCGACCGCCGGTACGCGGGCCGGGGCATCGGCGCACGCCTGACCGGCTGGGCCCGGTGGCGGGCCGCAGGCGCGGGCGCCGAGCTGGTCCGCGCCAACGCCTGGAGCGACAACGCGGACCTGCACGCCTACTACCGCGCCCACGGCTGGCAGTGGGTCAGGACGGTCAGCGGCAATCGTTCCGGGGCGCTCTTCGAGATGGCCGTGGGCGGGACCCCGCTCTGCTCCGTCCATGAGCTCGGCGAGATCCCGCTGCTCCGGTGAACCGTGAGCTGCCACCGGCCAGGGCCGAAGTCCCTTCACACGACACGCGGTGCGCGGGCAGGGCCCGGGATCCCTCCTCGCCCGTGCGTTCCCCACCAGGCGCACGCGGTCCGGACCCGCCCTTGCCGGGAGGGCGGGACCGGTGAACGCGCGAGCGGCGGCTTCTCTGTTCGTCACCACCCGCCCGGGTGTGCCGGCCGGTCGAGCGGGTGCCGGGTGAAGAACTCCCACATGACCGCGGTCGCCGAGATCGTCTGCGTGGTGTGCCCCGGGCCGCTGGGCGCCACCGCGCCGGGCCAGGTGTGGCCGCCGCCGATGACCTGGTAGTGGGTGACTTCGGTGCCCCGGACGCACGGCGTCCAGTCGAACTCGACCACGTCCGAGCCGATGCTGCGCCGGCTTTCCGCCGAACACCGGTCCTTGTCGGTCCAGGTGCTCAGCCACTGGGCGATCGAAGGATACTGCTCGCCGTGGCTGGTTCCCCCGTCGTAGTGGATGACCGGGTCCGCGGTGCCGTGGAACTCGAGCATCGGCACGGGCGGGCTCGTCCGGCAGCCTTGCGTCGTCTCCGGGTAGTAGGCGCCCGCGACGGGTGCGAAGGCGGCGATCCGGCGCGGCAGCCGGCAGGCGAGCAGGGCGGTGAAGCCGCCGCCGTTCGACTTGCCGGTCGCGTAGATCCGGCCCTGGTCCACGCAGAACTGCTGCTGCGTCCGGGCAAGCAGGTCCTGGACGAACCGTACGTCGTCGACGCCCGACGAGTAGGGCGCGCCTTCCCAGGACGTCTCGCCGTTGGTTCCGATGGTCCCCTCGGGGTACAGCACGATGGCGTCCAGGGCCGACAGACCGCTGTACGACTCGATCTGCGTGTCGCTCTCACCGGAACCGTGGAAGGCCAGGACCAACGGTGTCCGATCGGCGCTCCGGTAGCCTGCGGGTACGTGGACGAGGTAGCTCCGCTGCTGCCCGCCGGACGTCAGCGTCAGCGTCGCGGTCTCACCCGGAGCGACCGGCGGCGGGGTCAGACAGCCGGCCGAGGTGGGGGAAGCCGTCTGATCGACGGCGGTTCCCGGTTGTGGCACGCCGGCGGCCGCGCCGCAACAGGCGAGGCTCAGCAGCGCGGCGAGGACAGGGATTCGCAACATGATCGGCATCTCCGTCTGTGGACTGGTCGGTACAGGTCAGCAGGCATCGCCCGCAACAGCATCCGCCGCGCCCCGGAGCAGACGACGTATTGCCCGACCCGCACTCAGCGGGTGTCGGGCATGGGCCCGGTCTCCCCGCTCGGCCGACTGGTCGACCGGATCCGTTTCTCAACCGACCACCTGTTCGTCTACCGCGAGGCAGGCTCCCAGGACCTGGCCGCCCGGCGCAGCGACATGATCCAGGTTGTTGGGTTCGTGGACCGCCGGGTCCAGTCGTGGTTCGCCTCGGTTGAGCGGGTCGACAAAGTGGTGAAGGTTCGGCCGTAGCCCGATGTGCCCGCGTGTTGAGGCGAGGGCGAAGCGGGGCCTACTGGCCGGTGAGCGAACCTTCCTGACGGCTGGTGACCAGGGCCCGCCACCTGGCGCGCACCGTCTCCTCGCTGTCGAGCCAGCGGACGCCCGAGGGGGCGTCAGGGTGCTGGCCAGCCATGTGGTGGGCGATGTCGACGTAGTAGGCGTAGTCGCCGGCGCGGGCGAGGTCACGCAGCCGGGTCGCGGGTGCGGGTGCCCCGGTGGCGGTCAAGGCGTTGACCGTCGCGCTGGGGCGGGACGCGGAGCGGCTGAACGAGATCGAGAAGGTCCGTCACCGCGCGTATGCGCTGCAGGCGCGGGGCTGGCTGGAGCGGGTGCCGGGCGGGTTGTTCATCCTCGCGCCGGGCCCGGCGTCCCGAGCCGGCTCCGGCGGAACTCGGGCCAGTGCAGGCGCTGGCGGGCCATCCGCCGGCTGAGGGTGATCGAGGCGGCCCACCACACCATCTGCACGTGGTGGTCGTCGCGGCGCTCGTGGTCGCGGTTCAGGCGCCGCGAGCGCGAGAGCCAGCCGAGCGTGCGTTCCACCACCCATCGGCGCGCCAGTGCCCTGAACCCCTTGGTTCCGTCGGTGCGCTTGACCACCTCCACTCTCACCCCGTGCGCGGTGGGCGTTGGCCTGCAGGCTGAAGCCTTCCTCCCGCAGCAGGTCACCCACCGTGTCGGCACTGACTCGGTGCCCCTGACGGGTCAGCTCGTCGGCGAGCCTCCTGGTCGACTTGGTCGTCCAGCGAAGCGGTGACATCGGATCGCCGCGCTCGTCGGGCTCGACCAGGGCCAGAAGCGCGGGCCGTAGACCCGGGTTCGTCGCCGCGGCCTTCTTGCGTCCGCCGCCGGGTCGGCGGACCCTGCCCAGCGGTTCCGCGCCGGATTCCAGCTCGTCCACGCCTTTGCGGACGGTCGTCTCGCTGACCCCGGCCGCCCGCGCGACGGCGCGGATGCCGCCGTGCCCCAGCAGCCGGGCCTCGGCTGCCATCAGCAGACGCCGCTGGCGCTCATCAAGGTGCGGGAACAACACGACGAACTTCAGGGCGAGTTGGCTGCTGATCGACTCGGAGGCGCGCACACCACATCAAGGAGCCGCCGAGCCGGAAGCAACACGTAGATTCTCTGCGAGCCCTTACGACTTGGGGAGCGATACAGGCGGGTCCTCGGGCGTGACGTGAAGGCGGCCGTGTCATGCTGCTGTTCCTCCAGCACGCCACCCGGTGACAGACGCGGCCCGAAAACTCCCTGGCCCGTCCGACCCGTCTCGGCCATGATCCTCACGTGACCACCTACCTCGAGTCCGAGCGCCTGACCCTCCGCCCCTTCGCCGCCGCCGACGCGGACCTGCTGATCGAGCTGGACAGCGACCCGGCGGTGATGCGCTACCTGACCGGCGGCGCTCCAACCCCGCCAGAGGAGGTCCGCGACCTCGCCATCCCCAGCATCCTCGCCGGCTACGAGCGCTGGAATCATGAGCTCGGCCTGTTCGCCGCGCACGAGAAGGACGGCGGCGCGTTCGTCGGCTGGTTCTGCCTGCGCCCGCTGCGCAGCGGCCCGCGTGAGGAGGCCGAACTCGGCTATCGCCTGCGCCAGGCGGCCTGGGGCCGGGGCTACGCCACCGAAGTCTCGCAGGCGCTGCTAGCGAAGGGGTTCGCCGAGCTCGGCATCCGCATGGTCTGGGCCGAGACGATGACCGTGAACCGCCCTTCGCGTAACGTCATGGAGAAGCTCGGGATGACGCTCGCGGAGAACATCCCCACGCCGGACGACATGATGGCGGTCGAGGGTTCCGAGCACGGGGGTGTGCGGTACGAGATCACAAAGGAGCAGTGGGAGCGGCGGCAGGCGTAGGCGGCGCGAGGCGCGGCGCCCGTGGATGTGAAGTCATCGGCCCGCGCGGCCTTGTCTCATCACGCCCTATCGGGCATATCCCGGCAGCATCTTGCCGAACTCGTCGCTGAGCTCGTCCCTGCGTGGGAGGCGCAGCAGGAGTCTGCGCTGCACCAGCGGGGGGGGGGGGGGCGCCCCCGCCGCCCCGGGGGGGGGGCCGACGGGGGGGGGGGGGGGTAGGGGGGGGGGTGTGTT